>NZ_JBQQCG010000042.1:0-95477 GCF_052245575.1 Streptomyces sp. 2A115 | reverse complement strand
GCGGCGTCACCGTGACCTGAACCCTTTTCCTCCGCTGCAGTTTCCAGGGATATTTCAGGCTATCCACTGGTTTCCACAAGGGCCGAAATCAGCCGCGTATGGGCCGCGTGCCAGGTCCCTCGTACCGGCGGGCCGCATGCCGACCGGCCGCATGCCGACCCCTCGTACCCGCGGCCGGGTGCCGCCCCCGTGTCAGCCGCGCCCCATCGCCGAGGCCAGCTCGATCTCGATGACCACCCGGGAGGGATTGGGCGACGGCGTCCGGTCGTAGCGCTCGGCGTACCGTCGCTCAGCGTCCGCGATCCGACCGGGGTCCGCGGACACCGTCGCGCGCCCCTCCAGCGTCGCCCAGCGCCGCCGGTCCACCTGGCAGACGGCCGCCGGCACCCCGTCGGGGCCCGCGGCCAGCACGTTCCGCACCTTCGCGCTCGACTTGTCGGCTATCACCCGAGCCAGACCGGCCTCCGGATCGTATGTAACCCCGACCGGCACCACGTGCGGCGTGCCGTCGGGACGGAGGGTCGTCAGAGTGCACAGGTGGCGTTCCCGCCAGAAGCTGAGGTACGAGTCGTCGGGGGAGCGCGGATCCACGGGATACGAGGCCATGGACCGGAACCTAGCCGCTGCCCCGCCCGCACGTCGCCCTGCCCCTCCCCAGGAGCTTCTTGAGTGGAATAGACTCAACTTTGTGTACGTTGGTTGGGTCAGCCAACGCGGGAGCGCCAAGCACAAGCACAAGCACTAGCTCGGGCCCGAGCCCGAGCCCGAACAGAAACACACGAGCAGAAGCAGAAGCAGGCTCATGAGGAGGAGAACGCGAAAGTGGACGCCGAGCTGACCAACAGGAGCCGGGACGCGATCAACGCGGCCAGCAACAGGGCCGTGTCCGAGGGCCACCCGGATCTGACCCCCGCGCACCTGCTGCTCGCGCTGCTCGAGGGGCAGGAGAACGAGAACATCACCGACCTGCTGGCCGCCGTCGACGCCGACCAGGCCGCCGTACGGGCCGGCACCGAGCGCGTACTGAGCGCGCTGCCCAGCGTGACCGGTTCCACCGTCGCGCCGCCCCAGCCCAACCGCGAGCTGCTCGCCGTCATCGCCGACGCAGCGGAGCGGGCCAAGGAGCTGGGCGACGAGTACCTCTCCACGGAGCACCTGCTCATCGGCATCGCCGCGAAGGGCGGCCAGACCGGCGACGTACTCTCCCAGCAGGGCGCCAGTGCGAAGAAGCTGCTGGAGGCGTTCCAGAAGAGCAGGGGAGGGCGCCGGGTGACGACCGCGGATCCCGAGGGCCAGTACAAGGCACTCGAAAAGTTCGGTACGGATTTCACCGCAGCCGCGCGGGAAGGAAAACTCGATCCCGTCATCGGGCGGGACCAGGAGATCCGCCGGGTCGTGCAGGTGCTGTCCCGCCGTACCAAGAACAACCCCGTCCTCATCGGCGAGCCCGGCGTCGGCAAGACCGCCGTCGTCGAGGGGCTCGCCCAGCGCATCGTCAAGGGCGACGTCCCGGAGTCCCTCAAGAACAAGCGGCTCGTCGCACTCGACCTCGGTGCCATGGTCGCGGGCGCCAAGTACCGCGGTGAGTTCGAGGAGCGCCTGAAGACCGTCCTGGCCGAGATCAAGGACTCCGACGGGCAGATCGTCACCTTCATCGACGAACTGCACACCGTCGTGGGCGCGGGCGCCGGCGGCGACTCCGCCATGGACGCCGGCAACATGCTGAAGCCCATGCTCGCGCGCGGTGAGCTGCGCATGGTGGGCGCGACGACCCTCGACGAGTACCGCGAGCGGATCGAGAAGGACCCGGCGCTGGAGCGCCGCTTCCAGCAGGTGCTGGTCGCCGAGCCGTCCGTCGAGGACACCATCGCGATCCTGCGCGGCCTCAAGGGCCGGTACGAGGCCCACCACAAGGTGCAGATCGCGGACAGCGCGCTGGTGGCCGCGGCGACCCTCTCCGACCGGTACATCACCTCCCGTTTCCTGCCCGACAAGGCCATCGACCTCGTCGACGAGGCCGCGTCCCGGCTGCGTATGGAGATCGACTCGTCGCCCCTCGAGATCGACGAGCTCCAGCGCTCCGTCGACCGGCTGAAGATGGAGGAGCTGGCGCTCGAGAAGGAGACCGACCCGGCCTCGAAGCAGCGCCTGGAGAAACTGCGCCGCGACCTCGCCGACAAGGAGGAGGAGCTGCGCGGCCTCACCGCCCGCTGGGAGAAGGAGAAGGAGTCCCTCAACCGGGTCGGTGGGCTGAAGGAGAAGCTCGACGAACTGCGCGGCCAGGCCGAACGGGCCCAGCGCGACGGCGACTTCGACACCGCCTCCAAGCTGCTGTACGGCGAGATCCCCGCCCTGGAACGCGACTTGGAGGAAGCCTCCGAGGCAGAGGAGGAGGCCGCCAAGGACACGATGGTGAAGGAGGAGGTCGGCCCCGACGACATCGCGGACGTCGTCGGCTCCTGGACGGGCATCCCCGCCGGGCGGCTCCTCGAAGGCGAGACGCAGAAACTCCTGCGCATGGAGGAGGAGTTGGGTCGGCGCCTGATCGGCCAGACGGAGGCCGTGCAGGCGGTCTCCGACGCCGTACGCCGCACGCGTGCGGGAATCGCCGACCCGGACCGCCCGACCGGCTCGTTCCTCTTCCTCGGCCCGACCGGTGTCGGCAAGACCGAACTCGCCAAGGCCCTCGCGGACTTCCTCTTCGACGACGAGCGGGCGATGGTCCGCATCGACATGAGCGAGTACGGCGAGAAGCACACCGTCGCCCGGCTGGTGGGCGCCCCGCCCGGCTACATCGGCTACGAGGAGGGCGGCCAGCTGACGGAGGCGGTCCGCCGTCGCCCGTACAGCGTCATCCTGCTCGACGAGGTCGAGAAGGCACACCCCGAGGTCTTCGACGTCCTGCTGCAGGTGCTGGACGACGGGCGCCTGACGGACGGTCAGGGCCGCACGGTCGACTTCCGCAACACCATCCTCGTCCTCACCTCGAACCTGGGCAGCCAGTTCCTGGTGGACCCGATCACCAGCGAGGAGGAGAAGAAGGAGCAGGTCCTGGAGATCGTCCGCGCCTCCTTCAAACCGGAGTTCCTCAACCGGCTCGACGACCTGGTGGTCTTCTCGGCGCTGCACAAGGAGCAGCTGGAGCGGATCGCCCGGCTCCAGGTCGACCGGCTCGCGAAGCGTCTCGCCGAGCGCCGGCTCACCCTGGAGGTCACCGACGAGGCGCTGGCCTGGCTCGCCGACGAGGGCAACGATCCCGCGTACGGTGCCCGCCCGCTGCGCCGCCTCGTCCAGACCGCCATCGGCGACCGCCTCGCCAAGGAGATCCTCGCGGGCGAGGTCAAGGACGGCGACACGGTCCGGGTGGACTCGTTCGGGGACGGGCTGATCGTGGGGCCGGCGAGCGGAAAGACGCTGTAACCGCGGTGAGGCGAGCCGTCTCCAGGGGCACGTGACCGTCCGTCCGACGTTCGCGGTGTTGAGTGGCCGGAGAGATGGGAAACGCTGGCGAGGGCATTTCTCGGCGCGTGGCGCGAGAGCCTCGGTCTGGATGGCCTGATCTGGCAGCCTCGCAGGTCAGTGGGTGATTCACTGCCCGCTGGGGTCGTGGGGGGACGGGGATTCTCCTGAGGCCACCGGACTACTGGCCGCCGATCACGGCTAGGGTCGAAGTCAGGCAACTACATGCAATCCTCAGGAGTATCCACCGATGTCTATCGACCCGTCCTCGATTCCGAACTTCGGGGGCCAGCCCGAGCCGAACCCCGGCGGACCGGCGGGCCCCGTCGTCCCGGATCAGGACCTTGTGAAGCAGCTCCTGGACCAGATGGAGCTGAAGTATGTCGTCGACGACGAGGGTGACCTCGCGGCGCCGTGGGAGCAGTTCCGTACGTATTTCATGTTCCGTGGCGAGGGGGACCAGCAGGTCTTCTCGGTGCGGACGTTCTACGACCGGCCGCACGAGATCGACATCAAGCCCCAGCTGCTGGAGTCGATCGACGACTGGAACCGGCGCACGCTCTGGCCCAAGGTCTACAGCCACACGCACGACGACGGCACCGTCCGCCTCATCGGCGAGGCGCAGATGCTGATCGGCACCGGCGTCAGCCTGGAGCACTTCGTGTCGTCGACGGTCAGCTGGGTGCGGGCCGCCATCGAGTTCGACAAGTGGCTCGTGGAGCAGCTCGGCCTGGAGCAGGAGATCAACGAGGCGGAGAAGCCGGACGAGGAGTAGTCCTCTCGCAGGGGCACGAAGCCCACAGGGCGCAGAAAGCCCACAGGGCACACAGGACTCGCAGAGCTCACTGAGCTCAAGGGGCCCGTGGAGCTGGAGAGCTCACAGGGGCTTGTGGGCGATCACGACCAGATACGCCCCGTACGCGAACGAGAGCCCGGCCAGGGCGCCGACCACCAGCGTCGCGTGCCGAGGCCGGGCTTTCGCCGTCCGCGCCAGCGCGACCGCCAGCGGCAGCAGCAGCGGGAAGGCCGGCAGCAGGAACCGCGGCTTGGACTCGAAGAAGCCGGAGCCGCCGACCGCGATGAGCAGGAGCGCGCCCGCGTAGACGAGCAGCGGCAGCGGCGCGCGGTCCGCGACCAGCAGGCCGTACAGCAGCATGCCCGCCGCCACGATCACCATCGCCATCGGGAAGACGAGCAGGTCGCCCCGCAGGAGCAGGTGCTTGATGAAGCGCAGCGACTCGTATCCGAAGTCGAAGCGTGAGCCCCACAGCCGCTGCACCTCGAAGTACCCGCCGAGCAGATCCCCCTTCCGGTGTCCCACCCACAGCACGTACGCCCCCCACCCGGCGGGCGCGAGCGCCGCGCCCGTCCACAGCCTGTGGGAAACCTTTCCGCGCCGCCGCCAGACCTCGTACGCGGCCCCCGCGAGCACCGCCGCCGCCACGGCGAACCCGTTCGGCCGAGCCAGCCCCGCGCCCGCCGCGAGCGCGCCCGCCCACAGCCAGCGGCCGCTGAGCACGGCATACAGCGACCAGGCGGCGAAGGCGGTGAGGACCGGCTCCGTGTAGGCCATCGACAGCACGACGGAGTGGGGCAGTAGACCCCACAGGAGTACGAGGGCGGTGCCGACGGCGTGATCGTGCAGCCGGACGCCGATCGCGTAGAGCCCGCAGGCGGCGACCGCGGCGGCCGTCCACGAGATCAGCAGACCCGCGCCGGGTCCGTCGATCGGGGTGAGCTCGGTGACGGCCCGGATCAGACCCGGGTACAGCGGGAAGAACGCCAGGTCGCTGTAGGCGACGGCGTCGCGGAAGTGCACGGTGTGCCCGTAGCCGTCGGCGGCGATCCGCAGATACCACTCCGAGTCCCAGGACTGCCCGAGCAGGGCGACCGGATGCCGGCCGGTCGCCCACGCGGCCATGGCCAGCGCCGTGACGCCCAGCAGCCGGGCGGTGGCGAAAAGCCCGAGGGCGACACCCATCGCCGCCACCAGGGGCGCACGCGGACGGGCAGGGCCCTCGGTGGCGGGTTCCGTGACAGTGGGGGGCGCGAGGGTACTGACGTGGGTCACACCCGAACATTGCGGGCAAGTGAGGGCATTTGCGAGCCTTACACGGCCGAGCGGGTGCGGATTCCTCCGCGCTTCCACCGCTCCGGCGCGTCGCCGTGACAGAGGCGGGCGCGGATTCCGGGCCGGCGAGCGACTGGAGCCCTCGGCCTGCGAGTGCCCGAAGCTCTCGGCTGCGAGTGCCCCGAGCCCTCGGCCGGCGAGCACCCGGAGCCCTCAGCCGGCGAGTGCCGTGAGGCGTTTCACCGCTTCGTCCAGCACCGAGGTCTGCTTGCAGAACGCGAACCGCACGAAGGGCGCCCCGGCCTCGCGGTGGTCGTAGAAGACGGCGTTCGGGATCGCGACGACGCCGGCCCGCTCCGGCAGCGCCCGGCAGAACGCGAAGCCGTCGCTCTCGCCGAGGGGGCGGATGTCGGTGGTGACGAAGTACGTCCCGGCCGGCCGGAACACCTTGAAGCCTGCCTGCGCGAGCCCCGCGCTCAGCAGGTCCCGCTTGGTCAGCATGTCCGCGCGGAACGCCTCGAAGTACGTGTCGGGCAGCGCCAGCGCCTCGGCGACCGCGTACTGGAACGGCCCGGAGGCCACGTACGTCAGGAACTGCTTCGCCGAGCGCACCGCCGCCACCAGCGCGGGCGCCGACGTCACCCAGCCGACCTTCCAGCCGGTGAACGAGAAGCTCTTCCCCGCGCTGCCGATGGTGACCGTGCGCTCGCGCATGCCGGGCAGGGTGGCGAGGGGGATGTGCTCGGCCTCGTCGAAGACCAGGTGCTCGTACACCTCGTCGGTGACCACGATCAGGTCCCGCTCGACGGCCAGCGCGGCGATCGCGGTGAGCTCCTCGCGGGTGAGGACCGTGCCGGTCGGGTTGTGCGGGGTGTTGATCAGCAGCAGCCGGGTGTTGTCCGTGACCGCGTCGCGCAGCTCGTCCAGATCCAGCCGGAAGCGTCGATGCGCGACTCCGTCGCGGGTTCCCTCGTGCGGGCGCAATGTGACCGGCACGCGCGTGCCGCCCGCCATGGCGATGCAGGCCGCGTACGAGTCGTAGTACGGCTCCAGGGCGATCACCTCGTCGCCCGGTTCGACGAGGGCGAGCAGGGCGGCGGCGATGGCCTCCGTGGCGCCCGCGGTGACCAGGACCTCGGTGTCGGGGTCGTAGGCCAGGCCGTACCGGTGCTCCTGGTGCGCGGTGATGGCCGTACGCAGCTCGGGGACGCCCGGGCCCGGCGGGTACTGGTTGCCCCGGCCGTCGCGCAGCGCCCGTACCGCCGCCTCGCGGACCTCCTCCGGGCCGTCCGTGTCGGGGAAGCCCTGGCCGAGGTTGATCGAGCCGGTGCTCAGGGCCAGGGCGGACATCTCGGCGAAGATCGTCGTCCCGAACTCGGCGAGGCGGCGGTTGAGAAGAGGGCGGCGGAAGCTGGAGGTCATGCCGGCCATCCTGCGCTCAACCTCTGGAGTTGCTCAACTCTGCTTTGGCTTGCGAGACGCGGGGGCATCCCACCTTCACGCAAGAGGCACAACAAGAGGCACAGCAAGAGGCACAAGCAAGTACACGCGAGAAGCAGGGCCCACGGGGGGCCGCTGCGGGGGAACGGAAGGAGGGTGGCGCCATGGCTGTAGGCATCATCTTGGCGATAGTCGCAGTGGGGCTCTTTTTCGCCATCAGCAACACGAGGAGGCGCGCGCGCACGCGTGGTCGCTCCAGCAGCTGGTGGGCAGGCAGCGGGGGCGGTTCAGGGTCCTCCGGCGGAGCGTCCTGTTCATCGGGGAGCTCTTCGTGCGGCGGCGGGTCGTCCTGCGGGGGCGGTGGGGGATGCGGCGGAGGCAGCTGACACGGGGCAGCTGAGCTCCGGAGGGGGAACCGTATCCGGACCGTCCGGCACCACGAGCGCCCGCCGGGAGTCATCTCCCGGCGGGCGCTTCACCGTTGCGGGGCAGGGGGAGTGTTCAGGGGCGTGAAGGCGCACGTGTGAACGAACGGCGCACTACCTCGTTGAACAGTTGAGCTGTGGAGCCCTCTGAGGGATGAAAACCCTACGAAGTTGGGTAAAAACGCTGTGGCGGACGCGCCGTTCATGATTTCTTCGTAATCGCCGACGCAGACCCCGGAACTTCCTTCTGACCTGGCCGACCGGGCCGAAATCTCCCGGCGCCGACCGGGGTGCGACCGACCAATCCCACCCTTTGCGTGCAGCGGAGCCGACCCATGCTCACGACCCTCAACACCGCCTACACCGACACGCGCGCGGCCGACCTCGCCTGGGCCCTGGGACGCGAACCACTGCCCGCGCTCGCCACGCTCGACCTTGAACTGGCCGACACGAAGCTTCAGTTGAGACTGCTCGGCGCGTCCCATCAAGTGCTCCTGGAGGAGGAGCGGGGTAGCTGCTCGGAGACCGTCGCCTGTATCGCGGGCAGCAGCTCACCGCTGCCGCTCGGTGTCGCCAAGCGAGTGGGCGACTGGGAGTACGAGTTCGCTGCGCGCGTCGAGACCCTCTCGCGGGGCTCGTTCGCGGGGCGCGCGCAGGAGTTGCTCGCGCTGGTCGCGGACCATCCGAACGGGTTGGCCGGGGTCTTCCCCGGTAGTCCGCACGCGTTCACCGCGATGCTCGCGCAGCGGCATGAGGGGCAGATGCACTGGCGTACGTGGCACGCGTATCCGCAGGACGGGCAGTTGGTCGCGACGCGTACGCGGGTCGGGGTGCGGGTGGCCGCGCCGGCGTAAGCGGTTGCCTCCGGCGGTTGGGCGGTTGGGTTGTTTTTTGGGTGCGGGTGAGTGGGGGTTGGTCGCGCAGTTCCCCGCGCCCCTGAAGGGGCGCTCCACCAGGGGCGCGGGGAACTGCGCGACCAGCCCTCACGACCCGCACATCTCAACCCGACTCAACCCGACCGGGCGAAGCGCTCACTGGGCGTACCCGCACTGGCCAAAGTATGCGTCGAGGGCGGAGTTTCCACACGTGTGGGTGACGAGGCGCAGTTGTGCGGTGACGTAGCGTTCGCTGGGTGATCGAACCGCACGCCCCCGCCCCGCTCGGCAGGGCCCCGGCCCCGCCCGGCAGGACCCCGCCGCCCTGGAGCGGTCCGGGCCCGGCGCGGCTGCCGGTGAGGCCGACCACCGGGCGGTTCCTCGTCCTTGCCGGCGTCTTCATCTGCGCGGCCTGCGGACTCGTGTACGAACTCGAACTCGTCGCCCTGGCCTCGTACTTGATCGGTGACTCGGTCACCCAGGCCTCCGTCGTCCTGTCCGTGATGGTCTTCGCGATGGGCATCGGCTCGCTCCTCGCCAAGCGGCTGCGCTGCCGCGCCGCGGCCGGGTTCGGTGCCGTCGAGGCGCTGCTCGCGCTGGTCGGCGGCTGCAGCGCGATGGCCCTCTACGCCGCCTTCGCCTGGACCGGCGACTGGGGCGGCACCGGAGCGGGTGGCTCCAGCTGCCTGCTCGTCGCCTTCTCGCTCGCCATCGGACTGCTCATCGGCGCCGAGGTTCCGCTCCTGATGGAGCTGATCCAGCGCATCCGGCGGCAGGACGCGGGCGGCGCGGTCGCGGACCTGTTCGCCGCGGACTACGTGGGCGCGCTGGTCGGCGGACTGGCGTTCCCCTTCCTTCTCCTGCCCCTGCTCGGCCAGTTGACCGCCACGCTCATCACCGGAACCGTCAACGCGACCGCGGGCGGCGCGCTCGTCCTCTTCCTCTTCCGGCAGGACCTGACCCGGCGCGGCCGCCTGCTGCTGGTCGCCGCCAACGTCGCCGTACTCGCTGTGCTCGCCTCGGCCGCCGTCCTGGTCGACGACTTCGAACGGGCCGCGCGGCACGCGGTGTACGGCAAGGACGTACGGGTGGCGACGCACACCGACGTCCAGGAGGTCGTCCTCACCGGCGGCACGGACGGCCGCTCACTCGACCTCTTCCTCGACGGCCGGCTCTGGGTCAGCGGCCGCGACGAGCGCCGCTACCACGAGGCCCTCGTCCATCCCGCCATGAACGGCCCGCACGCGCGCGTGCTCGTCCTCGGCGGCGGCGACGGGCTCGCGGTCCGCGAGGTACTGCGACACCAGGGCGTACGACAGGTCGACGTGGTCGAACTCGACACGGAGTTCGTGGAGTTGGCGCGCACCGACCCGGCGCTGTCCGAGCTCAACGGGCACGCGTTCCGGCACGCGCGCGTGCGGGTCGTCGCCGCGGACGCGTTCGGCTGGCTGCGGCGGGCGCCGCGGGGCACGTACGACGTAGTGATCTCAGACCTGCCGGATCCCGCCATCACCGCCAGTACGAAGCTGTACTCGCAGGAGTTCTACGGGCTCGCGCGCGGGGTCCTCGCGGACGGCGGGCGGCTCGTCGTGCACGCGGGCCCCGTGACGTCGCGGCCCCGGGTCTTCTGGACCGTCGACGCGACGGTTCGGGCGGCCGGCCTGCGGACGGCGCCGTACTCCGCCGGCGGCCGGGACCGTACGGTGGACGCGTCCAGGGCTCCGCGGGACTGGGGTTTCGTCCTCGCCTCCCGCACCCGCCCGTGGCTGCGCATCCCGCCGGGCACAACGGAAGTACCGTCCCTGCAGGCGGGGGCACGCGCCGCGGAACGCACCCGCCTCTCCGGCCTCCCGGCGTCGACGCTCGTACATCCGAGGTACTCCGACTGAATCCGTCCGAGTTCTTCCGAGTTCTTCCGAGTTCTTCTGGGTCCGTCTGGGTCCGTCTGGGTCCGTCTGTCGGTGGATCGGAGGGAATCCCTTGATACCGGGGGTGCGGTACGCGCCCTGCTGGGTAGGCTCGGCCGACATGGAGCATGAGGTGTTCGTTCCGGTTCCCGTCGAGCTTCTCCGGGAGGCTCTCGCCGATCCCGCGCGGGTGGCCCGGGCGGTGCCCGGGCTCCAGCAGGACGCGGGAACGGCGCCCGTCTCCGGTCGCCTGAAGGTACGCGTCGGAAGTCACAGCATCACGTATCGCGGGACGCTCCGCGTCTCCGCGCAGGACGAAGGCTCGTACGCCGTCGAGGGCGACGCCACGGAGGCCCGCGGCAGCGGCTCGGTGAAACTCGCGCTCACGTTGTCACTCCGTCCGACGGAGGACGGCTCGACGCTCACCTTCGCCGGCACGGCTTCGGCGGACGGGCGTGTCCTGGAGCTGCCGTCGGACGCGGTGGCTTCGGCGACGACCCGACTCCTGAACCGTTTCGCCGAGAACCTGTCGAGTACGGGTGCCTCCGGCGGTGGGGCGGCGGGCTCGGCCGGGACGGCGCCTGAGCAGGCGCCGCCTGCGACCGATCCTGAAGCCCCGGCTCCGCCGACTGCTGAGGAGCCCACCTCCGCCGAGGAACCCCCCTCCGTCTACGAGACCGAAGTCCCGCCCCCCTCCCTCGCCCCCTTCGCCGAGGGTGACTTCGAGGGCGGGTTCGAGGAGGATGACGAGGCTCCGGCCCAGCCGCCCGCCGAGGCGGCGCACGCGCGGCGGACGATGATCGGGCGCAGTGCCGAGGAGGTCGACCATGCGCCTCCGCGGGGCCGGTACGCGCCGGTGCCGGCGCCGCAGGCCGCCGGTGGTAGCGCGGCCCTCCGCTGGGCGGCTCCCGCGGCGGCCCTCGTCCTCGCCTCGGCCATCGTCGTGGGGCGAGCCTTCCGCAAACGCCGCTGACCCCTCCGGGGGTTTGGGCGGGTGGGTGGTTTTTTGGGTGCGGGTGCCTCCGGGGTGGGGTGGTTGTTTGTCTGCGGGGTGGTGGGGGCTGGTCGCGCAGTTCCCCGCGCCCCTGGGTTGGATGTGGGGCGGGGCCGCGCCGGGGCATCCGAGCGCCACTCTGAGGTAGTCGGGTCGGCCGGGAAGCGCGGCGCTCGGACGCCCCGGCACGTCCCCTCACGCCGAGGGCCGGGTGCGGACGGGTGGGGGCTGAGGCTTTTCAGGGGCGCGGGGAACTGCGCGCTCAGCCCACGAGGTCCGGCAGTGTAGGAACTGACCTGAGGCCCCGATCTTTTAAGGGGCGCGGGGAACTGCGCGACAAGCCCCCACCCACCCGCACCCGAACAACCGCCCAAGCAGCTCAAAACAACCCGCAGACGAATCACCCGACCGCCGGAGGCTAAGGTCTCCCGGGTGAGTAACGAAGACATCACGCTGACCGCGGGCGGCAACGCGGAGGCGACCGTGCAGCCGGCCAACGGCGGCCGAATCGGCGGACTACGGGTCGACGGAGTCGAACTCCTCCGGCAGGGCGCGAAGTTCGGCTGCTTCCCGATGGTCCCGTGGTGCGGGCGGACCCGGGACGGCCGGTTCCTGAACGGCGCCACCGCGCACCAGCTCCCCCTCAACTCCCCACCGCACGCCATCCACGGCACCGCCCGCGACGGCTCCTGGCGCACGGCCCGCAGGAGCGAGGCCGAGGCGGTCATCACGTACGACCTCGTCGACCCCTGGCCGTACGCGGGCCGCGTCACCCAGGCCGTCACGCTGACCGAGAACTCGCTGACGCTGACGATGTCCGTGGAGACGTACGACGACTCCTTCCCGGCGCAGATCGGCTGGCACCCGTGGTTCAACCGGAACCTGGGCGGCGAGGGCGGGGAAGACGTACGCGTCGACTTCGCCCCCACCTGGCAGGAGGAGCGAGGCGACGACCACCTGCCCACCGGCCGCCGCATCGACCCGAAGCCCGGCCCCTGGGACGACTGCTTCGGCATGCCCGACGGAGTCGACGTCACCCTCACCTGGCCGGGACGACTGGAGCTGAAGGTCGCCAGCCGCGAGGAGTGGGTCGTGGTCTACGACGAGCAGGAGGCCGCCGTATGCGTGGAGCCGCAGACCGGACCGCCCAACGGCCTCAACACCCTGCCTCGCCTGGTCACCCCCATCGAACCCCTGGAAGCCACCACGACCTGGACCTGGCGGCGCCTCTAAGCTGAACCGCATGAGTGACGTACGCGGCGAGCTGCTGCAGCAGATCAAGGACAAGGCCGTGGTGCACGGCAAGGTGACCCTCTCGTCGGGTCTTGAGGCCGACTACTACGTCGACCTGCGACGGATCACGCTGGACGGCCAGGCCGCTCCGCTGGTCGGCCAGGTGCTGCTCGACCTGACGGCGGACCTCGACTTCGACGCGGTCGGCGGCCTCACCATGGGCGCCGACCCGGTGGCCGCGGCCATGCTGCACGCCGCCGCCGCCCGGGGCCGGAGGCTCGACGCCTTCGTCGTACGGAAGGCCGCCAAGGCGCACGGCCTGCAGCGACGCGTGGAAGGCCCCGGGATCGAGGGGCGGCGCGTGCTCGTCGTCGAGGACACCTCCACCACCGGTGGCTCCCCGCTCACGGCCGTCGAGGCGGTGCGCGAGGCCGGCGCCGAGGTGGTCGCCGTCGCGACCATCGTCGACCGTGCGACGGGCGCCGCCGAGAAGATCGAGCAGGGCGCCGGCGTCCCGTACCTCTTCGCATACTCGAAGGACGAGCTGGGCCTCGACTGAGCGAGACCCGTCGGACCGGACAGAATCCGTCGGATCGAACAAGTTCCGAGACTTGTCCACAGGCCCGGACGCCGCGGCAGGAACATCCGGTCAAGTCTGGAAAGATGGGGACGACGATGACGTCGCCCCCTAGGTCAGGGACGTAAGCAGCACGCCACCCGCACATACAAGGAGCGGACAGATGCCCATCGCAACCCCCGAGGTCTACAACGAGATGCTGGACCGGGCGAAGGCAGGCAAGTTCGCCTACCCGGCCATCAACGTGACCTCGTCCCAGACCCTGCACGCTGCGCTGCGCGGCTTCGCGGAGGCAGAGAGCGACGGCATCATCCAGATTTCCACCGGTGGTGCGGAGTTCCTGGGCGGCCAGCACAACAAGGAGATGGTGATCGGCGCGGTCGGCCTGGCCGAGTTCGCGCACATCGTCGCCGCGAAGTACGACATCACGGTGGCCCTGCACACGGACCACTGCCCGAAGGACAAGCTCGACGGGTACGTACGTCCGCTGCTGGCCGTCTCCGAGGAGCGCGTCAAGGCCGGTCAGAACCCGCTGTTCCAGTCGCACATGTGGGACGGCTCGGCGGAGACCCTCGCCGACAACCTCTCCATCGCGCAGGAGCTGCTGGCCCGCGCCGCCGCCGCGAAGATCATCCTCGAGGTCGAGATCACCCCGACGGGTGGTGAGGAGGACGGCGTCAGCCACGAGATCAACGACAACCTGTACACGACGGTCGACGACGCGATCCGTACGGCCGAGGCGCTGGGCCTGGGCGAGAAGGGCCGCTACCTGCTGGCGGCGTCGTTCGGCAACGTGCACGGCGTGTACAAGCCGGGCAACGTCGTGCTCCGCCCCGAGCTGCTCAAGGAGCTGAACGAGGGCGTGGGCGCCAAGTACGGCAAGGCATCCCCGTTCGACTTCGTCTTCCACGGCGGCTCCGGCTCCACGGCGGAGGAGATCGCCACCGCGCTGGAGAACGGCGTCGTGAAGATGAACCTCGACACCGACACGCAGTACGCCTTCACGCGGCCGGTCGCGGACCACATGTTCCGCAACTACGACGGCGTCCTGAAGGTCGACGGCGAGGTCGGCAACAAGAAGACGTACGACCCCCGCACCTGGGGCAAGCTCGCCGAGGCCTCGATGGCGGCGCGCGTCACGGAGGCCTGCGCGAACCTGCGGTCCACGGGAACGAAGATCAAGTAAGCCCTCTTTGTTCCGACGGCATTGTTCCGACGGCATGAACGGCAGGGCCCGGTTCTCCCCTCGGGGGGCCGGGCCCTGCCGCATGTACGTATGCTCCCGGGTATGGCTGCCCCTCCGCAGGAGAACTCGGCCGTCAGGATGTCCAGTCCTGCCGGTAAGTGGATCCTGCTGACCACGGTGCTCGGTTCGAGCATGGCGTTGCTGGACTCGACGGTCGTGAACGTCGCGCTGCCGAGGATCGGCCGCGACCTGGACGCCGACCTGGCCGGTCTTCAGTGGACCATCAACGCCTACATGCTGACCCTCGCCGGCCTGATCCTCCTGGGCGGCGCGCTCGGCGACCGCTTCGGGCGCCGGAAGGTCTTCGTCGTCGGCGTGGTGTGGTTCGCGGCGGCGTCCCTGCTGTGCGGACTCGCGCCCAGTGCCGAGGTGCTGGTGGCGGCCCGGGCTCTGCAGGGCATCGGCGGGGCACTGCTCACGCCCGGTTCTCTCGCGCTGATCCAGGCGTCGTTCCACCCGGACGACCGGGCGAGGGCCGTCGGCCTGTGGTCGGGTTTCGGCGGCGTGGGCGCGGCGGTCGGCCCGTTCCTGGGCGGCTGGCTGGTGGACGGCCCCGGCTGGCGGTGGGTGTTCCTCCTCAATGTCCCGCTCGCGCTGCTCTGCGCGCCGATCGCCCTGCGCCACGTACCGGAGTCGAAGGACGACCGGGTGCACGGGCGCGGGTTCGACGTGCTGGGCGCGGCCCTCGGCGCGCTGGCGCTGGCCCTGGTGACGTACGCGCTCATCGAGGCGCCCAGCGGCTCGGTGCCCGTCGTCGCCGTGACGGCGACCGCGGGTGTCGCGGCGGGCGTGGCCTTCGTGTCCGTGGAGCGGCGCCGGGCGGACCCGATGATGCCGCTGAGCATCTTCGGCTCGCGCCAGTTCACGGCGGTCAATCTAGTCACCCTGTGCGTCTACGCGGCCTTCGGCGGGTTCTTCTTCCTCTCCGCGGTCCAGCTTCAGGTCGTCTCGGGCTACTCGGCCCTCGGCGCGGGCACGGCCCTGCTGCCGACGACCGTCCTGATGCTGCTCCTGTCGGCCCGCTCCGGCGAACTCGCCGGGCGCATCGGGCCGCGCATCCCGCTCACCGTGGGGCCGCTGCTGTGCGCGGGCGGGATGCTGCTGATGCTGCGGGTGGGTGCCGACGCCTCGTACGTAGGTGACGTGCTGCCCGCGGTGCTGGTGCTCGGCCTGGGCATGGTGACGCTGGTCGCGCCCCTCACGGCGACCGTGCTCGCCTCCGTGGACGTCGGGCGGGCGGGTCTGGCCAGCGGAATCAACAACGCGGCGGCCCGCGCGGCCGGCCTCGTCGCGGTCGCGGCGCTGCCGCTGCTGGTCGGGATGGGGGAGGAGGCGTACCGCTCGGCGGACGCCTTCAACGACGCCTTCCAGCGGGCGATGCCCCTGTGCGCGGGCGTACTGGTCCTGGGCGCGGTGGTCGCCTTCGCGACGGTGCGCAAGCCGCCGCCGGACTGCCGCCGGCCCGAGTGCCTCACCCACGGCAATGTGACGGCCCCGCCGCTGGAGCCGACGCAGGCCCGTTCGCGACTGGAGTAGACACCCGGAGCGCACCCGCGGCGCACCTGGAGCGAACACACGCGTTCGCGTCCCGAGTAAACCCGGACCGCGGTGCTCGCGCAGGCGCCGAGGCCAGGCAAACTGGAACCCATGGCCATTCACGAGAACCTCCTCGGGGGACCGCCCCCGACCAACCTGCCCGACGACCCGGAGCCGCGCGAGCTCCTCGCGAACGGCACGGCACCCGCCGATGTCGCCGCCAAGTACCCCACCTCCTCGCTCGCCTGGGCCCAGTTGGCCGACGAGGCGTACGAGCGCGGCAGTGTCGTCGAGTCGTACGCGTACGCCCGTACCGGCTACCACCGCGGCCTGGACTCCCTGCGCCGGAGCGGCTGGAAGGGCCACGGCCCGGTGCCCTGGGAGCACGAGCCGAACCGCGGCTTCCTGCGCGCCCTGCACGGTCTCGCCCGCGCCGCTCAGGCGATCGGCGAGAAGGAGGAGTACGAGCGCTGCACGGAGTTCCTGAAGGACTCCTCGCCGACGGCGGCGCAGACGCTGGGCTAGGCGACAGGACCCGGGACGGGTCACGTTTGTGCAGGTCCGCCTGGTGTGACCAGGCGGACCTTGCGGTTTCGGGGCACGATTGTGGAGGATGCCGGTGGGGACCGGGGCCCCCGTGTCGGAATTCGGCAGGGGCGGACCGCTACCCGGAGTACATAACAGGAGACAGCGATGTCCCACCAGGCTCAGTACTCTGACGAGGCTCACGAGCCCGAGACCCCGCATCTCGACTTCGCCGGTACGACCCCGTACGAGGACTATGTCCAGGCGGATGTCCTCACCCACCTCCAGCACACCCTCTCCGACGACCCCGGAGAGATGGTCTTCCTGGTGACCACCCAGGTCATGGAGCTGTGGTTCACCGTCATCGTCCACGAGTGGGAGACCGCGGCCCGTGCCCTGCGCGGCGACGACGTGCCGGTCGCGGTGGCGGCCCTGAAGAGGTCGGTACGGGAGCTGGAGGCGCTGAACGCCTCCTGGAAGCCCCTCGGCCAGCTGACCCCCGCCCAGTTCAACTCGTACCGCAGCGCCCTCGGCGAGGGCTCCGGCTTCCAGTCCGCGATGTACCGGCGGATGGAGTTCCTGCTCGGCGAGAAGTCCTCGTCCATGCTCGTACCGCACCGGGGCGCGCCCCGCGTGCACGCCGAGCTGGAGAAGGCACTGCACGAGCCGAGCCTGTACGACGAGGTGCTGCGGCTGCTCGCGCGGCGCGGGCACGCGGTTCCGGCGTCGGTCGTCGACCGCGACGTATCCCTGCGCTACGACCCGTCGCCCGAGGTCGAGGCCGTGTGGACGGCCCTGTACGCGGGCGACGAGAACTCCGAACTCGCCCGGCTCGGCGAGGCGTTGACCGATGTCGCCGAGCTGGTGTGGCGCTGGCGCAACGACCATCTCGTCGCCACCCGGCGCGCGATGGGCTCGAAGACCGGCACGGGCGGCTCCGCCGGTGTGGCCTGGCTGGAGAAGCGGGCCCAGAAGAACGTGTTCCCCGAGCTGTGGACGGCGCGGTCCCATGTCTGAGTCGTACGCCGAGAAGGCGGCGGCGTTGGACGCCGTGGACGAACTGGGCAAGCTGCGCGCGCAGTTCGTCCTCGATGACGCGGTGTACCTGGACGGGAACTCGCTCGGCGCGCTGCCCCGCTCCGTGCCCGGGCGCGTCGAGGACGTCGTGCGCCGGCAGTGGGGTTCCCTGCGCATACGGTCCTGGGACGAGAGCGGCTGGTGGACGGCGCCGGAGCGGATCGGCGACCTGATCGCTCCGCTGGTGGGCGCGGCGGCCGGGCAGATCGTCGTCAGCGACTCGACAAGTGTCAACGTTTTCAAGGCGGTTGTCGGGGCGGTACGGCTCGCGGGTGGCGGCGACGGCCATGGTGACGGTGATGGTGAGGGGGGCGGTGGCGGTCGGGACGAGATCCTGGTCGACGCGACGACGTTCCCCACGGACGGGTACATCGCGGCGTCGGCGGCGCGTCTCACCGGCTGCACACTGCGTCCGGTGACGCCGGACGAGGTACCCGGGGCCCTGGGTCCGCGTACGGCGGCGGTGCTGCTGAACCACGTCGACTACCGGACGGGCCGCCTGCACGACCTCCCGTCCCTGACGGCGGCGATCCACGATGCGGGCGCGGTCGCGGTCTGGGACCTCTGCCACAGTGCGGGCGCCCTGCCGGTAGGGCTCGACGAACACGGCGTGGACCTGGCGGTCGGCTGCACCTACAAGTACCTCAACGGCGGCCCGGGTTCACCGGCGTACCTCTACGTCCGCCGGGACCTCCAGCCGCGCTTCGACTCGCCACTGCCCGGCTGGAACTCCCACGCCGACCCGTTCGGCATGACCCCGGACTTCACCCCGGCCCCGGGTGCCCTCCGCGGTCGCGTCGGCACCCCGGACATCCTCTCCATGCTCGCCCTGGAGGCGGCCCTGGAGGTCTGGGACGGCGTCTCCGTCGCGGCGGTCCGCGCGAAGTCCCTCGCCCTGACGGACTTCTTCCTGGAGTGCGTCTCGGCGTACGTCCCTGAGGGCGCTGTGGAGTCGGTGACTCCCGCGGCACACGCGGAACGCGGGAGCCAGGTCGCGTTGCGGTGCTCCGACGCCGGCGGGGTGATGCGCCGCCTGATCGAGCGCGGCGTGGTCGGCGACTTCCGCGAACCGGACATCCTGCGCTTCGGTTTTACGCCGTTGTATGTGGGGTTCGGGGATGTGGAGAGGGCGGCCAGGGTGCTCGCGGAGATCACGTCATGACGGACAGTTCATGACGACAGTTCATGACGTGAACCGGTTCGTGACGTGACAGTTCATGACGTGAACCAGTTCGGTGACCTGAGCAGAGTCATGGCGTGAACAGAGTCTCGTGACGGCGGTGAGGACGGCGGTCACGCTGCCGGCTCCCGCCGTCAGCGAGTCCAGGAGGCTGCGGACGACGGTACGGTTCGGCTGCCGATCCGCCAGCTGGCGGCTCAGCTCCTCCGCGACGCCGTTCAACCGCTCGGCGTCGGGCAGGGCGGCGGCGTGCTGTGGCTCACTGTCGCTCCGGGCGGGACCATCGCGCTCGTCGGCGCCTCGGGGGCCCATGCGGTACGTCTCCGGCCGCGACCTGCGCCATCTGCTCGACCTCGAGGGCCATGGCGACATCGGCGGTCGTGCGGTAATGGCGGGTCGGTAGCGGTCGGTAGCGGTCGGTAGCGGTCGGTAGTAGTCGGCGTCGCCGGGGAGCCCCGGGTCATCGGGGAGTGACGTACACCCCTGCCGTCGCGGCGGCGAAGGCCGCCTCCGCGGCGCGGTCCGCGGCGGCCGCGTCCGGGGCCGTCCCGGTGGTGAGCAACGTGTAGTAGAGGGGTGCGGAGACGGCGCGTACGACCGTCGCGGAGTCGGTACCCGGCGGCAGCTCGCCCCGTGCCACGCCCTGTTCGACACACGGCGCCCACTCGGCGATCCGAACGTCGTAGAAGTGGCGCAGCGCCGACGCCGTACGGGAGTCGCAGGCCGCGGCGGCGATCACGGCGCGGAAGAGCGCCCCCTGGCGGGGATCGGCCAGGGTCCGTCGGACGAGGCCGGCGTTGGCGCGGAGGTCGCCGAGGACGGAGCCCGTCTCCGTGCGTGGCAGCGACTGCTCGGCCATGTCGGCGAGCAGGTCGGCGACGAGTCCCGTCACCGTCCCCCACCGCCGGTACACGGTGGTCTTGCCGACCTCGGCCCGCCGTGCGACATCGGCCAGGTCGAGATGGGCGAACCCCTGCTCGGCGAGCACGTCCCCCGCCGCTCGCAACACGGCGGCACGCACGCGTGCGGTACGTCCTCCGGGGCGGACGGTGCCGGGTTCGGCGGACATGAGGGGCTCCTTCGCGGAGGTGAGCGGTATCCCGCCAGCATAACGAAACGCCAGAACCGTTTAACCCTCACCGAGCGTGACAGCCCCGTGTTGACGCACGTCACCGGCCTGATAACGTCCCGCCAACGGCCCGTGCGCCGGAGCGTGTTGGGCAAGCGGCCCGACCGGACTCCGGGGCCGGGGCCCGCCCCGCCGACGCGCACGGGCACACGAACGCACGGGGCAAGGGCCCAGTGAACACGCACCGCACCGCTGAGAGGTTGGAGCATGCCGGACGACGCCCGCGAAGCCACGGAACCGGATGACGCGGACGATGCCGCTGCCCGCGCCGCGGCTGTGGCCCGCGATGCCGCGGAAGAGGAGTCGGCTTTCTCGCACCCGCCGGTCGACCCCGACACCACCGCCGCGTACGGTGACCACCCCGACCAGGTGATCGACTTCTACGCCCCGCGCGGCGGCGAGGAACTGGCCCCGCTCGTCGTCGTCCTGCACGGCGGCGCCTGGCGGGCTCCGTACGACCGTCGGCACATCACCCCGTTCGCGGACTTCCTGGCCCGGCGCGGTTTCGCCGTGGCCAATGTCGAGTACCGGCGGGGCAGCGTGATCCCGGGGCAGAGCGGCGCCCCCGGGCAGAGCGGCGCCCCCGGGCGGGGCGGTGCCGCCGGGCAGGGCGGCGCGGGGCCCGTCGCCGGGCGCTGGCCGGACACCTTCGACGACGTCGCGGCCGCGCTCGACGCACTCCCCGGCCTCGTACGCGCGATCCTGCCGCAGGCCGACCCGCGCCGCATGGTGGTCACCGGACACTCGGCGGGCGGCCAGCTGGCCCTCTGGGCCGCCGCCCGTCATCTGCTGCCGGCCGACGCGCCCTGGTTCACGGACCGGCCCGCCCCGCTGCGCGGCGTCGTCGCACTCGCCCCGATCGCCGACTTCACGGTCGCGGAGAAGCTGGATGTCTGTTCCGGCGCGACGCTCCAACTCCTGGGTGGGGAAGGGAAGTTCGGGGAGCGGCAGCCGTACGTCGATCCGGCGCTGCTGTTGCCCACCGGGATTGCCACGACCCTGGTGCAGGGGCGGGAGGATGTCGTTGTCCCGCAGGCCGTCGCCGAGTCGTACGCGGACGCGGCGGCGAAGGCCGGCGAGGTGGTGGGGTTGACGCTCCTGGAGGATGTGGGGCACTTTCCGCTGATCGATCCGGCGGCGGACGCGTGTGCGGTGGTGGCGGAGGAGATCACGCAGCTGGCCTGGTAGGCAGCCGGTCTGGTAGGCAGTCGGCCTGGTAGGCAGTCGGCCGGGAGGGGGAGCAGGGCGAGCCCCTGGCCCGCCGCGGTGATACCCGTAATCGCCGCGGTGATACCCGTAATACCTGAGAGCTACGTCGCAGGTGAGCTCCCTGGCGGGACGCTGACCACAAGCCCGGATCCGTAACTTCCTTTCCCGTGAGGCCCGATGAGCGGGCGGACTGGGAGGGGAAGCGGGCCATGGGGGTGGGGGCGAGGGCGGATTCGGCGACGGAGGCGACGCTTCCGACGCGGTCGGTCGGGACACTGCCGGCCGGGACACTGCCGGTCGGGACAGGGCAGGACGGGACGGGACCGACTCTGGTGTGGTCGGAGCCGGCGGTGCGGCCGAAGCGGGCGCGGTGGCTGGGCAGGCTGCGGCGTGGGCTGCTCGCCGCGCTGGTCACGGGCGCTGTCGTCGTCCCGGTGTCCGCGGCGACCGCACACCCGGAGATACCGGCTCCGGCCCCGGCCCACATCGGCACGGTGACCGCCACGACGTTGGACAGCACGTACGAGGCGAACCGCGCGAACGCAGCCGAGGCCTCCCGCATGGCCGCGGACCACGGCGACCGCAGCCGCGCGACCGCCGTCCGTTCCATGGCGGACCCGTCCCGCCACTTCCTCTCCTTCGACGCCCGCGGCTCCGGCCGGGCCGTCGAGGTCTTCGGCGACCTGGCGAAGGCCGACCACGTGGCCGTACTCGTGCCCGGCTCCGACACGAGCCTGGACACGTACGAGCGCTTCCGCGCGGGGGCCCTCGCCCTGCACGAGCGGCTCGGGACACGCGCGGCAGTCGTCGCCTGGCTCGGCTACGAGACGCCCGGCACCATCAGCTCCGAGGTGCTCACCACGGGACGCGCAGAGGAGGCGGCACCTGAACTCCTTCGATTCATAGGTGAGTTGGAGGCGGTGAACGCGCGGGCCCGGGTCTCCCTGCTGTGCCACTCGTACGGGACAGTCGTGGGCGCCCGCGTGGCGAACGGCCTCGACATCTCGGACCTCGTCTTCTTCGGCAGCCCCGGCACCGGCGCGGACTCCGCAACAGCACTCCGCACGAAGGCCCGCGTCTGGGCGGGCCGGGGCGCCGACGACTGGATCGCCGACGTCCCGCACGCCAAGGCCGACCTCTTCGGCACGACCGTCGGCTTCGGCACCGACCCCGTATCCCCGGCCTTCGGCGCCATGGTCTTCGCGGCGGGAGACGGCGGCCACAGCGACTACCTGAAACCGGGCTCGGTGTCCTTGGACAACCTCGCCCGGATCGTGCTCGGCGAGACTTCGGAGGTAACCCGTGCGTGAGGTGAAGGGGGCAGGGAGGGAGAGGAAAGAGAGGGAGAGGAGAGAGAGGAAGAAGGCAGAGGGAAAGAGGGCAGAGGGGGAGGGGAGGGGGGAGGGGGAGGGATCCCCCAGGAAGGACGGTTCTCTCCGAGGAGGCTCGCGCCCACTCCTGCGCGACGGCGTACGCCGCCTCCGTCGCGGCGCCGAGCGGATCGACGCGGCCACGCCCGCGGACCGAGACCGCTCCGTCGATGCCCTGCGAGCCTTCGCGATACTCGGCGTCGTTCTCGGCCACTGGCTGGTCACGGCCCTCGTCGCGGACGGCGGGACTCTCCGCACGTCGAGCCCGCTGGCGCACATGCCCTGGCTGGCTCCGGTCTCGTGGGTCTTCCAGACATTGGCCGTGTTTTTCCTGGTGGGCGGGCATGTGGCGACCAGGAGTTACGAGTCGGCGCGGGCGCGCGGTACGAGGTACGGACGATGGCTGGGTACGCGTCTGTCCCGCCTGTTCAAACCAGTGGCGGCCGTGCTCGGTCTGTGGACAGTGGCGACGGTCGGCCTCCTCGTGACGGGCGCGGGCCTGGGTACGGTCCATGCGCTGCTGAAGCTGGTCCTGTCGCCGCTGTGGTTCCTGCTGGTCTTCGCCGGGCTGACGGCGGTGACTCCCCTGGTGGCGAGGCTCAACCCTCTGTGGCCGCTGGCCGTCGTCCTGTACGTGGACCTCATCCGTTTCGGGTTCGGGGGTCCGGCCTGGCTGGGCTGGATCAATGTGGCGGCGGGCTGGCTGGTGCCGTTCACGGTGGGCGCGGCCTGGACCCGGGGCGAGTTGACCCGGCGTGCCGGTTGGGTGCTGCTCGCGGGCGGTGCGGTGGCGACCGCGGTGCTGGTCGCGTGGGCCGGCTACCCGGCGTCGATGGTCGGCGTGCCCGGCGCCACCATCTCCAACCTCAACCCGCCGACCCTGGCCGCCGTCGCCTTCGGCCTGGCCCAGTGCGGGCTCGCCCTGCTGTTGCGGGCGCCGTTGCGCCGGGCGATGCGGCGGCCCGCGCTCTGGGCTTCGGTGGCCTGCATCAACCTCTCCGCGATGACGATCTTCCTGTGGCATCAGACGGCACTGATGTCGGTCACCGCGGTGGGCCTGTCGGCGGGCCGTCTCCCCGGCCTGCACACCACACCCGACAACCTCATCTGGGTTGCGGCCCGCCTGGCCTGGCTTCCGGTCTTCGCCCTCGCCCTGACGGTGTGTCGGGCCGCCTTTCGCTCCTACGAACAGGGAAACCGCCATCACCGCCACCACCACCGGGTCCGGCGCCCGTCGCGCGTCGTCCACGTCAACCACCGCACAGTGGAGGCGAAGGAAGCCCGCCGTGCCTAGGGTTGACCTCGTGGACGGCTCGGAGGAAAAGGACATGCCGGGCGACGAGGCCTACGTCGGCGGGACACCCGTGCCCCGCACCCGCACCCGCGCTCACGTCCGTGCCCGCGCGCTCCTCCGCACCCTCCGAGCAGACCTCTGGAACGGTGCCCACGCTCCTCTGCTTCCCCTTTCTCGTCCCCGCCGGCTGCGCTGGCTGCCGCACGCGGTGCTCTGTTGCATCGCGCTCGGTGTCGCGTTGTCCGGTACCGACGAGATGAGCAACGGCTATGAACTCGGCGTGGAACTGGGCTTGCTGACCGGATTCGTGCAGGGCGTGGCGCTCGTACTCGCCCTGTGGCGGCCCGTTCCGGCCTGGTGGTTGTCGTTGACCGGCGTCGTCGTGGCCGCGGTGGCCGCACGGGTGAACCTCGTCCCGCAGCCGGGACTGGGGGGCATCCCGCAGCCCGGCCCGAACTGGCCGTGGAGCGCGCCCGCGATCATCGCGCACGCCCTCGTCCTCCTTCTCCTCGCTCTGCGGATGCGCGCCCGTGTGGCCGTCGGGGCACTGACCCTGACCGGTCTGCTCACGTACCTCGTCCAGGGAGTCATCGGTGGTAACCAGTACACCTCGACGGGCGTCCTGGCAGTCACGGTCTTCGCGGTCGCGGTCCTCCTCGGCACCGCTCTGCGTGGCCGACGCGAGGCCCGCACCCAACTCGTCGAGCAGGCCTCGCTGACCGCCGAGGAACGCTCCCGTCGCACCCTCCTGGAGGAGCGCAACCGCATCGCCCGCGAGCTGCACGACGTGGTCGCCCACCACATGTCGGTCATCTCGATCCAGGCGCAGGTCGCCCCGCACCTGGTGGAGCAGCCGTCCGAGGAACTCAAGGAGAACCTCGACGGCATCCGGCAGAACGCCCTGGAGGCACTCACCGAGCTGCGCAGAGTGCTCGGCGTGCTGCGCTCGGAGAATCCCGACGACCCGTACGGCCTCGGCGCCCCCGGCACCGGCGCCGCCCCCGACGCCCCGCAGCCGACTCTCGACCGGCTCGACGCGCTCGTCGAGAACACCCGTGCCGCCGGCCTGGCGGTGAGCACCGAGATCAGCGGCGAACGGCTCCCGTTGCCGCCCGGCGTGGAGCTGTCCGCGTACCGGATCGTCCAGGAGGCGCTCAGCAACGCGCTGCGGCACGCCCCCGGTTCCACGGTGCGGGTGGAGCTCACGCACTTTCCGCGCGGTCTGCAGATCCGGGTCGTCAACTCCGCGCCGAGGCGTCCCGCTCCGCCGTCCCCGGGAGCCGGCCATGGTCTGCTCGGTATGCGGGAGCGCGCCGTGATGCTCGGTGGGACCCTCATGGCCATGCAGACGTCCTGCGGTGGCTTCGCGGTGGCGGCGTTCCTCCCACGTGCCGGGACCGCCGCCCTCGACGAAGCCACAGCCGACCGTTCCACCCCCGGGAAATCCACCTCCGGGAAATCCACCTCCGGGAGATCCACTCCCGACAACTTCACAGACCCCACAGGAGAGACTCCATGACGAGTGGCAGCATCCGCGTACTCATCGCCGACGACCAGCAGATGGTCCGGCAGGGCTTCACGGTGCTGCTCAACACCCAGCCCGACATCGACGTGGTCGGCCAGGCGGTCGACGGCCTGGACGCGATCGCCAAGGTCGCCGAACTCGCCCCGGACATCGTCCTGATGGACATCCGCATGCCGGTACTCGGCGGCATCGATGCCACCAGGCGCATCATCGAGGAGACCCCGCAGATCAGGGTCCTGGTGCTGACCACCTTCGACCTCGACGAGTACGTGTACGACGCCCTGCGCGCGGGCGCCTCCGGGTTCCTGCTCAAGGACGCGTCCGCCGACCAGCTGGCGGAGGCGGTGCGGGTGGTGGCCGCCGGTGACGCCCTGCTCGCGCCGGGAATCACCCGCCGTCTCATCGCCGAGTTCTCCCGGCTGGACTCGACGCCCCGTGCCCCGCTCAAGCAGCGCGTCGGCGAACTGACCGAACGCGAGACGGAGGTCCTCGCGCTCATCGCACAGGGCTTGTCGAACGCGGAGATCGCCGAGCGGCTCTACGTCGCCGAACAGACCGTGAAGACCCACGTGGGCCGCATCCTGGTGAAACTCGGGCTGCGGGACCGCACGCAGGCGGCGGTGTTCGCGTACGAGTGCGGATTGGTACGCCCCAGTGGCTACTGAGCCCCGTTGCTCAGCTCTTGGCGGTTCCCCCGGCGATACCCGTAGTACCTGAGGGGGACTCCGAAGGACCCTTCTCACTGGTGACGACCGCGACCCCGGCCTCCGCCTACGGTTCTGTATGTGACCGAGACGACCCAGACGCAGACGACATCGGCGGACGGCACCAGGCCGCGCAGCCCCGAGTTCAAGCTGGCGATGGACGCGATGCGGGGGCTGCGGCAGGACCTGCTCCATGACCCGTTCGCCTACCGCCCGCTTCCGCAGATGCGGGTGGACGGCCCCCTCACCAGGCTGCTGCCCGCACGCCTGCGCGAGAAGGCGGTCTGGGCCCCGCATGCCGTGGTGGTGGCCACCGGACTGCTGACGCTGCTCATCTCCCTCGTCGGCAATGGCGGCAACGGCGGCGAGGACGTCCTGCAGCTCACGACCGGCCTCATCGCGCTGGGCGCGATCCTGCTGACCCTGGTCAGGCCGATCGGCGCCTTCTGGGTCTCCTGCGCGGCGACACCCGTCACAGCCGTGCTGGGCAGCTCCTCGACCGACTGGCCGTGGTTGCCCGGCAGCTTCGCGACCCATCTGGTCGTGCTCACGGTCGTGGCGCTTCGGACCAGACCCCGCACGGCCGCGTGGATGTGGGCGGTCACAGCGGGTTATGGCTTCGTAGCGGAGGTCTTCTTCGGAAGCGGTCACTACTACTCGACGAACACCCTGCCTTTCCTTTTCGTGAGCGCGCTGGCGCTGCTGCTCGTCACGGTGTGGCATGTCCGGCACGAGGCCGCGCGGAAGGTGACCGCCCAGCAGACGGTGACCGCGCACGAACGCTCCAAGCGGACGCTCCTGGAAGAGCGCACGACGATCGCCCGCGAGCTGCACGATGTGGTCGCCCACCACATGTCGGTGGTCGCCATCCAGGCGGAGGCCGCGCCCTACCGGGTGGAGAACCCTCCGCCGGAGCTGGAGTACGCCTTCGCGGTGATCAGGGAGAACGCGGTCATAGCCCTCTCCGAGCTGCGCCGAGTCCTGGGTGTCGTGCGGGCGGAGGACTACGAGGCCCCGGACGCCCCGCAGCCCACGCTCGCGGACTTGGACCGGCTCCTGGAGAACGTGCGAGACACGGGGCTCGAAGTGGAGAAGGCGGTCACGGGGGCGGTGCGTGAACTCCCGCAGGGTGTCGAGCTCTCGGCGTACCGAATAGTCCAGGAGGCGCTGAGCAACAGCCTGCGCCACGCTCCGGGCGCCGCGGCCAAGGTGGAGATCAGCTATGTGCTCGGCGGCCTCGGGTTGCGGATAGTGAATGGTCCGGCGACCGGCCTGGTCAAGCCCTCGCCCGGCGCGGGGCATGGCATCACGGGCATGCGGGAGCGCGTGACGATGCTGGAGGGGGAGATGACGGCGGGCACGACGGACGACGGGGGCTACGAGGTCGCGGTCTTCCTGCCGGTTCAGGCGGACGCGCCGACGGAGGACTCCGAATGACCATCCGTGTGCTGATCGCCGACGACCAGATGATGATCCGCGAGGGCTTCTCGGTACTGCTCGGCGCGATGCCGGACATAGAGGTGGTCGGCGAGGCGGTCAACGGTCGGGAGGCCGTCGACCGGGTCCGGGAGCTCACCCCGGACGTCGTCCTGATGGACATCCGGATGCCCGAGATGAACGGAATCGAGGCGACGCGCGAGATCGTGGCGGCGGACGGTACGGCGAAGGTGCTCGTGCTGACGACGTTCGACCTCGATGAGTACGTGTACCAGGCGCTGCGTGCCGGGGCGTCGGGCTTCCTCCTGAAGGACGCCTCGGCCCGGCAGCTCGCGGACGGGGTGCGGGTGGTGGCGGCCGGCGAGGCGCTGCTGGCGCCGTCGGTGACGAAGCGGTTGATCACGGAGTTCTCGAAGCTGGCCGAGGAGCCCCGGCTGTCGGCGACCGCGCATGCGGCGTACGGGGATCTGACCGAGCGGGAGACGGAGGTGCTGGTGCTCATCGCGCAGGGCTTGTCCAACGCGGAGATAGCCGGGCGGCTGGTGGTCGCCGAGTCCACCATCAAGACCCACGTCAGCCGCATCCTGGTAAAGCTGGGGCTGCGGGACCGCACGCAGGCGGCGGTCTTCGCGTACGAGGCGCGACTGGTCACGCCGGGGTGAGGGAGCGCCCCTGAAAGGGGCGCGGGGAACTGCGCGACCAGCCACAGTCGACCCGCACTTTCCATACGGCCCGGCCCTTCCCGCGGAGCGATCGGCTTCGCGCTGGTCAGGCGGGGGTCCCTACGGTTAGCGTCCGGACATGGCAGCTTTGGAGACCCCGCAGGCTTTCGACCCCTGGGACCAGGCATTCGTGGCCGACCCGTACCCCGCGTACGCCGAGCTGCGCGCCCGGGGCCGGGTGCACTACTACGAGCCCACCAACCAGTGGCTGGTGCCGCACCACGCGGACGTGTCGGGGTTGCTCAGGGACCGGCGGCTGGGGCGGACGTATCAGCACCGGTTCACGCACGAGGACTTCGGGCGGACGGCGCCGCCGGCGGAGCACGAGCCGTTCCATGTGCTGAACGACCACGGGATGCTCGACCTGGAGCCGCCGGACCACACGCGGATCCGGCGTCTGGTGTCGAAGGCGTTCACGCCGCGGACGGTCGAGCGGCTGCGGCCGTATGTGGACCGGTTGGCGTCCGAGCTGGTCGGGGAGCTGGTCGGGGCGGGTGGCGGTGATCTGCTGACGGTCGTCGCCGAGCCGCTTCCGGTGGCGGTCATCGCGGAGATGCTGGGGATTCCGGAGTCCGAGCGGGCGCAGCTGCGGCCCTGGTCGGCGGACATCTGTGGGATGTACGAGCTGAATCCGTCTCAGGACACGGCGGCGAAGGCGGTGCGGGCTGCGGTCGAGTTCACCGAGTTCCTGCGGGAGCTGATCGCCGCGCGGCGCAAGGAGCCGGGGGACGACCTGGTTTCCGGGCTGATCGCGGCGTACGACGAGGGGGAGCGGCTCAGTGAGCAGGAGATGATCTCGACGTGCGTGCTGCTGCTGAACGCGGGGCACGAGGCGACGGTGAACGCCACGGTGAATGGCTGGTGGGCGCTGTTCCGGCATCCGGATCAGTTGGCGGCCCTGCGTGCGGACCGGGGTCTGGTGGCCACGGCTGTGGAGGAGTTGATGCGGTACGACACTCCGTTGCAGTTGTTCGAGCGGTGGGTGCTGGACGAGATCGAGGTCGACGGGACGGTGATTCCGCGGGGGAGTGAGGTGGCGCTGCTCTTCGGTTCCGCCAACCACGACCCGGCGGTGTTCGCCGAGCCGGAGACGCTCGACCTGTCCCGTTCGGACAACCCGCACATCTCCTTCAGCGCGGGGATCCACTACTGCATCGGGGCGCCGCTGGCTCGTATCGAACTGGCCGCTTCCATGGGGGCGTTGTTGGATCAGGCTCCGTCGCTGCGGCTCGCGGCCGAGCCGGAGCGCAAGCCGAACTTTGTGATCCGGGGGCTGGAGGGGCTACTCGTCGAGCTGTGACTCCACGCCCAGGGTCGTGGCTTGGGCCGTGTCCTCAGCCGTGTCCTCAGCCGTGTTCTGGGCCGTGTCCCGAGATGTGTCCCGGGCCGTTTTCCGCCGACGCCTGCGCATCTGGTGGATCAGCAGTGCGCAGGCGAGGGCGGGGAGGGCGGCGCCGGCTGCCACGACGAGGGGGAGTTCGGTGAGCAGGACGCTGTAGTCGGTGCCTTCGCCTTCGAACCCGGCGCCCATGTGCCGCCGGGTTCGGGCGGAGGAGGCCCAGGTGAGTGCGGCTGCCGTGGCCCCGGCGATCGACAGCACGCAGCCCCCGCACGACGCCGCGGTTTCTCGTTGCTCCATGCCCGAGAGGGACGCGGGTGGCTCCCGCCGGGTTCCGGGGCATCGCCGGGTGCGGGTGGTCGCGGGCCGAGCGCGTCCACGCGGCGGAGCCGCATGATGTGGCAGCCCGTGCCCCTACGGGGCGTCTTCAGGTGCTCAGGTCCCGGCGCCCGAGCGCTCCCAGCCCCACCGCGACAAGGGCGGCGGTGATCGCCGTCAGGACCAGTACCGGTGTCCACGTCATGTCCCCGCCCGGCAGCTTCGGGAGGTGGCCGAAGGGGGAGAGGTCCATGGCGGAGTCGGGGAGTTCCAGGGCCGGGCCGATCCAGCCCAGGAGCAGGGCGGCGCCTGCCACAGCCCAAGCTCCCGGCGCGACCCGCGGAGACACTCCGTGGAGGAGGACGGCGAAGCCGCCGATGGCCCAGATCGCGGGGAGTTGGACGAGGCAGCCGCCGAGGATGGGGCCGAGGTCCTGGCCGTAGCCGAGGGCCAGACCGAGGCCGCCCAGGAGCATGATCAGTACGGACCCGCCGAAGGCGATGAGGAGATGGCCGGAGGCCCAGCGCAGACGGCCCACGGCGTTGGCGAGGACCGGCTCGGCGCGCTGTGAGGTCTCCTCGCCGTGCAGCCGCAGTACGGACTGCACGATGTAGAGCGCGGCGACCATCCCGAGCATGCCGACCATCGTGGCGAGGAACGCGTCCGTGATCCCGGACTGTCCGCCCATCCGCTCGATGATGTCCCGGGTCCGCGCGTTGTCGCCGACCAGGTCGGCCGCCCCCTTCGTGATCCCGCCGAAGGCCACCCCCGCGGCGAAGAACCCGAGGCCCCAGCCGAGCACGCTGCCGCGCTGCAGCCGCCAGGCCAGTGCCCCCGCCGTGCCGAGCCGGCCGGCGGCGGGTCCGGGCCGGGCCGGCAGGAAGCTCATGCCGACATCGCGGCGGCCGGCCAGTTCGTACGCGGCCATGGCCTGGATCGCGACGGCCGCGACGAACAGCGGCAGCACCCACCAGCGTTCGTCGGCGAAGGCCCGCAGGTTCTCCAGCCAGCCGATCGGCGAGAGCCAGGTCAGCACGGACGAACCGTCGTCGGTCGCCGAGTCGCCCGCCGCCCGCAGTACGAACGCCGCGCCCAGCAGCCCGCCGGTCAGCCCCTTGGCGAGCCGCGCGCTCTCCGTGAGCTGGGCGACGATCGCGGCCATCGTCGCGAAGACCATCCCGACCCCGGCCGTGCCGAGCCCGAGCGCCAGCGCGCCCGTCGCGCCCTGCCCGGCGAGGCCTCCGGCGATGAGCAGCGCCAGCGCCGTGTTCGCGACGAACGCCGCGAGCAGTGCCGCCGTCAGCGGGGCGCGCCGCCCCACCATCCCGGCCGAGACCATCTCCTGACGGCCGCTCTCCTCCTCGTCCCGGGTGTGCCGTACGACGATGAGCAGGCTCATGATTCCGGCGAAGACCGCGGCGAACACCCCGATGCGCCAGGCGACGAGTCCGCCGAGCGAGTCGTTGAACACCGGCCCGTACGTGGCGCGCAGCGAGCTGTTCGTCAGCATCTGCCGACTGACGTCGGCGCGTTCGGCGGCGGTGGAGTACACGCTCTCCAGCGAGCCCGGCATGGAGAGCACCATCAGGGCGATGACCCCGACCCACAGCGGGATCATCACCCGGTCACGGCGTAGGGCGAGCCTCAACAGGGCGCCTGTTCCCGCGAGTTGACGCGATCCCCCGGTCCGTACCGCGAACCGGGTGTCCGAAGCCACGGCGGTCATCGTGACATCGCCTCCGCGGCGACCTCATCCTGGTCCTGGTAGTGCCGCATGAACAGCTCCTCCAGGGTCGGCGGCCTCGAGGTCAGCGACCGTACGCCCGATTCGGTCAGCGACCGCAGGACCGCGTCCAGCTTGTCGCTCTCGACCTGGAGCTTGACCTTCCCCCAGACTCCGTCCGGGGGGACCCCCGTGCCTTGGATGTCGAGGTCGTGCACCCCGGGCAGGCCGGACAACCCGTTGGGCGGGCCCGCGAGTTCGGCCGTGACGCTCGTGCGTGTCAGGTGGCGCAGTTCGGCGAGCGAACCGCTCTCCACGGTGACGCCCTTGCGGATGATGCTGACGCGGTCGCACAGCTCCTCCACCTCGCTGAGGATGTGCGAGGAGAGCAGGATGGTGCGGCCGCGGTCGCGCTCCTCCGTCACGCAGCTCTGGAAGACCTCCTCCATGAGCGGGTCGAGGCCGGAGGTCGGTTCGTCCAGAATCAGCAGCTCGACGTCCGAGGCGAAGGCGGCGACGAGGGCGACCTTCTGCCGGTTGCCCTTGGAGTAGGTGCGCCCCTTCTTGGTGGGGTCCAGCTCGAACCGCTCGATCAGGTCGGTGCGCCGAGCCTTGTCCAGGCCGCCGCGCAGCCGTCCGTAGAGGTCGATGACCTCGCCGCCGGACAGGTTCCGCCACAACGTCACATCGCCGGGGACGTACGCGACCTGGCGGTGCAGCTCGACCGCGTCGGTCCAGGGATCCCTGCCCAGCAGCTGTGCCGCGCCCGAGTCCGCGCGCAGCAGGCCAAGCAGGACCCGGATGGTGGTGGACTTCCCGGAGCCGTTCGGGCCGAGGAAGCCGTGCACCTCACCGGTCTCGACGTCCAGGTCGAGGCCGTCCAGGGCGTGTGTCTTGCCGAACGACTTGTGCAGTCCGGAGACGGTGATTGCCTTCGTCATGATTCAGAACGTACGCTTCCTTCAGAAATTTGTGAAGTTAAGGAAGCGTTAAAAGGCCGGATAGACTGAACGGGTGGCGCGCGAGCAGGGGAGATGATGCAGGGATGGCGGAATCGTTCGAGGCCGAGCGGGACGCGGAGGCGGTGTCGAAGTTCGTGGAGAGCTTCGCGGCTCACCTCGTCGAGGCCGGGATGACGCGGATGCCGGCCCGGGTGTTCGCGGCGCTGCTCTCCTCCGACTCCGGTGCCCTCACCTCCGCCGAGGTCGGCGAGCAGCTCCAGGTCAGTCCGGCCGCCGTCTCCGGAGCGGTGCGCTATCTCGCGCAGCAGCACATGGTCTCGCGTGAGCGCGAACCCGGCTCCCGGCGCGAGCGGTATCGCGTGCACGGCAATCAGTGGTACGAGGCGTTGACCAACCGGGACGCGGTGCTCAAGCGCTGGGAGTACGCCTTGCGCGAGGGCGTCGAAGCCCTCGGTCGCGAGACCCCTGCGGGACGCCGTCTCGCCGAGACCCTCGCCTTCTTCGAGTTCCTCGACGACGAACTCGTCAAGCTCATGGAACGCTGGCGCGCCCATCGCGCGGACCTCTTCGGCGAAGGCTGAACACGGTAAACGGTATGGGGCGGACGCTATCGCGCCCGCCCCTTACTGAAGCACCCCGAGACTGCCGAACCCCCGGAGGGCTACCGCTCCTTCGTCTCCTCCAGCACCGTCCGCCCGAGCAGCGCGTACCGGTCGGGCTGCCGCCGCTTCAGGTACTGCGCGTATCCGGTCCCGCCCGCCACGATCAGTACGACGATCCACGGCGTGGCCTTCAGCACGATCGACCCGGACTCGGGCCCGGCCGCGACCCCCATGTTGGACACCAGCAGCACCACCACCGCGAGCATCGCGAGACCGCCGACGAGCGGTGCCGTGAAGGTCTTGAACCAGTGCCGGGACTCCGGGTGGTTCTTACGGAAGTACGCAAGCACCGAGAACGAGCACACCGCCTGCACCACCAGGATGGCCATCGTGCCGAGGATGGCGAGCAGGACGTACGTACCGGTGTACGGGTCCTTGCCGGCCGCCCAGAACGCGCCGAGCAGCACGGCGCTGACGGCCGTCTGGACGAGTCCCGCGATGTGCGGGGAGCCGTGCTCGGGGTGGGTGCGGCCGATGGTGCGCTGGAGGGAGGGGAGGACACCCTCTCGGCCGAGCGCGTACAGGTAGCGGGCCGCGCAGTTGTGGAAGGCCATGCCGCAGGCCAGCGAGCCGGTGATCATCAGCCACTGCATGACGACGACGGCCCAGTGCCCGACGTACTGCTCGGTGGGATTGAAGAACAGCGCGAGCGGGTTCGAGGACGAGGCCGCCTTGACCGCCGCCGTCTCGCCGTTGCCCGTGATGGCCATCCAGGAGACGAAGACGTAGAAGACGCCGACGCCCAGGACGGAGATCATCGTCGCCTTCGGGATGATCTTCTTCGGGTCGCGGGACTCCTCGCCGTACATGGCCGTCGACTCGAAACCGACCCACGACCAGAAGGCGAAGAAGAGACCGAGCCCGGCGCTCGTGCCCTGGAAGGCGTTGACCGGGTTCACCGGGCCGAACGTGAAGCCGTTCGGGCCGCCGCCGTGCAGCGCGACGGAGATCGCCATCGCCGCGAGGATCGTCACCTCGGTGGCCAGCAGCACCACGAGCAGCTTCTCGGCGACGGAGACGCCGAACCACGTGCCCATCGCGTTGATCGCGAGCATCAGGATCGCGAACGCCCACCAGGGGACGTCCATCCCCGTCTGGTCGTTCAGCGTCGTCGTGGCGAAGGTCGAGAAGATGCCGATCAGAGCCGGTTCGAAGACGACGTACGCGAAGGTCGCGAGGAGCCCGGAGGCAAGACCCACGGTCCGGCCGAGGCCGAACGAGATGAACCCGTAGAAGGCGCCCGTGGACGTGATGTGCTTCGCCATCGACGTGAAGCCGACCGCAAAGATCGCCAGGACGACCATTGCGACGAGATAGCTGGCCGGGGCTCCGATGCCGTTTCCGGCGGAGACCATGAAGGGCACGTTGCCCGTCATCGCGGTGATCGGCGCGGCCGTGGCGACGGCCATGAAGACCACGCCGAGCAGGCCGATCGCGTTGGGCTTGAGCCGGTGGACGGTCGTGTCCTCGCTCACCGTCGCCTCTGGGGCTGCGCCCTCTTGTACTGCCATCGGGTGGCCCCTCTTCGTGATCACTCGTTCGTCTGCGGTCGACCGGAATGCTGCATGGAAAATAAGTCACTCCTCTGGTCCTGGCGTTAAATGTTTGTCAACCAGACCTTTAGAACGCTGTGCGAACGAACGTCTGCGTTAACTCTCCGGCCGGCCATGGACCCCGGAAGCCCGCCCTTCGTACCGTCATCGGCATGAGCACGCACACCTCCAGCTCGTACACCTCCACCCTCGGCGGCCACGCCTACCGGTTCGACGGCCTCGCGCGGCTGCTCGCCGCCGCGAGCCCCGAGCGCTCCGGCGACCGTCTCGCCGGGCTCGCCGCCGAGTCGGCGCAGGCCCGGGTCGCGGCGCGCTGGGCGCTGGCGGACGTGCCGCTCGCACGGTTCCTCACGGAGCCGCTGATCCCGTACGAGGCGGATGACGTCACGCGTCTCATCGTCGACACGCACGACGCGACGGCCTTCGCGCCGGTGGCGTCGTTCACGGTCGGGGAGTTCCGCGAGTGGCTGTTGTCCGACGCCGCGGACGCCGAGGCCCTGACCGCGCTGGCCCCGGGCATCACCCCCGAGATGGCCGCGGCCGTCTCCAAGCTCATGGGCAACGCCGATCTGGTCGCCGTCGCCCGCAAGACGCGCGTCGTCACCGCCTTCCGCTCCACGATCGGCCTGCCCGGCCGGCTGGCCACCCGCCTCCAGCCCAACCACCCCACCGACGACCCCGCCGGAGTCGCCGCGGCCCTCCTCGACGGGCTGCTGCTCGGTTCCGGTGACGCGGTCATCGGCATCAACCCGGCGACGGACAGCCCCAAGGCCGTACGGAATCTGCTGGAACTGCTGGACGGCGTCATCCAGCGCTACGCGATCCCCACCCAGTCCTGCGTGCTCTGCCACGTCACCACGAGCATCGACCTGATGGCCGCCGGGGCGCCGGTCGACCTGGTCTTCCAGTCCATCGCCGGTACGCAGGCCGCGAACGCGTCCTTCGGCGTCACGCTCGGCCTCCTCGACGAGGCGCACGAGGCGGCGAAGGGGCTGGGCCGCGGCACGGTCGGGCAGAACGCCCTCTACTTCGAGACCGGCCAGGGCAGCGCGCTCTCCGCCGACGCGCACCACGGGGTGGACCAGCAGACGGTCGAGGCCCGGGCGTACGCGGTCGCCCGCCGTTACGACCCGCTGCTCGTCAACACGGTCGTCGGCTTCATCGGCCCGGAGTACCTCTACGACGGCCGGCAGATCCTGCGGGCGGCTCTGGAGGATCACTTCTGCGGCAAGCTCCTCGGCCTGCCCATGGGCCTGGACATCTGCTACACCAACCACGCCGACGCCGATGACGACGACATCGCGACGATGCTCACCATGTTGGGCGTGGCGGGCGCTTCGTTCGTGATCTGCACGCCGGGCGGCGACGACATCATGCTCAACTACCAATCCGCCTCCTACCACGACGCGTTGTACCTGCGCGACGTTCTCGGGCTGCGCCCCGCGCCGGAGTTCGAGGCGTGGCTGGCCGGGATCGGGCTGCTGGACGAGCGGGGCGCGATACGGGATGTCACCGGTACGGGACATCCGCTTACGGCCATCGGCAAGGAGCTCGCAGCATGACGGACCGTCAACTGGCCACGCTTGTACGGGCTCTGGTGGCGCCCGAGTCCTCCGATGCCGCGCTGTGGGCCACGCTGCGGCGGCACACCCAGGCGCGGATCGGGCTCGGCCGGGCGGGGTCCGGTCTGCCGACCCGGCACCGGCTGGAGCTTCAGGCCGCGCATGCGGCCGCGCGGGATGCGGTGCACTCGCCGTTCGAGCCGGATGTCGTCGCGGCGGGGCTTGCCGGCACCGGGATGGCTACGGTGCGGGTGCGTAGTGCCGCTCCGGATCGGCTCACGTATCTTCAACGGCCCGATCTGGGGCGGCGGTTGGAGGGCGCGGATCGGGCCCATCTTCCCGTGGGGCAGTGGGACGTGGTGTTCGTCGTGGCCGATGGGCTGTCCAGCCGGGCGGTTCATGAGCATGCGGCGGCGGTGGTTCGTGAGGTCGTGGCCTTGCTGGACGGGGACGGCGGCAGGGACGGGGAGGCCCACGGGGACGGGGACGGGGACGGGTGGAGTGTCGCGCCGGTCGTTCTCGCCGAGCAGGCTCGGGTGGCGCTCGGTGACGACATCGCTCACGCGGTGGGGGCGGCGATGGTCGTCGTCCTCATCGGGGAGCGGCCCGGAATGTCCGCGGCGGACTCGCTGGGTGCCTACCTGACGTACGGGCCTGTGCCCGGGCGCACCACGGATGCCGAACGCAACTGTCTGTCCAACATTCGGCCGCCGTTGGGACTGTCGTACGGGGTGGCTGCCGCGAAGCTGGTGGCGTTGATGAGGCGGGCCCGGGAAGCCCGCCTCACAGGGGTGGCCCTGAAGGACGAGTCGGACGTGCCGGCGCTTCGCGCGGAGGCCGGTGAGTAGCCGACGGGTGGGGCGGGGCTGAGGCCGCGTCCCGTCAGGGGCGGGGGCCGTGACATCAGGTGGCCCCGCCGCGGGGCGCGACCAGCCCCCACCGACCCGCACATCACCACCGGCCTCGCGCCGGCGCCACGCCGAGCCCGCCGGAGCGACACCCACCGGCCCGAGCAACAGCTCAACCCGGCAGCGTCAGCCCCCACGCCCCCTCCCGCACCGTCCACGTCCGCGTGCGCACCGGACCCCCCAGCACCGCGTCCGCGCGATAGCGGAAGTCCGGGCCCGACACGGTGATCGTTCGGGCCACGGCTTCCAGCGGAGCGGCCTCCGCACCGACCGACGCGCGGCGGATCTCGACTCGGGCGCCCCCGGAGCCGCCGGGCGTGATCGATACTCCCTCCAGGGGCTGGTCCAGATCGACGAGCGTCACGCCGTCGACCTCGATGCGCAGGCGGCTCGGCCCGGGTGCGGGAGGCGACGTGAGCCGGGCAGGACGGGCCGCGAGGGTGCGTACGAGGGACTGGCAGGTGCGGAGCCAGTGGTGGTGGGCGGTGTGCTCCGGAGACGGATCCGCGGGCGGAGACGCGGTCGCGGCCGACGTGGTGAGCGGCGGGATCCGCAGCGCCCCGAGAACCACCCCGTCACTGTCGTCCACGAGCAGGTCGAGCCGCCGCTCGGAGCCCTCGAGCACGGCCCGCGCCGCGGCGACGGCGCCCGTGGGCACCCCCAGTGCCCGCGCGAGCGACAACGCACCGCCGCCCATCCCGACCGGCACCAGCGACAGTGCGCATCCGGCCAGTTCCCGTTGTCGGTACAAAAGGGACACAGTTCGCAAGAGGGCGCGGTCGTCGCCGATGACGACCAGCCGGCGGGACCCTCTCCGGGCCAGTACCCGATCGAATTCCTCGGGTCCGTCCGGAAGGCACACCTTGGCGCTCGCACCCGCGCTGAGCACGTCTTTTGCGATCCGTACCGACTCACCGTCACCGTGACGGGCGACCGGGTCGATGACCACCAGGAGCTGGTCGGAAGTCGCCACCTCGGTCATGCCTCGCTTCCTCGGGTAGCATCTTTGTGCAAGAGCCCCTTGCGCTATTGCGCCAGGGGCTTCGTCTATTCCGGGGCATCCGGTCCGACGGTCGCGGCCAACGAAGGTCGCCGACGTTCACGGTCACCGCAGTCATGCGCTGTGCCGCGTACGTCCCCGACCTTGGACATGCCCCGCCCGGAAGGGGTGTACGCGCGTGCCCGCACTTGTGCTGCTCGGTGCTCAGTGGGGTGACGAAGGCAAGGGAAAGGCCACCGACCTGCTCGGTGGTTCCGTGGACTATGTGGTGCGCTACCAGGGCGGCAACAACGCCGGCCATACGGTAGTCGTGGGCGACCAGAAGTACGCCCTCCACCTCCTCCCTTCCGGAATCCTCTCGCCGGGGTGTACTCCGGTCATCGGTAACGGAGTCGTCGTCGACCCGTCGGTCCTGTTCTCCGAGCTGAACGGACTGAACGAGCGAGGCGTCGACACCTCCAAGCTCCTCATCAGCGGAAACGCGCACATCATCACGCCATACAACGTGACGGTGGACAAGGTGACGGAACGCTTCCTCGGGAAGCGGAAGATCGGCACGACCGGGCGCGGCATCGGCCCGACGTACGCCGACAAGATCAACCGTGTCGGCATCCGCGTCCAGGACCTGTACGACGAGTCGATCCTGACGCAGAAGGTCGAGGCGGCCCTCGACGGCAAGAACCAGCTGCTCACCAAGGTCTACAACCGTCGCGCGATCGCCGTGGACCAGGTCGTGGGGGAGCTGCTGACCTACGCGGAGAAGCTGCGCCCGTACGTCGCCGACACGGTGCTGGTCCTCAACAAGGCGCTCGACGAGGACAAGGTGGTCCTCTTCGAGGGCGGCCAGGGCACGCTGCTGGACATCGACCACGGCACGTATCCGTTCGTGACGTCGTCGAACCCGACGGCCGGCGGCGCCTGCACCGGCGCGGGCGTGGGCCCCACGAAGATCAGCCGGGTCATCGGCATCCTCAAGGCGTACACGACGCGGGTGGGCGCGGGCCCGTTCCCGACGGAGCTCTTCGACGAGGACGGCGAGGCCCTGCGTCGCATCGGCCACGAGCGCGGCGTCACCACCGGCCGTGACCGCCGTTGCGGCTGGTTCGACGCGGTCATCGCGCGTTACGCGACTCGCGTGAACGGCCTGACGGACTTCTTCCTGACCAAGCTCGACGTCCTCACCGGCTGGGAGCAGATCCCGGTCTGCGTCGCGTACGAGATCGACGGCAAGCGCGTCGAGGAACTCCCGTACTCCCAGTCCGACTTCCACCACGCGAAGCCGGTCTACGAGATGCTGCCGGGTTGGTCCGAGGACATCAGCAAGGCCAAGACCTTCGCCGACCTCCCGAAGAACGCCCAGGACTACGTGAAGGCGCTGGAGGAAATGTCCGGCGCCCCGATCTCCGCGATCGGGGTCGGCCCCGGCCGCGACGAGACGATCGAGATCAACTCGTTCATCTGACAGGCCACTTCGGGCGACCAGAAGAACCGCTGCATGACGACCAGCAGAACCGCTGCGTGAAGAAGGGCGCCCCGGCCGGGGCGCCCTTCTGGCTTCCGGGGCTCGGCTCCGGCCCTCGACGGCCACACCGGGCCGCTGAGTTGGCACTGCCGGCCCGGTGTCGACGGCCGCCTCGTACACACACTGCTCCTGCGTACCGCGCTCCACTCACAGGAGTGGGCGTGCCTCGCATAACGGGCATAGGCTTGAAAAGCAGGAGTAGACGTGCGTGTGTCGACGGTGAAGCAGGTGAGTCCGATGCGAGTTCTGCTGAAGGCGACTCTGGACACGGAAAAGGGGAACGAAGCGATCCGAAGCGGCAAGATGCCGGAGCTGCTGAAGGAGATCCTGGACCAGATCAAGCCCGAGGCGGCGTACTTCGGGCCCTTGGGCGGCCGGCGTACCGCGCTGCTGGTACTCGACATGAAGGACAGCTCCGATCTGCCGTCCACGGGTGAGCCGTTCTTCACCCAGTTCAACGCCGAGGTCGAGGTCACCCCGGTGATGAACGGCGAGGACCTCCAGAACGGCCTGGCCAAGCTGCGCTGACCGGACCGACTGCAGAGGTTTCGCCCGCTTCGCCCCCAGGAGTGAAGAACACGGACTTCCGTCCGGAAAAAGACAGTTACGACGGATAGTTGCGACAGACAGTTGCGACGGACAGTTACGACTTGCGCTCGTCGCTTTACGGCGACCGGCGTGGGCAGGCGGCGCCTGCGGACGGCGGCCTCCGGAGACGGGGGCAGAGCGGCCAGGGCGACAGGCGGGGCGGGGGCGAGTGCGACCCGCGGTCCCGCCCCGCCCCTCCCCGCCTCAGCTGAAGATGATCATCGAACCCTGTGCCAGACTCCGCGTAGCCGCCGCATGCAGCCCCAGCCAGACGTGCCGTTCGCGGGCGAACGGGCTCGCGTCGAAGGGGGCCGGGGCGGCCGGTTCCTCCAACTCCGTGGGGGCCATGGGGGGTGTGGGCGGGAGTGGGGGGTTGGCGGGGTCGATGCCGATCGACGGGGCCACGAACTCCAGCTCGCGCAACAACGTCTGGGACGAGCCCAACGGGCCGCCGCCCGCGAGGAGTTCGTCGCTGGACAGCGGGTGCGGGAAGTCCACCGGTACGTACGCACCGGCGTGGTCGTAGTGCCAGACCAGGTGCGACTGCTGGGCCGTCGCCTCGAACATCTCCAGCAACTGCTCGTAGTCGCCGCCCAGTTCGTCGACCGGCGTCACCGCGAGACCGCACACCTGCAGCAGGTACGCGCGGCGCAGGAAGTGCAGCGCGTCGTAGTCGAAGCCCGCGACCGGGGCCACGTTGCCGGACAGGCCCGGCATGTACGCGTAGACCGGCACCGGCGGAAGTCCGGCCTCGCCCAGAACCTTGTCGTAGAGCGCGAGTTCCTCGGCGAAGGGGTTGTCGGGGGTGTGGCACAACACGTCGACGAGCGGGACCAGCCACAGGTCACAGGCCAACTGAGAGCTCCTCGCGTAGCACGGTGGTCAAGGCAGCGTAATGGGTGGCGGCTCGGTCAGTACCCGTTGTGCGGGTCGCGTACCCCACACCCGCGGGTCGCTTACCCCAGACCCGCAGGTCGCGTACCCCACACCCGTGCAGGTCGCGTACCCCATACCCGGCGATCCACCACCGGATTCCGTCAGGTCCGTGGCGTCAGCCGCCCGCCAGGCGCTCGATGAGCGCGAGCGAGTGCGCGTTGTACGCGGTGACGATCGCGTGCGCGGTGGTGGCGTCGCGGCGCGTGAGGGCGTCCACGAGGTCGGTGTGTTCGGCCCACAGCTGGCCGCGCAGGTCCGCGATCCGGCGCAGGTGCTGCACCGCGCACACCCAGGACTGGACGCGCAGCCGGTGCAGGAAGTCGGCGAGGTAGGAGTTGCCGAACAGGCCGCTGAGCTCGCGCCAGAAGCGCAGGTCGTAGCCGATGAGGATGTTCAGGTCGCCGGCGGTGGCGGCCCGCTGGGCCTCCTCGCCGCGGCGGCGGACACCGGCCAGGGACGCGGCGGTGCGCGGGTCGTCGACACGGGTCGCGAGGGCGACGCGGGCGCCCCGGGTGGTGGTGGCCTCCTCGTTCAGGAGGCCGCGGAAGATGCTGTCCGTGACCAGGGCCCGCGCCTCGATCATGCCCCGGTAGTCGTTCAGCGAGTACTCGTGGACGCGGAACCCGCGATGCTGGTCCGCGTCGAGGAGGCCCTGCGCGGACAGGTCGACCAAGGCCTCGCGGACGGGGGTCGCGGAGACGCCGTACTGCTCGGCGATCTCCTTGACGGTGAACTCCTGCCCCGGCTGGAGGCGGCCGCCCAGCACCTCGTCGCGGAGCGCGTCCGCGATCTGCTGCCGCAGGGTGCTGCGGGTTACGGTGCCATTGCCACCGCCGGTGCCGGGCATCGTCGTGTCCCTCCCCCGATCGGGTAAGTACTCGCTCAGGTCTACGACCATGTCTACGAGCCAGTCACCTTACGCGTTCGGATTCCCGGGAAAGTTTCACCACCGGGTGTGCTCCGACACGCCTCGACCAGGTGCTCCGGCACCCATGGCCCGCACGGTTCGGGAAGGCTCCCCAGCACCTCGCGCCACGATGGCTCACAGTGACATGGAGAGGGGAGTGCTCGTGGCAGGGAAGCAGGAACGGATCGTCGCCGGGCGCTACCGGCTGCGGCAGCGGCTGGGAACCGGAGGCATGGGAGGCGTCTGGCTCGCGGAGGACCAGGAGCTGCGGGCCCAGGTGGCCCTCAAGGAGATCGAGGTGCCCGGCGCTGCCCGACGAGGCGTCCGGCGAACGTGCCACCCGGGCGCGCAAAGAGGCACTGAAGGCGGCCCAGCTGCGCGAGCATCCGAACGCGGGAGCTCGCCCAGCCCCCGCGCCCCGGAAGGGGCGCGGTACCTATGCCGCTGCCGTGTGCTCGTCCGCCACCGACAGCGCCTCGTCCAGAGCGGCCAGGCCCTCCTTGGCCTCCGCCTCCGTGATGTTGCACGGCGGCACGACATGGGTGCGGTTCATGTTGATGAAGGGCCACAGACCGCGGGCCTTCGCGGCGGCGCCGAAGGCCGCCATGGGCGCGTTGGCCTCGCCCGCCGCGTTGTACGGGACGAGGGGCTCGCGGGTCTCCTTGTCCCGGACGAGTTCAAGGGCCCAGAACACACCCGTGCCCCGCACCTCGCCCACGCTCGGGTGGCGCTCGGCGAGGTCGCGCAGACCGGGGCCGAGGACGGTCTCGCCGATCCGGGTGGCCTGCTCGACGATCTTCTCCTCCTCCATCACGTTGAGGGTCGCGACGGCGGCGGCGCAGGCGAGCGGGTGCCCGGAGTAGGTGAGCCCGCCCGGGTACGGACGTCGCGCGAAGGTCTCCGCGATGGCCGGCGAGATCGCGACGCCGCCGAGCGGCACGTATCCGGAGTTCACGCCCTTCGCGAAGGTCATCAGGTCCGGTACGACGCCGGAGTGGTCGGCGGCGAACCACTGGCCCGTACGCCCGAAGCCCGCCATGACCTCGTCCAGGACGAAGACGATGCCGTACTCGTGGCAGAGAGCGCGGACGCCTTCCAGGTAACCCGGCGGCGGAATCATGATCCCCGCCGTGCCGGGGATGGTCTCCAGGATGATCGCGGCGATGGTGGCCGGGCCCTCGAAGGTGATGGTGTCCTCGAGGTGCTGGAGCGCGCGCTCGCACTCCTGCTGCTCGGTCTCCGCGTGGAAGGGCGAGCGGTACAGGAACGGCGCCCAGAAGTGCACGACCCCCGCGGCCCCGCTGTCGTTCGGCCAGCGGCGCGGGTCGCCGGTGAGGTTGATCGCGGCGGAGGTGGCGCCGTGGTACGAGCGGTAGGCGCTCAGCACCTTCGGCCGGCCGGTGTGCAGCTTGGCCATGCGGGTGGCGTTCTCGACGGCTTCCGCGCCCCCGTTGGTGAAGAAGATCTTGTCGAGGTCCCCCGGAGTCCGCTCGGCGATCAACCGCGCCGCCTCCGACCGCGCCTCCACGGCGAAGGCGGGCGCGAAGGTGGTCAGTTTCGCGGCCTGCTCCTGGATCGCGGCGACGACCTTCGGGTGCTGGTAGCCGATGTTCGTGAAGACGAGCCCGCTGGTGAAGTCCAGATACCGGTTGCCGTCGTAGTCCCAGAAGTAGGACCCCTCCGCACCGGCGACGGCGAGCGGGTCGATGAGCTCCTGCGCCGACCAGGAGTGGAACACGTGCGCACGGTCCGCGGCCTTCACGGCGGCGCCGACCTGGGGATCGGGAGTGGGGCTGAGGCTGTGCTGAGGGGTCATGCGCCCGAGCGTAGGTGGCCGGTGTGTGGACGCGACATCGGCGTCCTGTCTGCGGTCGGGGGCCTGACGCGACAGTCTGTCGGGTGTACGGGGCGGGCCTGCGGGCGGGGTGCGAGGGATCTGGGCGGGGTGTACGGGACGCGCGCGGGATCAGTCGTCGGCGTCGTCCGCCGTCAGCCGGGCCCGGGCCCCGTCCGGGGTGCACGAGATCTCGTACGTGAGGTCGTCCGCGTCGTCCTCGCCGTCGTTGTCCACGCTCGGCTCGGCCTCCAGACGGGCGGTCGGGGCCGGTCCGCGCACGACGCCCTCGTCGAAGTGGTAGCCGTTGGCCGGACTCCAGGAGACGAGGTACACGGTCCCGTCCGGACGGCACTCGACGGTCACGCTGCCTCCGGTGAAGCGGACGGTGTCCTGCTGGACGGAGGGCGCGGCGGGCGAGGGCGTTCGGGAAGAGGTGGGTTCCGGCGACCGTGCACCGGTCGTCCGCGAACGGGTGGGTTCCGGCGAGCGCTCACCCGTAGCCAGGGCACGCCGCACCGCCGCGTCGTCCAGCGTCCGCCCGTGCGCGGCCGCGTCCCCGTCGGCCGTCGCGAGCTGCCACGCCCCGAGTCCGCCCGCGCCGGTGCCCACCGCGACCCATGCCGCGGTCACCACCGCGCTCCGCCACCTCATACGGGCCTCCTGCTCGTCGGGGACAGCCTCTCGCGCTCTTTCCTAACGTCCGGTTAAGGCACGTACAAGGATGAGTACGAGGAGGTGCGCGAGGAGGGACCGGCATCCCCGCGACACAACTCCCTGGCTACGGTGGCCGCATGGCTCATCTGCTCGTCGTGGAGGACGATCCCGTGCTGCGCGGAGCCCTGGTGCGCGCGCTGCGGGACAAAGGGCATGCCGTGGCGACGGCACCCAGCGGCATGGCGGGGCTCGACGCGGCGGTGACCCACCGGCCCGATCTCGTGGTGCTCGATCTGGGACTGCCCGACGTGGACGGCGACCAGGTGCTGCGGATGCTGCGGGCCGTCAGTGACGTTCCGGTGATCGTGGCGACGGCGCGTGACGAGGAGCCGGAGATGGTCGCGCTCCTGGAGAGCGGCGCGGACGACTACATCGTCAAGCCGTTCGGCGCGGCCCAGCTGGACGCGCGGATCAAGGCGGTGCTCCGCCGCCTGGGCGTGACCGACGCGGAGGAGCCGCTCCGGGTGGGGGGTCTCACGGTGGACCTTGCCGCCCGCGAGGTCACGCTGGACGGCCGTGCCGTCGATCTCACGCCCCGGGAGTTCGATCTCCTCGCCCATCTCGCACGCCGCCCCGGCCAGGTGGTGTCGCGACGCGAGCTCCTCGCCGAGGTGTGGCAGCAGCCGCTGGGCGGCGCCGACAAGACGGTGGACGTCCACCTGTCCTGGCTGCGAAGGAAGCTGGGTGAGACGGCCCAGGCACCGCGCTACCTGCATACGGTCCGCACGGTGGGGGTGAAGTTGGTGGCGCCCGGCCCCGACCCTGACTCAGCTGCCGACCGTGCCTCCGCCGCCGACCCCGACTCCGCGGCCGACCCCGACTCCGCGGCGAACCCCGGCGCCGCCCCCGGCGTCAGCTGATGCGGCGCCGTCTTCTCCTGCTCACCGGTGCCACCACCGCGCTGGTGCTCGCCGCCCTGCTGGTGCCGCTCACCCTGCTCACGCGCAGCCATGCCGTGGACCGGGCCACCGCGGAGGCGACGGCGCGGGCGCAGTGGGTGGCGTCCACCGTCGGGCCCGAGCTCGCCGCCGTCGAGACGCGGTCGGTGGAGCAGGCCGTACAGAGCGTCAACGGGGCCGGTCTGCCGCGGACGTCGCTGGTACTCGCCGACGGCACCGTCGTCGGCGCGCCCGCCCGGGTCACGGACGCGGTACGGCTCGCCCGCACGGGACGGGCGTTCACCTACGAGGCACCGGACGGTGGCCGGCTTGTCCTCGTGCCGGTGCAGGGGTCCCCCGACGGCACGGCGGTGGTCCAAGTGGCGCTCAGCCGGGCGCGGTTGTACGACGGCGTGCTCACCTCGTGGCTGGTCCTGGCCGGGATCGGCGTGGGACTCGTACTGCTCGGACTGCTGCTCGCCGACCGACTGGGCGCGCGGCTCGTCGGTGCGACGCGCGCGCTGGCCGGCACCGCGGAGCGGCTGGCCGCCGGAGACCTGACGGCCCGCGCCGAACCGGTCGGCCCGCCCGAACTGAGACTGGTCGCCGGGCAGTTGAACCGGCTTGCCGCCCGCATCGACGAACTGCTCGCCGCCGAGCGGGAGAACGCCGCCGACCTCGCCCACCGCCTCCGTACTCCCGTCGCCGCCCTCCGCCTGGACGCCGAGACGCTGCGGGACGACGCCGAGGCCGAACGCATCGCCGGAGACGTGGCCGCCCTGGAACGCAGCGTCGACGAGGTCATCCGCAGGGCACGGCGGCCCCTGCGCGAGACGGCGCCGGGCGCCGACCTCGCGGCGGTCGCCCGCGAACGGGTCGCCTTCTGGCTGCCGTTGGCGGAGGACCAGGGACGCGCGGTCGACGTCAGCACCCCTGCCGGCGCCCTCCCCGTGGCCGTGCCGGCCGACGAACTCGCCGCCGCCCTCGACGCGTTGATCGGCAACGTGCTGGATCACACGCCTCAGGGAACGGCGTTCCGCGTCGAGGTGCGCACGACGGCCGACGGGGCGGAGCTGGTCGTCGCGGACGAGGGGCCGGGATTTCCCGCCGCGTACGCCGCCGAGCGCGGCAGCAGCGGGGCGGGCTCCACGGGCCTCGGCCTGGACATCGCCCGCCGTACGGCTGTGGACGCCGGGGGCGCCTTCGGGACGGCCGACACTCCGGGGGCCCGGGTGACCCTCACGCTCCCCACGGCCGGCACCCAGGACAAGCCCTAGGAGGGGCCCCGGGACGAGGAGCCCAGGGACGAGGAGCCCAGGGACGAGGGATACCGGGACGGAAACGCCACCCGCACCGCCCGCGCCCACCGGTTCATCCCCAACTCCGGCCTCAGGGCGGCCCATCCGGCGCTGTACTTGGTGAACTCGGCCGGCCGCAGCCCGTACCCGTGCAGGATGCGGTCGGCCTCCGTCAGATGGCCCTTCGTCTTCGTCTCGACGAGGACCAGACCGCCGTCGGCGTCCGCCGCGCGGCCTGTCGCGAGATCCCGTACGACCAGACCCGCGTCGCACGTCACCCGTCGGCCGTCCGCGACGAACGTCACCCGCCGGTAGTCGGTCCGCAGCGCGGGGACCAGGCCGGACGGGGCGGCGATGCCGTACGACCGGTGCAGCACGGCGGCGAGGAACCCGCGCCGCGTCGAGTCCAGCGGGTGGTCGTCCCCCGCCATCCGCTGCCGGTGCTTGACCGTCTCCCCGCGCCCGCTCTTGAGCTTGATCTCGAACTGCCGCTCCCCGCTGTCCTCGTAGACCCGTTCCCGCACCCGGAAACGCAGCCTGCGCCCCTGCCGGTGATCGTGGAAGGTACGCAGCGCGGGGGTGTCGTAGTAGGTGGAGGCGTACCGGAACGTGCGCAGTCCGTCGATGGCGAGGACCCGGAAGGGGCCGTCCGCGCGCCGCGGATCGGTGAGCCGGGCGGCGAACTCCTCGAAGACGCCGGCGGGGACCAGGTAGCTGCGGTCCAGGCGGGCCAGCAGTTCCGCGCGCGCGTTCAGCTCGGCCAGCGAGAGGGGGTGCGCGGCGAGGGCCGCGCGCTCCAGGGCGTGGACGGCGACGCTCACCACACCGGCTCCTTGGCGACGTTCGCGGCGTGGACCCGAGTACCGTTCCGCGGCGCGGGCTCCGGCCTTCCGCCGCGCTGGGGCTCCTGGTACCGCACCTCCACCACCATCAGGTCGCGGACGTAGTCCACCTCCTGGACCGACCACCCCAGCGGGTTGCCCAGCCGTCGCCCCAGGTCCGCGCGGAGCGCCTCCGGGTCCCGGTGCACGGTGTCGAGGGTGACGACCGTCCGCCGGTCCCGCGCGTACAGCCGCGGGTGGTCGGCGACGTACATGACGAGCAACAGGACACCCGCGAGCCCCGCGGCCACGCCGATGCCGAGGCCGGGCAGCCCGCACAGCAGTCCCAGGACCAGGGTCGTGAAGTAGTACGCGACCTCCTGGTGCTGCACCGCGGCCGAGCGGAGCCGGACGATCGACAGCACCCCGAAGAGCCCGAACCCGAGCGCGAGGCCGCCGCTGTCGCCCACCCTGCCGAGTGCGGCGACGACCGCGAACAGCGCGACGTTCAGAGCGAGATACGCGGGTACCAGCTCGCGCCGCCGATGCCGTGGATAGAAGACGGCGAACGTCAGCAGCGTCACGGCGACGAGGTCGAGGCCCAGATGGGCGGCTATCTGTCCGAGGTTTCCTGTGCTGTCCATGCCGATGACGCTAGGGAACGGGAGGTTAACGCCGCCCTCATTCGGGGTTAACGAGGTCCCGGGCTCCGCCAGGACCGCCTCCTGGACACCTCTCCTATTGACAGCAAGCTGTCATCATGACAGCATTCTTACATAAAGACCGTGACTCAAGGAGGAGCCATGACCCACAAGCCCGTGTACCTCGCCGTCTACGACACCCTCGCCGACTGGGAGACCGGTCACACCACCGCGTACCTCGCCCGAGCCGGGTACGAGATCCGGACGGTGGGCGCGTCCCTCGCTCCCGTGAAGTCCGTCGGCGGGCTGCGCATCCAGCCCGACGCCGCGCTCGACGACGTACGCCCCGAGGACAGTGCGCTGCTGATCCTGCCGGGAGCCGATCTCTGGGACACGAGCGACGAGCTCGCGCCCTTCGCCCGCAAGGCGCGGGAGTTCCTGGACGCCGACGTGCCCGTGGCCGCGATCTGCGGAGGCACGGCCGGGCTCGCCCGTGAGGGCCTGCTCGACGACCGGGCGCACACCAGCGCCGTGTCCTTCTACCTCGCGGCCACCGGCTACAAGGGCGGCGAGCGCTACGTCGACGCCGACGCCGTGACGGACGGGAAGCTGATCACCGCGGGGCCCACCGAACCCGTCGCGTTCGCGCGGGAGGTGTTCGGGCTGCTCGGCGTGTACGAGGCAGAGGTGCTGGACGCCTGGTACCGGCTGTTCCACGACTCGGACGCGGAGGCGTACGCGGTCCTCGAGGCGGCCGGGCAGTGAGTTCGGGGAGCGGGCGGCACCAGGACCTGTTCAGCCGCAGCGCACTCGGCGTCTTCCGGTTGAACGGTCAATTCATGGGCGTGGCCGAGGAGTTGGCCAAGCCGTCCGGGCTCACCGCTGCCTGGTGGCAGGTCCTCGGAGCCGTACTGAAGGAGCCGCTGCCCGTCTCCGGGATAGCCCGCGTCATGGGCATCACGCGGCAGAGCGTGCAGCGGATCGCCGATCTGCTGGTGGAGCGAGGGCTCGCCGAGTACGCGCCCAACCCCGCCCACCGCCGCGCCAAGCTGCTCCGGCCCACGGAGGACGGACGCGCGGCCATCGAGAAGATCGGCCCCGGGCACGCGGCCTTCGCGGACCGACTCGCGGGAGCCCTCGGGGAGACCGATTTCGCCGAGACCGTACGTGTGTTGGAGCGGCTCAGCACCGTGATGGAGACCCTCGCCGACGAGGACGGCCCTGTTACGGAATCGTAGAGACCGCCAGGCCACCTCCCCATTCCCCCGCACTATCCTCGGTCTGTCGCACACGTACGGGGGAGGGCGGCGCGGACATGGAGCAGCTGGGGCCGGGGGATCCGCAGAGGATCGGCGCGTACAGACTGCTGGCGCGGCTGGGCGCGGGCGGTATGGGCCGGGTGTACCTGGCGCGTTCGGACCGCGGGCGGACCGTCGCGGTCAAGCTGGTGCGGCAGGAGCTCGCCGAGCAGGAGGAGTTCCGCGCGCGCTTCCGGCAGGAGGTCCAGGCCGCCCGGCGGGTGGGCGGGTACTGGACGGCGCCGGTGCTGGACGCGGACACCGAGGCGGCCATTCCCTGGGTCGCCACGGGCTACGTCGCCGGGCCCTCGCTCGAGGCGGTCGTCGGGCACGACCACGGTGCGCTGCCGGAGCGTTCCGTACGGATCCTCGCCGCCGGGCTCGCGCACGCGCTGAAGGACATCCATGCCGCCGGGCTGATCCACCGCGACCTCAAGCCCTCCAACGTCCTCGTCACGATCGACGGCCCGCGCGTCATCGACTTCGGCATCGCCCGCGCCCTGGAGACGGTGACCGACGGCGGCCTCACCCGCGCCGGCGCGCTCGTCGGCTCGCCCGGCTTCATGGCCCCCGAGCAGGTCCGCGGCGACCGCGTCACGCCCGCGTGCGACGTGTTCTGTCTCGGCTCGGTCCTGTCGTACGCGGCCACGGGCGACCTCCCGTTCGGTACGACCAACAGCGGCGTGCACGCCCTGATGTTCCGCATCGCCCAGGAGGATCCGGACCTGGAGGGTGTTCCGGAGGGCATCGCCGATCTCGTCCGGCAGTGCCTGCGCAAGGACCCCGCGGCCCGTCCCTCCCTCGACGACATCCTGCAGCGCACGGGCGCGGAGGACACGGTCGCGGACGGGCGCAGCCGTGATCCGTGGCTGCCGGGGATGCTGGTGGCCCAACTGGGGCGGCACGCGGTGCGGTTGCTGGATACGGAGGATCCGGAGGTGAGGGATCCGGAGGCGCGGGGTCCTGAGGTGGGCAAGTCGGGTTCTCGGGGTTCTTCGGGTGCGCTGGGCGTTTCGGGTGCGCTGGGCGCTTCAGATCCATCGGCTTCATCGGCTTCCTCGGGCTCATCGGGCTCCTCTGCTGCTTCAGGTGTTACGGGTACGCCCGGTGCGACGAGCGGCTCGGGCTCCCCAGGTGCTGTGGCCGCTGGGGGTTCTCCGGCTGGTCAGGGCGCCCCGGGTGCGGTGGGCGGCCGGGGCTCCTCCGGTGCGTCCGGCTCCGCGGATGCCCAGGGCGCCCCGGTCACCCCTGCCTCCGCTCCGGCCGCTCCGGCCGCCCCGGCAAGCCCCGTATGGCCCCCGAGCCTCACTTTCACCCCCACCACCCCTACTGCCATTCCCACTCCCGCCCCCGAAGCGTCCCCCGAACACGCCCCCGCCCCCGACGACTCCGCCCCGCCCCCGCCGGGCACTCCGGGCGGTGCCCCCTTCGACCACCTCCCCACGGTGATCACGGGCGGGCCCCGAACACCTCCGCCGACCATCCCGCAACAGCACCCCCAGCCCGCCGCCTACGGCTACCCGCAGCAGCCCGGTGCCTGGTCCGGGCCGCCGCCACCGAGCGGGTACGCACCGGCGCCGGGCTCGACTCCCCCCTACGGCCCAACACCCCCGTACGGGCCGGGAGCCGCCCCGCTCCACGAGCCCTCGCGAAGGAGCGGCCGATCCACGGCCGTCCTGATCGTGGTGGCCCTGATCGTCGCGCTCGCCGCGGGCGCGTCCGTTTTCACGCTGATGAACGGGGACGGAAACAACCGCGCGGGCGGCGATCCCACCGCGTCCCCGACGGCCGACGCGCCCACGACCGAGGGCTCCGCCACCCAGGACCCCACGACCCAGCCGTCGACCACGCAGGAGGAGACGCCGGAGGACGGGGCGGTACCCACCGAGTACCTCGGCACGTGGAGCGGGTCCATCGACAACGACACGGGCCGCAACACCCGCCGACTCACCATCCAGCAGGGCGAGGTGGGCGACACGGTGCTCGCGCTCACAGCGGACGGCCCGGCGGGCGACGGTACGTACCACTGCGTGTTCCGGGCGGAGTTGGCCGAGGCCCCGGCCGCCGGCGGCCCGCTACGGATCGGCCCGTCCGAGGTCACCGTCGGCGAACCGGCCACGTCCTGTACCCCGGGCGCCGCCTCGGAACTGACCATCCTCCCGGACGGCCGCCTCCGCCGCGTGAACACGAGCAACGGCGACGAGCTGACCTACACCAAACAGGGCTGACCCGCTCGCCCTGTCCAACCGTCTGAACAGCCTCCTGAAACAACTCCCTGAACAGCTGCTGAACTTCCCCTGTCGCCACCGGAGTTGACTCCAGCCCGCCCGTACAGTGTGCGAACCGTCGAACTCCGGGAGTGGTCGGGGGCACCCAGTGGAGTGGCCGTGGAGTGGCTGAGCGCAGAGAACGTCGTCGCCGTGGGCACGGCGTTCGTCGGCATCGTGGCCTCGGGAATCATGGTCTGGTACGAGCGCCGGGTCCCGCGCCGCAAACGCATCGGCTACCGCGTACAGATGGACAACCCGATAGGGGACGACGTCCGTCTCGGCAGAGCGAACGTACGGCTCGGACTGTTCGACGAGGCCCCGGGAATGGCCGACGCGACCCTCGTCCTCCTCCGCATCGAGAACGACGGCTCGCAGAGCATCGCCGACATGGACTACACGGGACGTGAACTGCACGGCCTGACCGCCGTGTTCGCGGACCGCACGATCCGTGGTGTCTCGGTCACGCAGCCGTCCGGCACGCACCACCTCATGGACCACTTCACCCCGTCGAACGGACTCAGGTACGAGGACGGCGTGCTGTGCATCCCGCGCGTGCCGCTCAACCGAGGCGAGCACTTCAAGGTGCTCGTGCTGCTGTCGGGCGGCGACGTGGGCAGCGGGATACGGCTCATCGGCGGCATCCGGGACGGCGAGGTGCACCCCAACCGCAGTGCGACGCCGGACGAGAAGCCGCCCCTGTTCAGCCGTGCCTCACGGCTGATCACCGGGCTGCTCACGCTGTGCGTCGTCGCGCTCGCGGTCCTCGTGGTCGCCCGCGACGACACCCAGTCGCCGATCGGCTGCGAGCGGGGGACGCTGAAGATCACCGGCTCGACCGCCTTCGCACCCGTGATACGGGAGCTGGCGAAGGAGTACGAGAAGGACTGCGAGGGCTCCGACATCACGGTGGACGCGCGCGGCAGCGCGGGCGGCGTCGATGAACTCGCCGCCCTGGGCGCCCAGTCGGAGAAGGACTCCGGCTCCCCGTCCGTGATCGCGTTCTCCGACGGCCCCACGGTCGGTGGTCCTCCCGAACTGTCGGGGCGCCGGATCGCGCTGTCCGTCTTCACGCTCGTCGTCAACGACGACATCGATCTCGAGCGGGGGCTCTCCCTGGACGACGTACGCCGCATCTACCGCGGTGAGATCACGCGCTGGAAGCAGCTTGACGACAGGCTTCCCGACCTGCCCGTCGTCCTCGTCAGCCGGAACGCCGACTCCGGCACGCGACAGATCTTCCAGCGGCGGGTGCTGGGGAGCTGGGAACGGGTCTCCAGCACGTCACTGGACTGCGTCCGCAAGGACGACCGGTCCGCCCCCGTCATGCGCTGTGAACTCGGCTCCACCGAAAAGGTGTTGGACAAGGTGGCCGAGATACCCGGAGCCATCGGTTACAGCGAACTCAACCTCGCCACCGGCCACCAGGGCCTGCGCCGGGTGGTCCTCGACGGCGCCGATGCCTCCGTCGAGGACATCGAGTACGGCAGGAGCGACTACCCGTACCGCGGAGCCGAGTACGCCTACACCTACCACCGCCCGCCCGTAGGCTCCCTCGCCGCCAGCTTCCTCGCCTACGTCGGCCAGGGCACCAGCGAGACCGTGATCCGGGCCCACGGCCATCTGCCGTGCTCGGCGTCGGAGGTGCTGAAGCTCTGCGGCAAGGAGTGACGCCTTTGGGCTTACGTGGCGCCGTCGCCCGCTGAACCTTCCAGCCCAGTGCAGGCACAACCAGCCCGTCCGGCGTTTGAGGACGAGGCCCGTTCAGGCCGATAAGCGGGGGTCTGGGGGCGGCAGCCCCCAGGGATGGGACGGGTAGGGGCGGCGGGGGTGAAAGTCCTCCGCTCAACCCACCCGCCCCCTACGGCCTGCGTCGCGGCGGCCCCAGCGTCTCCCCACCCGGCCCCTTCCCCCGCCCCGGAGCCGGTTCGGGCGCCCCTCCCGACAGGCCCTCCTCCTCGAGTCGGAGTTCCAGTCGGCCGATCCCCGCGCGGATCCCGTCCCCGTAGTCGTCGTCCCCGAGGACGTCCACGGAACCACGCGCCCGGGACAGATGGCTGCGGGCGGCCTCGGAACGGCCGAGCTTCACATAGTCGGCGGCGAGGTTCAGATGCAGGGAGGGATAGAAGGCGCGCACCGCGAGCGACTGGTGGTGCTCGGCGACACGGTCGTCGCTGAGTTCCTCTGCGGCCGACAGGGCTCGCAGATCCCAGGCGAGTTCGTCGGAGGGGTCGTCCTGCGTGTCGGCCATGTAGTGCGCCAACGTACAGCGGTGCAGCGGGTCGCCGTCCTCGCCGATCTCCGCCCACAGGTCGAGGAAACGGTCGCGGGCCTCTTCGCGGTCACCCCCGCGGTGCAGCATGACGACCTGTCCGATCCTGGTCATCATCGCGTCCGCCGCCGCCTGCTCCTGCTGCTCCGCCACCGGGTCGTCCTCCGCGCTCGTCCGCCGGCCACCGCCCACGCGCCGACCGTTGCCATGTCACCCTCCGACGCTAACGGCAGGCACTGACAATCGACCTCAGGCGGCCCCACGGGCCACTGTCACTGAGCCAGGCCAGTGACGGACGGCGTGGACAACACGGACCACGCAGAGCACGCAGACGACGCGTACGACGCACACAGCGCGGACGGCTCACGGACCAGCAGCCCTCACTCGCACAAGGCCTGGCCCCGAGCCACGACAAGCCCGGGCCCGGGACACCGCCGCACCCGCCCCGCGGACTCCGCCTCAGCCCAGGTCCGGGATCCGCCAGTCGATCGGATCGTGACCCTGCTTGGCGACCGCCTCGTTGATCCGCGTGAAGGGACGCGAGCCGAAGAACTTCTTCGCGGACAGCGGCGAGGGGTGCGCGCCCTTCACCACGATGTGCCGCGCCTCATCGATGAGCGGGAGCTTCTTCTGCGCGTAGTTGCCCCACAGCACGAAGACCGCCGGGTCGGGCCGCTCCGCCACGGCCCGGATCACCGCGTCCGTGAACTTCTCCCAGCCCTTGCCCTTGTGCGAGTTGGCCTCGCCGCCACGGACCGTCAGCACCGCGTTGAGCAACAGGACACCCTGTTCGGCCCACGGCATCAGATAGCCGTTGTCCGGCACGGGGTGGCCGAGCTCCTCCTTCATCTCCTTGTAGATGTTGCGCAGCGAGGGCGGCGTCTTCACACCGGGGCGGACCGAGAAGCACAGGCCATGGCCCTGGCCCTCACCGTGGTACGGGTCCTGGCCGAGGACGAGCACCTTCACGCTCTCGTACGGCGTCGCGTCGAGCGCGGCGAAGACCTCTTCGCGCGGCGGGTAGACGGGCCCCTTCGCGCGCTCCTCCTCGACGAACTCGGTGAGCTCCTTGAAGTAGGGCTTCTGCAGCTCGTCGCCCAGGACGCCGCGCCAGGACTCGGGCAGCATGGCGGTGTCGGTCACGTCAACTTCCTCCGGTGTGCGCTCACTTCACGGCCGCAGCGCGTGCGGCCATGGGTGGCCACGCGAGGCGCGGCCACCCTCAGAGCACAGAACCTACAGGCGCCCACTGACAACCGGATCCGAAGGCGGGGCTACCAGCTGGTCTTCCGGTACAGCTCCCACATCGTCATCATCGTCGCCGGGTCGATGGCCAGCTCGGCACCGCCGATCTCCTCGTTCGCAGCCACGTGCTGCTTGCCCTGCCACAGCGGCAGCAGCCGGGCGTCGTCCACGAGGATCTGCTGGGCCTCCTCGAACTCCGCGGCCACGGCCCCGCGGTCGCTCTTCTGGCGCGACGCGGGCAGCAGCTCATCGGTGATCTCGGACGTCGTGTACGGGGTACCGAGGGCGTTCTGCTCGCCCACGAAGGGCGCGATGAAGTTGTCGGCATCGGGGAAGTCGGGGAACCAGCCGCGCCCGAAGATCGGGTACTCGCCCTTCTGGTACCCCTCCACGTACTTCTTCCAGGGGCGGCTCTTGAGCTTGACGGTGAACAGGTCGGAAGCCTCGAGCTGCCGCTTCAGCTCCTCGAAGGCCGGCTTGGTCTGGGAGCCGTAACGGTCGGTCGTGTACCAGAGGGTGAGCGGGACGCGCTCGGTGATGCCGTCCTCCAGGAGGAGCTGCTTCGCCTTGGAGGAGCTGGGTTCCCCGAAGTCGTCGAAGAAGCCGGTGCTGTGGCCGACCAGGCCCTTGGGGATCATGGAATACAGCGGCTCGACGGTGTCCTTGTAGATGTTGTGGGCGAGCGCCGGACGGTCGACGATCTGGGCGATCGCCTTGCGGACCGCGGGCTTCTTGGACCACGGGTCCTTGGGGTTGAACACCAGGTAACTGATCTCGGTGGTGGGGTTCTCGAGGAGTTGGAGCCCCAGCTTCTCACCGTTGTCCTGGATGTCCACGATGTCCGAGGCGCGGAGACCGCGGTAGATGACGTCGATCTCCTTGGCCCTCAGAGCGTCGGCAACCTCGGCCGACCCCTTGAAGTAGCGGATGGTGACGGCGCTGTTCTTGCGGTCCGCGATGCCCTTGTAGTTGTCGTTCTTGACGAGCTCGGCCTGCTTGCCCGCCTCGTAGGACTCCAGGCTGTACGGCCCCGAGCCGGAGACCTTGCCGTCCTTGCGAAGCGCGTTCGCGGGGTACTCATCGGGGTCCACGATCGACATGGCGGGCGTGGAGATCACGAAGGGGAACGTCGCGTCGGGCTGGTTCAGGTGGAAGACGACCTCGCGGTCGCTCTTCGCCTCGACCCGGGAGAGGCTGGTCAGCAGGCCGGCGGGGCCGCCGTTGACGTTGATCTTCTTGATCCGGTCGAAGGAGTACTTGACGGCCTTCGCGTCCAGCTTGTGTCCGTCGGAGAACTTCAGGCCCTCACGCAGTGTGCAGCTGTACACCTCGCTCGAGCCGTCGGTGAACTCACAGCTCTCGGCCGCGTCGGGCTCGGGCCGGGACGCGCCGGCGGGAAGGTTCAGCAGGGTTTGGTGGACGTTGCGGAACAACTCCCACGAGTTGTCCCAGGAGGCCGCCGGATCCAGGGTGCTGGGCTCACTGGTCGTTCCCACGACGATCGACTTCCCGCCGTCGGAGGAGTCCGAGGAGAAGAGACCGCATCCGGCGACCAGGGCTATGGACGTGGTCGCCCCCAGGTGACGCAGGTATCTGTCCCGCTTGAACACGTGCACGCTCCTCGATCGGCCCTACCACAAGGGTGGCCAGACCATACCGCAGCGCCCGGCCGGATGAGTCTTCACCCTGGCGGGGCCGTTGATCAGCGAATATGTCCGTACGGTGTCAGAACGGTGTCCTTCCTTCGCGCATCCCTCACCAGAGGGCGCCCGCACGGTTTCGGCCAGGGCCGCCCGGGCGCCTTCCGCCACCTCCGTCAGCCGACTCCGGCGTTGAGGAAGATGCCGCCGTCGACGACGAGCGTCTGGCCGGTGACCCAGTCCGACTGCTCCGAGGTGAGGAACGCGGCGGCGCCGCCGATGTCCGAGGGCACGCCGAGCCGGCCGAGCGGGTAGGCCGATGCCGCCTCCGCCTCGCGGCCCTCGTACAGGGCCTTCGCGAACTGGGTCTTGACGACCGCGGGCGCGATCGAGTTGACCCGCACCTTGGGCGCGAACTCGTGCGCCAGCTGCAGCGTCAGGTTGATCATGGCGGCCTTGCTGATGCCGTACGCGCCGATGAACGGTGAGGCCGAGACGCCGGCGACGGAGGAGATGTTGACGATCGCGCCGCCGTTGTCCTTCTGCCACGCGTGCCAGGTCCGCTGGGCGAAGCCGAGCGCCGAGACGACGTTGGTCTCGAAGACCTTGCGTGCCACGTTGAGGTCGAGGTCGGCGATCGGTCCGAACACCGGGTTCGTGCCGGCGTTGTTGACCAGGAAGTCGACGCGGCCGAAGGCCTCCATGGTGCGTTCGACGGCGATGGCCTGGTGGGCCTCGTCGTGGGCCTTGCCCGCGACGCCGATGACCCGGTCGGCGCCGAGGTTCTCGACGGCCTCCTTGAGCGCGTCCTCGTTGCGGCCCGTGATGCACACACGGTCGCCGCGAGCCAGCAGTGCCTCGGCGACTCCGTATCCGATGCCGCGGCTGGCGCCGGTGACGAGGGCGACCTTGCCCGAGAGTTCCACAGTGGTCATGTCCCTGTCTCCCGGCCCTAGTTGAGCGGTCCGCCGGCCACGTACAGCACCTGGCCGGAGACGAATCCGGCGGCGTCGCCCGTGAAGAACGCGATCGCGTTGGCGATGTCGTCCGGGTTGCCGACGCGCTGGACCGGGATCTGGGTGGCGGCCGCGGCCTGGAACTCCTCGAAGCCCATGCCGACCCGCTCGGCGGTGGCGGCGGTCATGTCGGTGACGATGAAGCCGGGTGCGACGGCGTTCGCGGTGACGCCGAACTTGCCGAGCTCGAACGCGAGCGTCTTGGTGAAGCCCTGCAGACCTGCCTTGGCCGCCGAGTAGTTGACCTGGCCGCGGTTGCCGAGCGCCGAGGACGAGGAGAGGTTGACGACGCGGCCGAACTTGGCGTCCACCATGTACTTCTGGACGGCGCGCGTCATCAGGAAGGAGCCGCGCAGATGCACGTTCATGACCGTGTCCCAGTCGGACGCGCTCATCTTGAACAGCAGGTTGTCGCGGAGGACGCCCGCGTTGTTCACCAGGATCGTCGGGGCCCCGAGCTCCTCGGCGATCCGCGTCACGGCGGCCTCGACCTGCGCCTCGTCGGAGACGTCGCAGCCCACCGCGATCGCCTTGCCACCGGCGGCGGTGATCTTCTCCACGGTGTCCTTGCACGCGGACTCGTCGAGGTCGATCACCGCGACGGCGCGGCCCTCGGCTGCCAGTCGTACGGCGGTCGCGGCGCCGATGCCGCGCGCGGCACCGGTGACTACGGCTACGCGCTGCTCAGTGGTGGACATTGCTGGTTCTCCTCGCCCTTGGAAAGACCCTTGGAAACCTGTCTCGGCAACCTTGCGGAAGCCTGGAAAGCCTGCGGCCCGCACAGTACGCCCCCGCTAGTGAGCGACCGCTTAGTACCTGAGGCAGACGTGACGCTAGAAGCCCTGGCACCCAGTGTCAACGACATGCCCCGTACGTGTGACCCATTACCTGACCAGCAGGTCGAGCAGCCGTTCCGCCTCGGCCTCGGGGTCCGCGGTGAGACCGGTGTGCACGGGACCCGGCTGGACGACCGTCGAGCGGGGCGCGATCAGCCAGCGGAAGCGCCGGCCGGCGTCGTCGTGCGCGGCCTGCCCGGCGGCCTCGCCCCCGGCGCAGACACCCTCGACGGCACGCAGCGCGGCCCGCACACCGGCCGAGTCCGCCGCCGGGTCGAGGGCCCGCAGCTTCGCCTCGTCGAGATGCGTGCGCGCGGCCACGAAGGACTTCGCGCGGCAGTACACGAGCACGCCCGCGTTGAAGCACTCCCCCCGCTCGACGCGCGGCACGACGCGCAGCAGCGCGTACTCGTAGACGTCGCGGCCGTCGCGCTCGCTCACTTGGTCCCCTCCTCGATACGGATGCGCTTGTGAATGGTCGCGGCGCGTGCCAGCAACGGCTGGGCGTACGCGCGCCTGAGCGCGTCGGCCGAGTCGAACCCCGGCTCTTCCGCCAGCCACACCTCGGGGATCGCGGCCGTCACCTCGGCGAGCAGTTCCTCGGTGACCAGCGGCGCCAACTCAGCGGCGGCGGAGGCGATGTCCGGGCCGAAGGGTGCGAGGGCGTGGTCGGAGGCGTCGTAGGGCTTGGCCGCGGAGGCCTGCACCCCGGGCCAGTTGTGGTGCCAGATCATGGTGGCGCCGTGGTCGATGAGCCACAGATCGCCTTGCCGGACCAGCATGTTGGGGTTTCGCCACGATCGGTCGACGTTGTTGACCAGCGCGTCGAACCAGACGACCTTCCCGGCTTCTTCCGGGCTCACCCGGTGCGCGAGAGCGTCGAATCCGATCGCCCGGGAGAGGAAGTCCATCCCGAGGTTCAGCCCGCCGCTCGACTTGAGCAACTCCTGTACTTCCTGGTCCGGTTCGCCGAGCCCGATGACCGGATCGAGTCCGATCGTGACAAGGCCGGGCACGCGCAGGCCCAGGCGACGGGCGAGTTCACCGCAGACGACCTCCGCGACGAGGGTCTTGCGCCCCTGTCCCGCGCCGGTGAACTTCATGACGTACGTTCCGAGATCGTCGGCCTCGACGAGCCCCGGCAGCGAGCCGCCCTCGCGCAAGGGCGTGATGTAGCGGGTCACACTGACACCAGTCAACATTTTCCCAGGCCATCCGAGTCTTCAGCCTTACAATCCACGATCAACTCCAGACACGCCGCTCCAGGGAGTCTGCCGCGATCAGCCACGGGGAGAGTCTGGGGAGTTTCGACTGGCATGCCGCGTTCCCTGCCTCCCGAGCATCCCGTCAATGACGGTGCGCCCCTCACTCCCGGCCTCCGGCATGAAGTGAGCATAGTAACCGAGGGTGATCGCCTGTGAGGAATGCCCGAGCCACCGCGCCAAGGTCACCACGGACTCCCCACCTCCGGCATGACCGAGGCAGCGGAGTGCCACAGCGCATGGAACCCATCCTTCGGCGCCGCCTCCCACTGCCACTTCCAAGTGCCCGAGCACCGCCTCCCGCTCCTCGCCCTGTTCGAACGCCACCCGGCCCCCGGACAGCTCGTCATGGACGGCATCGCCGTCGCCCCGGACGTGCGCGGCCGCGGCGTCGGAAGCCTGGTCATCGAGGCCTGCAGGAGATCGCCGACCGCTGTCACCACCTCAGCCGCATCGCCCGGCCCCGCCTCGACCGGCTCACCGGCTCTGCCGGACTCTCCCCCTCCGAACTGCTCACGATCGCTGTCGAGCTGGCGGCCGAACTCACCCGTGCCATGGAGCCCGACCCGCTGCCGCCGCCTCAGCTCCTGCCCCGACCCTGGCCCGGTACCCGGGCCAGGGAGCTCATCGCCCGATGCTGGGCGGCCCTGTCCGAACGCGACCCCGGCGAAGCCCGGCCGACGCTCTTCCGTCCTTACGCCGACATCACCCTCTACGCCGACATCACCCGAGAAGCAGCAGACCGGACCACGCCCTGAAGAGGCACCAGACGGCGCAGGTCATGCCTGTTGGGGGAAGGCACCGAGAGACCACCCGCTCTTGGGGCAGACGCGCACCGGATAGACGTTGCGCACTTTGATCCGTACCAATCGGTGCGCGTTCGGAGGTGTACGCCGACAACCGGCGACCTCGCTCAGGATCCGCAACGGGCAATCTCAAGCCCTGCTCGGTGTGACGGGCGAGCGGCTCTTCTTTCTCGGCGAGCGAGGAGCCGACCGAGGCCCACGTCTGGTCGTACGACCCGGAGGGCGGCTTCGTGCGGCTGACCGACGAGCCGGGCGGGCACACCGCCGCGGTCGGGGGCGACACCGTCGTGCTGGACAGAGGACCCTGGACGGGCAGACGGTGACCGTGCTGCGGGACGGCGAACCGGCGCCCGGCGCGACCCATCTGGTCACGCAGGAAGGCGTGATGGACACCCTGCTCCGGCTGGATCTCGATTTCATCAAGAAGTCGCTGAGCTCCTGAACCACCTGAACTACGCGGCTCAAATACCCGTACCCCTTGTTGGATCAAAGCACGTCTGCGCAAAAGCACATCTGCACATCTGTGGAAGGGACCGCCACATGTCCAGCGAATCAGTTCAGCCTGCGCCGGCGCTCTGCCGTCGCACCCTCTTGGCGGCGCTCGGCGGGGCCGGTATCGCCGCCACGCTGACCGCGTGCGGGGGCTCCGACGACAGTTCGTCCGGCTCCTCCGGCTCCTCCGATTCTTCCAGCTCCTCCGGATCCTCCAGCGGCGAAGCGCTGGCCAAGACCAGCGACATACCGGAGGGCGGCGGCAAGGTCTTCGCCGACCAGTCCGTGGTCGTCACGCAGCCGACCGCCGGCGAGTTCAAGGCCTTCTCCACGACATGTCCGCACCAGAAGCAGAAGGTGAACAGTGTGGACAACGGCCTCATCACCTGCCCCGCCCACGGCAGCCAGTTCAGCGTCACGGACGGCAGCGTCGAGAAGGGGCCCGCGACCAGTGGGCTGACCGCTGCGAAGGTCATGGTCGACGGAGACTCGATCATGCTCATGTGATCTTGAGCGGACGCTTGAAACAGGCCAGCACCTCGTCCGTGGTGGTGACGGTGGCCACCAGGGCGAGCGTGTTGCGGATCATCGCGGGGGTGTAGTCGGAGGGCACCCCCGCGATGGCGTCCCTGGGGACGACGGCGGTGTAGCCGCGGTTCACGGCGTCGAAGACGGCGTTGGGTATCGCCACATTGGCCGACACGCCGGTCACGATCAGCGTGCGGCAGCCGAGGTTGCGCAGCAGCGCGTCGACATCGGTACCCGCGATGGGCGACAGCCCGTGCAATCTGCGTACGACGAGATCCTCGTCCGCGACCTCGATGGGCGACGCCACCCGTACCGCGGTCGTCCCCGTCAGCTGCCGCACCGGCAGGCGTTCCGCCGCGCGGAAGAGCCGCGCGTTGCGGTTGGCGCCCCGGCCGTCGGGGCGGCGCTCGGCGACCGCGTGGATGACCTGTACGCCGCTGTCGTGGGCCGCGGCGACGAGGCGGGCGACATGGGCGAGGGCACCCGACGCACGGGCCTCCTTCGCGAGTTCGGGCAGCGCGCTGTCCGGGCCGACGACTCCCTGCTGACACTCGACGGTCAGCAGGACGGTGGTCGCGGGGTCGAGGAGTGCGCTGAGCTCTTCGTACGACGGCATGGCTCCCCCTGTCGCGGGCGGCCCGCGGGCCTTTGTCGGGACCTGGTCGGCGATGGAGTCCCCCGCCCATGGGAGTCCCTCGCTCGAGCGAAGTCGGGAGTGGGGAGATTCCGGGAGCGGGGGAGGGCGAGCGTAGCCACCATTGCGCGTGGACGGAAGACGGCCCATGCTTTCCTGACGCTGCCTCAGAGAAGAGGGAAACCGTATGGCCGTCACTCAGCGCCGGGGCCGAAGGATCATGATGACACCCGGCGAGCTGGACGAGTTCCTCACCACCCAGCGCACCTGCCGCGTCGCGACCGTCTCGGCCGATGGCGCCCCGCATGTCAGCACCCTCTGGTTCGCCTGGGACGGCATGTCGCTCTGGCTGTACTCGATCACCCGCAGCAAGCGCTGGGCCGACCTGCGGCGCGATCCACGGGTCGCCGTGGTGGTCGACTCGGGCGAGGAGTACGGCGAGCTGCGGGGCGTCGAGTTGTCAGGCACCGTCGAGTTCGTCGGCGAGGCTCCTCGTACGGGCGAGCCGAGCCCCGAACTCGACGCCGTGGAGCGGCTGTTCGCCCGCAAGAACTTCAGCCTGGCCGAGATGCCGCACGACGGGCGACACGCGTGGATGCGGCTTACGCCGGAGTCCGTGGCTTCCTGGGACTTCCGCAAGCTGGCTTCACTGTAAGAGCCACGCACCGCCATCCGACGAGTACTACTCGACGCCCGTCCCCGCCGACCGCAATGCCTCCACCGCCGCCCGGATCGACGGTCGGCGGTCCGCGTCCGCGCGCCACACCGCGTACACGTGCCTGCTGACGCGATGCCGCACCGGCACGGTGCGCACGCCGGCCGGCATCGGATCGCGCCCGAGCCGGGGCGCGACGCACACGCCGAGCCCCGCTCCGACCAGCGCGAGCTGCGTATGGTGCTCCTCCGCGCGGTGGGCGATCACCGGCTCGATCCCCTTCGCACGAAGCGTGAACATCAGCCACTCGTGGCAGAACTCGCCCTCGCCCCACGTGACCCACTCGTCCTCGGCGAAGTCTTCGAGGTCCACCGAGGCACGGTCGGCGAGCGGATGACCGGCGGGCATCGCCACATCCGCGGGGTCGTCGAGGAGCGAAGCCTTGACGAGGCCCTCGGGCACGGTCATCGGCTTGTTGTACCAGTCGAGGACGACCGCCACGTCGAGGTCACCGCGGATCACCCCGGCGACACTCTCCTCGGGCTCCAGCTCCCGCGAGCGGACCCGCAGTGCGGGGTGCTCCGCACGCAGCGCGGCGAGCGCGGCGGGAAAGAGCCCGCGGGCGGCGGTGGGGAACGCCGAGATCCGCAGCTCCCCGACCACCTGGCCGCGCTGCGCCTCCAGATCGGACTGGGCGAGCTCGACCTGGGACAGAATGCGCGCGGCATGCTCGGCGAGCAGCCGTCCCGCGTCGGTGAGCCGCACCCCGCGCCCGTTCTTGGCGAGCAGTTGCTGCCCCACCTCCCGCTCCAGCTTGGACATCTGCTGGGACACGGCCGAGGTCGTCACATGCAGCCCCTCGGCCGCCCCACTGACGGAGCCGTGCCGGGCGAGGGCGTCGAGGGTGCGCAGGCGCTCCAGGTTCAACATGTAAGCAATCCTACGAGATACCGGGCGAAAAATCTCGCTTGTGCTACGAGATCATCTCCGTCATCGTGGTCCGTATGAGAGCCGTCACCGAATCCCGCACCCCTCCGACCCCGCATCTCTCCGCCGCACCGCCCGTCTCCGCCACACCGCGCCGTCACCCCGCCCGCGACTGGCGCGTCCGCTTCGGCGTCCTGACACTGATCTGGGGCTTCAGTTTCCTACTGATCAAGGTCGGCACGGAGGGGTACGCGCCCTTCCAAGTGACGCTCGGGCGGCTGGTGTTCGGGACCCTGGTGCTCGCGGTCGTGATGGTCTGGAAACGGGAGCGCCTGCCACGCGGGGCCCGGACCTGGGCGCATCTCACGGTCGCGGCGTTCTTGATCAACTCCCTGCCGTGGTCGCTGTTCGCGTACGCCGAGCTGACGATCCCGTCCACCCTGGCGGGGATATGCAACGCGACCTCGCCGCTGTGGGGCATGGCCCTGTCGCTGGTCGCCCTCTCGGAGGACCGGCCCACCCGGCGTCGAGTCGCCGGTCTCGGCATCGGCTTCCTCGGGGTACTGACCGTCCTGGGCGCCTGGCAGGGCTTCAACGGCCAGGATGCGGCGGGCACGGCGATGGCGCTGCTGGCCTCGCTCAGCTACCCGATCGGCTGGATCTACGTCCGCCGCACACTGGCCGGCTCCAGCCACTCGAACCTGTCACTGAGCGGTGCTCAACTGCTGCTGGCCACCGCCCAGTTGGCCGTGGTCACACCTCTGTTCACCACGCTGCCGACCCGCCTCGCGGTCATGCCGCTGCTCGCGATCATCGCGCTCGGCACGCTGGGCACGGGCGTCGCCATGCTCGTCCAGTACGGCCTGGTCGCCGAGGTCGGTCCGACGACGGCCCAGATGGTCACGTATTTCATCCCGGTCATCGCCACGGCCGCGGGCGTGGCGATCCTCGGCGAATCGCTGACCTGGTCGACGCCGGTGGGCGCGGTCATCGTGCTGGCGGGAGCGGCACTCACCCAGTCCAGGCCCAAGGCATCGGCCCAGTCAAGCCCCAAGGCATCGACGCAACCCCGCCCAGGCACCGCGCGTCGCCGCGCCCGGACTCAGACGTGAGTCATACGTAACGCCGCCCAGGCGCCGGCCCGACAGCCGAGGCGACCGCGTCCGCCACCGCCCCGACCTCGTGCGGTTCGAGCGTGGATACGGTGATCCGCAGCCCGGGCGGCGCGCTCATCCGGAAACGGGCACCCGGGGCGACGGCCCAGCCGGAGTGCAGCAGCCGCGCGACGGCCCCGGTCTCGTCCGGGACGGGCACCCACACGTTCATCCCGCTGCGCCCGTGCGCCGCGATGCCACGCTCAGCGAGCGCACCGATCAGCGCGTTCCGCCGCCGCCCGTACGCCGCCGCCACAGCCCGCGAGTCCAACGCATCGCTCGACCACAGCCGCACAACGGCCCGTTGCAGCAGCCGGCTCACCCAGCCCGGCCCCAGCCGCTGCCGCCCCTGGACGCGATCCACGGTGACGGAGTCGCCGGTGAGCACGGCGAGCCGCAGGTCGGGCCCGTACGCCTTGGCGACCGAGCGGGTGAAGGCCCAGTGCCGGGTGACGCCGGCCAGCGGGTGGATGGGCACATCGACGATGCGATGACCGTGGTCGTCCTCGATGAGCAGGGTCTCCGGGTACGCCTCGAGCACAGAACGCAGCGCACGCGCACGCGTGGCGCTCACCGCGGCGCCGGTCGGGTTCTGCGCGCGGTCGGTGACGATCAGGGCGCGCGCCCCCGCTTCCAGGGCGGCTCGTACGTCGTCGGTCAGCGGCCCTTCGTCATCGACGCCGACCGGGACCGTCCGCAGCCCGAGCGCCGGCACGAGATCGAGCACACTGTGCCAGCCCGGGTCCTCGACGGCGACCGCGTCTCCGGGCCTGAGGTGGGCGGCCAGCACGCGCTCAATGGCGTCGAGCGATCCGGAGGTGACCACGACCGGCCCGTCCGGCACGCCGTCCGCGTCCAGGGCCGCGCGGGCGATCCGCGCCAACTCCGGCTCCACGGCGGCCTCTCCGTAGAGCACCGGCTCGCGGTCCGCGTACGCCGCGGCCTCCGCGAACGCCTCAGCGAGCGCGGGCAGCAGGGCCGGATCCGGATTGCCGTCGGACAGGTTCCGCACGCCGGGAGGTACGTCCGGACGCGACAGCTCACGGGCCGTCGTCACGGGCTTGGGCCGTACGCGGCTGCCGCGCCGACCCGCGGTCTCGATGACCCCGCGCTCTCGCAGCGTGCGATAGGCGGCCGCGACGGTATTGGGATTCACGCCCAGCTGGACCGCCAACTCCCGCATGGGCGGCAGTAGTTGTCCGGGGCCCAGCTCCCCCGCGCCCACCGCCCGCTCGACGGCGGCCGCAATCTCGGCTGCGCGCTTTCCCTCGATCCGATACTCTCCTAGCACAAAGCAGAGTATGCACTAGTGCAATGCTGCTGCGCAAGGCGAGCACGGAGTCAGGCGCGCGGCGTACACGCCAGAGCGGATGACAACGGCGTACCTGCGAGAACAGATGTCAATTGGCAACGGAGACCTGGAGAGCCACATGACGGAGACGGCCGCCCCGCACCCCGCCACCTACACCCCGACCGACCGCACCGTCCCCACCCGCTCCGCGAATCGCGCCGCATACGACCACGAGATGGTGCACTCGATCCTCGACGAGGGGTATGTCTGCCACTTGGGCTTCGTCCGCGAGGGGGCGCCGGTCGTGCTGCCCACGCTGTACGGCCGGGTCGGCGAGCGCCTCTATGTGCACGGCTCGACGGGTTCGCGCCCGTTGCGTATGGCGGGCCAGGCCGACCCGGGCCTGCCGGTCTGCCTCACCGTCACACACGTCGACGGCCTGGTGCTGGCCCGCTCGGCCTTTCACCACTCGATCAACTACCGCTCCGTAGTGGTGCACGGCGTCGCCCACCAGGTGACGGACCCGGACGAGAAGCGGGAAGCCCTTGACTCGCTGGTCGACCACGTGGTGCCCGGCCGCTCCCACGACTCCCGGCCCGCCAACGCCAAGGAGTTGGCCGCCACCGCCGTACTCCGCCTGAACCTCGCGGAGGTCTCCGCCAAGCTGCGCACCGGCGGCCCGAACGACGATCCCGAGGACCTCGGTTTGCCGCACTGGACCGGAGTCCTCCCACTCCGCAAGGGATACGGCCCCCCGCTCCCCGCCGACGACCTGGCCCCCGGCATCGAGCTCCCCGACTACCTGGCTGCGCTCTGATGCTCTGTCAGGAGTGACCGGCCGTGTGGGCCCTACGAAGGTGGAGCCCACACGGCCGGTAGCAGAAGCTCGTTCAGAGCAACGCCGACGCTTCCTCAGGCGCCCGCCCCGCGGCCCCCGCGCCCCTCGTCTCCGCGAACGCGAGCCCCGCGACCGACCCGAGCATCAGCGACGTGCCCGCGACCGTCGCCGCGGTGAGCCGCTCGCCGAGCAGCCCGACGGCCAGCACCGCCGCGCTCACCGGTTCCAGGAGCATGATCACGGAGACGGTGGCCGAGCGGACGACAGCGGCGCCCGCGAAGTACAGGGCGTAGGCGAGGGCCGTCGGTACCGCCGCGATGTACGCCAACAAAGCGATGACCTGGGCGGGTGCGGCGGTGTGCGGCACCAGCCCCTCGGCGAGGCCGAACGGCAGCAGGCACAGGGTCGTGACGGCGAACGCTCCCACGGTGGTGGAGGACACGTCGACGTCGCCGTCGCGCCCCCACCACCGGGTCAGGAGCGTCATCACGGAGTACCCGGCGGCGGACACGATCGCGAGCAGGACGCCCCATGGCCTGACCGTCGCGTCCCCGCTGCCCAGCACCAGCACCGCGAGCCCGGCGAGCGCCCCGGCGACAGCGGCGAATCCGCCCCGCCCGAGCCGCTCCCCCATGGTCAACCGCGCCCCGAGCGCGATGAAAACAGGACCGGCGCCGAGGGTGACGACGGTGGCCACGGCGAGTCCGGTGGCTTCGACGGCGGCGAAGTACGCGGTCTGGAACACGGCGAGCCCGAGGCCCGTGACGCCGGTCCGCAGCAGGCGCGTACGAAGGGGCAGGCGGGGTCGTTCGGTGGAGCGTGACCGGCGCCGCAGCGGCCGGACGGCGAGCAGCAGGACCAGTCCCCCGGCACAGCGCCAGAAGGACAGGGCGACGGGGCCCATGTCGCTCGCCCGGTAGACGAGCGAGGCGACCGCGCCCGCGGTGCCCCAGGCGGCGCCGGCGACGGTCAGATAGAGGAGGCCTCGCCCGATGGGCAGGCCGGAAGCAGCATTCGACACGTGTTCTCTCCGCAGATACGCAGAAGTTCGGTGAAGGACCGCGTCGCGCTCGTGCGTCGTGCCTACGGGGCACAGGGCACGTCAGCGCGGAAGGTCCTCGGACTTCATCTGCGGGCAGCACCGTTCCGCCCGGCCAGTGGCCGGGCGGGGATTCCGGAGGGCCCGCCTCAGGCGGCCGGCGGCGGAAGAACGAGTGCGTCAGAATGCATGATCGGCAGCCTAGGCGGCGCTGCCCCGCGCCGACAATTCCTTTTCGGCGTCGTCCCCGCCGCTCGCCACCGGTGCCCGTGCGGCCTTGGCCGGCGTCGAAGACTGCGCGATGAACGCACCGAACAGAACCACCGCACCGCCGACGATCTGCGGCATCGACAGGTGCTCACCGAGCAGGACCCAGGCCAGCACGGTCGCGATGACCGCTTCGAGACAGGCCACGACACCGGCCACCGGCGGCGAGAGCCTGCGCACGGCCACCACGCCGGTCACATAGGCGATGACGGTCGCGATCAGCACGATCCAGCCCAGCAGCAGCGAGGCCGCGACGGACGTACCGTCCATGTCCGCACTGCCGCCGAGGACCGACCAGTCCATCCCCCACGGCCGCGCGACGACCGTCAGGACGAGCGCGCCGACAAGCAGTCCGTACGCGATGACGCCGAGCGGGTCCGGGGCCTCCTCGCCCGCGTCGCCGCCGTGGTCGGACAGGACGAAGTAGCCGACCTGGCAGCAGGCGGCGCCGAGTGCGAGCAGCAGGCCGAGGGCGTCGAAACTCAGCCCCGACCACACCTCGACGACGCAGGCGAGACCGCCGACGGCGAGTACGACCCCGAGGGCGGCGGCTCGGGTGACCGGCCGCCGTTGCACGAACCGCACCCAGCCGAGCACCAGCGCCGGCGCCAGGTACTCGACGAGCAGCGCGACCCCGACGGGGATCCGGGAGATCGCGGCGAAGTAACAGGCCTGCACACCGGCCACGGCGAGGAGTCCGAACCCCGCGAGCAGCGCGGGACGCTCGCGCAGCAGCCCCCGGTGCCGCACGGCCAGCGGGAGCATCACCAGCGCGGCACCCGTGACGCGCAGCCACACCACGTGAAGAGGGTCGAGCCCCGCCTCGATCAACGGCTTCGCCGCGACACCGGATCCCCCGAAGGCGACCGCCGACACGAGCGCGAGGCCCAGCCCGACGCCCCTCCCCCGCCTGCCCTGACTGCTCTCAGACGTATGCACCGCCACATGATGACAGGCGATGACATGAGCGTCACACCCAATGGCACCTGTCTCAACGACTGGACGCGCCGAGTGCCGAGACACACACCGGGACCGACTCGGGCGCAGGTCAAGGCTCGCCCTCGCCGCTGCTCACCGGGGGGCCGGAGTTCGCCCGCCGGACAGACTCCGTGGACCGCCACCCCCGGCGCGCACCCACTGCCCCGTCGCCCACCCGGCCTCAGGCTGTGTGCCCCACCCAGCCTCCGGCTCTGTGCCCCACCCGGCCTCAGGCCTCTATGCCCCGCCCCGCCGCGGTCCCGATCCGCGCCAGCAACGCCGGCACATCCACTCCGGCGCGCCCCAGCACCTCCACCGCCCGCGACTCGGGATCGGTCACGATCGCCGCGAACAGGTCGACTCCGCCCGCGAGCTCGTCGCCCCGCCGTACGGCCCACTCGCACGCGGCCTCCATGGCGCGAGCCGCGACCGGCGACCACCCGCCCTCGATCACGGTCGGCACGGCACCGGAGTCCTCGACAGAGCTCTGCCAGCGCAGCCCGTAGCCGATGCTGCGCTGGACGAGATAGCCGAGCAGCCGTGCGACCTGCGGGGCGCTGTCGAAGACGGCGCGCACCTCGGGGTCGGACTCCAGAAGCGTGTGCAGCAGGTGGGCCGTGTCGATCTGCCGGTCCCCGTCTCGCAACGCCCGCCTGCGCGCACCGGTGACCACCGACGCCAGCTCCGCGTCGAGCCGGGCCTCGATGTCCACGGGGACCGGGCCGCGCTCGGCGGCCTGCTGGTGGGGGATACGGGGTCGCACATCCCCTACCTCATCAGCCACTCCGCGTTCGGTCATCCCCGCACGGAAGCATTTCCGCCTCCAACACAGGGTGGGCATCCACACCCGGTCCCTCCTCCTTACGGAGGACATCGCGGCGTTCTCCCTCGGCGGCGCGCGCCGCCTTGCCCCGCGCCTCACGCGCAACCGCATCGCTCCGGCGCCCGTCCACAGGAGCATGGAGAGCGGGTGCTGGCTGGTGGCTCTGCCGGCGATCGACGGCAGGCAGTACGTGTACCGGGTCTACGCACCCGAGGACGCGCTGCCGGCCGACCTGTTCTGGGAAGCGTGGCACTGCCACGACGAGGGGCCCTTCCCGCGCGCGTGGGACCTGTTCGACGCGGCGGTGATACGCCAGGTCTGACCCCTGCCTCCCACTGGCGCACCGCGGAGGCCCCGACGCCGAGGCCGCCTCCACACTTTCTGACGGTTCATCAGTATTGAATGTTCCAGGGCCTGCGGCTACGTTCCGCGACACCGTAGCTGCGCTCGGCGCAGCGCCCGAGACGAAGGGGTGGTCGCATGGCCGAAGTCAGCGCGGAAGCACGGATCGAGGCGCCCGCCGAGAAGATCTGGGCGCAGCTCACGGACTTCTCGTCGTACGGCGAGTGGAACTCCACCCACACCAGCTTCCCGAAAGGCGGCCCCGAAACCCTCGAAGTGGGCGGCACCTTCGAGGAGAACATGAAGCTCATGGGCTTCCCCGCCGAGGTCGAGTGGACCATCGAGGAGCTGGAGACCGCCCGTACGCTCGCGATCCGCGGCAAGGGCCCGATGGCCGTGACCGTCGCCACGCGCTACACACTGACCCCTGACGGCGAGGCCACGACGGTCCGCATCGACGGCGAGTTCACGGGCGCCGCCGTCTCACTGATGGCGGGCAAGTTGAAGGACTCGGCGACGGCGGCCCTCAACGAGTCCCTGCGCAAACTGGGCGGGATGGTGGCCTAGGACGGCACCATCCGGGGCTTCGACGCCAACACACACTCAGGGGGGTACTTCGAGATCGAAGTACCCCCCTACTTGCGGGCCATCAGTCCTCGTCGGCGAGGATCAGATACAGCTTCTTGCGGGCTTCGTTGATGACGGACAGCGCCTTCTCGCGCTGTTCCTTGCTGCCGGTCTTCCAGACCTGCCCGAACGCCTCCATCAGACCGAAGCCGGCCTGGCGGATGTCGCTCAGCGCCTCCCAGTCGACCCCGCGCCCGGCGTCCTCCCAGGGCGCGTCGGGACCCTCGTCGGCCGCGGCACGGCCCGCCTCGGTGAGCGAGAACAGCTTCTTGCCGCCCTCGGTCGCGCTGCTGATCAGGCCTTCGTCCTCCAGCAGCTGAAGCGTGGGGTACACCGAGCCGGGGCTGGGCTTCCACGCCCCGCCACTGCGCTCGGCGATCTCCTGGATCATCTCGTATCCGTGCATGGGCCGGTCCTTGAGCAGGGCCAGGATCGACGCGCGTACGTCACCGCGCCGCGCCCTGCCCCGCGGTCCGCCCCGGCCTCCGCGCCCGCCCCAGGGGCCCGGACCGAAGCCGGGACCACCGAAACCGGGTCCGAAGGGACCGAAGGCGGCACGCCGCCCCTCGAAGCCGCCCCGGCCGGGCCCGCCGTGTCCACGTCCAGGACCGGGGCCGAAGCCCGGTCCGAATTCCTCTCCATGGGAACGCATCGCAATCACTCCATTCAGTCGTTGATCTGTCGCGATGCTTCAACGATATATCGGAACAGCTCGCCTGACAAGCCTCGGCCGAGGGCTCGGACGCTCGCGCCGCTCGGCGGGGTACGGCGTTGCGGCAACCCGATGAGGGGGCCGAGGAACCTCGGAACGAAACCGGCCCCTAAACCCCCCTGAGCCCATCGCACGCCTGAGAGTGCTTTGACCTGGGCCGACTCGCCGACTCGCCGACTCGCTGACTCGCCGACTCCTCGGCGCCAAAGACGTACGGCGGACAGCGGTGGAAGACCCGGTTCAAACACGTGCGGGACCTGCGTGAACTCTGAAGTACACGGAGGGTGCGAGGCGGAAGCGAGTTGCGCGCATGGGTGGCGGCGCGGGCCTGGACGACCGGGAGGGCCGGAAGGCGCTGTTCGACGCGGCGGTGGGATTGCTGCGCGAGCGGCGCGCGCTGACGACCGGCGTGACGATGCCCGCCCGGGTGGTCGCCTCGGTGCGGGAGGCGGCGGACCAGCGCCTGCGGGACACCCCCTACGGACCGCTGAACGCCGGCAGGAGTGCCGTCGCGACGGACGATCACCACCGCAGTCATGAGCGGGGCATGACAAATACTGGCACTTGGAGGACAAGGACTGGCCCGTGGACGACACGCGGACCCGGACTCCTGGTAGGACCGGCAAGCCAGGACAGCCCCCTCCTACCAGGAGCCCTTCACCTCCCGGGCGAACCACCCACCGATCGAGCGCACGAAGGGCCGTTCGCATCGTCCGAAGGTTCCGCCCGGCACCCAGCACCCTTGCCGACGCCGTCGACAAGGGTGCGTCAGTGGTGGTGGCCGTGCCGGCCGAGGGTCTCCACGGGGGTCGCGCCGGGGCGGGTCCACTGCGGCACGGGGCGGCTCGTCGGGCCCCAGGTGGAGTTCCCGTCCGCGTCCGCGCGCCAGGACCAGCACGGGTTGCGCCCCTCGGGCCAGCCCTCGGGGTTGTCCTCCCACGCCTCGCCGCGGCCGTAAGGCGTCATGTCGAGCAGGCCGAGGGACCCGTTGACCCGCTCGTTGCCACGGCCCGTCGTGGAGTAGGTGAGGAACACGCGGTCGCCGTCGCGCAGGAAGCAGGTGATGTAACCCATGCTCCCGCCGACCGGCGCGGCCACGTCGCGAACCGAGTACCAGGGCTGGGTGTAACCCATGAACTCGACGTAGGAGGCCACCTCGTCCCAACGGCCGGTGGTCAGGATGGCGAACGAGACGCCGCGGGCGTTGAGGTAGACCGCGTCCTTAAGGTGCCAGGCCGTGGTGGTGCAGCCCTCGCACTGCCCCTGGTGCGGCGCGCCGTCGTACCACATGTGCTTGTAGACCACGAGCTCGTCGCGCCCCTGGAACAGGTCCAGGAACGCGACCGGGCCGTCGGGTCCGACGACCTCGACCGTCCCGTCGAGTTCCACCATGGGCAGGCGCCGCCGGGCCGCGGCGATCGCGTCGCCCTCACGGGTGTGCGCCTTCTCGCGGACCAGCAGCTTGTCACGGGCGGCCTGCCAGGTGGCCAGGTCAACGACGGGCGGACGGCCGGGCAGTGCCGTGGTCGGGTCACTCGGCGTGGTCGTCATGTGTCCTCCGTGGTGTCTCGTGCCGGGCAGCGTCGTACGGCTTCCTCCAACGCTCACCAGAACAGACTCGCGCCCCGGCCGGAACTCATCGCGACAGGGAGCAGCCTCGGGCCTCCAGCTCAAACGCTCCAACGCCTCGTCGCCGTACGCGCGCGACAGAGCTTCCACCGCACCCCAGCCCGAAGCCGGCAGGGGCTCAGCCTTCGGTGAGACTGACGGGCGCCCGTTCGCCTTCGCTGAGATTCACGGAATCTCCGCTGAGACAGCGAGGACCCTCAGGGCCGTGACCAGCCGAAACACGAAGGAACGGCGAGAGCCGACACCCTCGCGACCCGCGCGGCGATCACAGCCCCGCGAATGGAGACACCGTCCGTGCCCCGTCCGTGCACCGCCCGACGCGCCCTCCCGGTCACGACCGGAGCCGCGCCCCGAAACCCACCCGGCCCGCCACCACGGTCACGACGACCGCACCTCCCCGACCCAACCCCGCCGACCCAACAGGAACCACGGACCACCGGGACGCGCACCACCAGTCCACCCACCCCGAATTGGCCTTGGCCTGTGCCTTTCCTCGCCCCTAGCGTTGCCCTCATGCGGATTCGAATCGTGGACGCCTTCACCGGCCGCCCCTTCGCCGGCAACCCGGCCGGGGTCCTCATCCTCGACGCTTCCCAGTCCTTCCCGGACGACGCCTGGATGCGGCACGTGGCCCTGGAGGTCAACCACTCCGAGACCGCGTTCGCCCACCCCCTCCCGGAGGGCGGTGGGGCCGACTGGGCGCTGCGCTGGTTCACGCCCGCCGCCGAGGTCGCGATGTGCGGCCACGCGACACTCGCGACCGCGCACGTGCTGGCCACCACGGGAGTCGCCGACGGCCCCGTACGGTTCGCGACCAGAAGCGGCGTGCTCATCGCCACCGCACACGACGACGGCTCCGTCACGCTGGACTTCCCGACCGCCCCGCTCACCCCGGTCGAGGTCCCGCCGGGCCTCGCCGAGGCCCTGGGCGCCGAGCCGCTCACCACCCACGACACCGGCCCGAACGTCGGCGACCTGCTGGTGGAACTCTCCGACGAGAAGACCGTCCGGGGTCTGAGCCCCGACCTCAACTCCCTCGCCCGCCACTCCGAGCGCGGCATCATCGCCACGGCCCTCGCCGAAGACCCCGCCCAGGACTACGACTTCGTGTCACGGTGCTTCTTCCCGAACGTCGGCATCGACGAGGACCCGGTGACCGGCAGCGCCCACACAGCCCTCGCCCCCTTCTGGTCCGAGCGCCTCGGCCGCACCGACCTCACCGGCCTTCAGGCCTCGTCCCGCTCGGGCCGCGTCCGCACCGGGCTACGCGGCGACAGGACGCTGCTCACCGGCCGCGCGGTCACCGTCATCGAGGGCGAGCTGCTCGCGTAAACAGCACGAAGGGGGCGTACGAGAATGCCGACGCCCCCTTCTGCCATTCGCAAGCCCTTCGCGTGCCCCCTGAGCTCACCCCTCCCCACCGGCTCACGCCGTGGGCAGCCACCCGACCTTGCCCGCCAGCAGCGCGTATCCGACGAACGCCCCGATGTCGAGGAGCGAGTGGGCGACCACCAGTGGTCCGACGCGGCCCCAGCGGCGGTACAGGTAGACGAAGACCACGCCCATCACCATGTTGCCGATGAACCCGCCGATGCCCTGGTAGAGGTGGTACGAGCCGCGCAGCACGGAGCTGGCCACCAAGGCGGTGACCGGCGTCCAGCCCAACTGGTCGAGGCGGCGCAGCAGATACCCGACGACGATGACCTCCTCCAGGACCGAGTTCTGGATCGCGGAGAGGATCAGCACCGGGTACTTCCACCAGACTTCGGGCAGTGCCTCGGGGACCACGGTGAGGTTGAAGCCGAGTCCGCGTGCCGCCAGGTAGAAGGCGATGCCCGAACTGCCGATCACCGCGGCGATCCCGGCGCCCCGAGCCAGATCCGGCCACGGGCGGGTGCGGTCGAACCCGAGCGTGCGCAACCCCTTCCCTTCGCGCAGCAGGAAGTGCGCGACAAGGGCCACCGGCACCAGCGCCGACGCGATGCCGAACAGCTGCCATGCCAGGTCGAGCCACGGGCGGCCGGGGGCGGCCGAGGCGTTGAGCGTGGCCGCCTGGTCCTTCAGACCTCCCGGTTTGGTGACAGACCCGACAAAGCTGATCAGTGCGGAGACTCCGCTCGCCCCAAGCGAAACCCCCAGCACGAGTAGCGTTTCATCGCGGAAAATTCGCCGTGCCGGCCGCTCATCGGGAAAAGAATCGGCCACCGGCCCCGTCTCCGCCTGCACTCGTGCCTCCAGTTGAGTAATCCCGTCTCATCCCCATCTTCGCCCCGCTAGGGTCTCGAAAGAAGTTGCGAAGATCGCCCGCGACAGGCTGTCGAGGGGACGGACGCCGTATCGGCCGTACCTCCCCCCACGCCATATCAGTCGGCCACTTCACGGCTCCAGGCCCGACCGGGGAGGGATACCACCGCCATGGGACGTCACAGCTTGCCTGACGGGTTCCGGACGGGCGTCACCGGCCCCCGGCGGCGCGCGCGGCGCCGCGGCGTGGCGATCGGGACGATCCTCGCGCTCGCAGTCGTCGCCGCAGGCACGGCGGTCGCGCTGGACGGCGGCCCGCTCTCCTTCGGCTCGTCCTGCCGGGACAGCGCGGTACGCCTCAGGATCGCCGCGGCTCCTGGCATCGTGCCGGCACTCAAGGACGCGGCCGACTACGCCCGCGACAACGACGTGACCTCCGACGGCAGCTGCCTGGACATCCGGGTGACCGCGCGGGAGGCGTACAAGGTCACGGACGCCTTGCGCTCGCGGGATGAGAGCGCCACCGACTTCGATGTCTGGGTCCCGGACTCGGAGGTGTGGCTGGACCGGATCCTGGCGGACGACAGGTCGACTCGAGTGACACCGACGGGGAATGTCGCCTTCACCCCGGTCGGCGTCGCCATGATCCCGACGGCTGCGAAATCCCTCGGGTGGCCCGACAAGACGTATACCTGGAGCGAGTTGGCGGGGGCTACGACGACGAGTGACCGCCTGAAGCTCGGCGCGGGCGACCCGTCGCGCAGTGCGTCCGGTCTGCTCGCCCTGACTCGGCTGACCCAGGCCGCGAGCAGGTCCACGGACGGCGACACCGTGGCGGCGGCCATGGCGAAGGCGCTCTCGCAGCGCATCTCCGAGAGCGACAGCCAGGTCCTGGACACTTTGCCGCGCGACCTCTCCGGCACCGAGCAGGGCAACCCGAAGCGCAACCAGGCGCTGATCCTCTCCGAGCAGGCGGCGTTCGCGTACAACACGTCGGCGGACAGCGGCGACGACCTCGACCTCTTCTATCCCAAGGACGGGTCACCACGGCTCGACTACCCGTTCGCCCTGGTCGACGAGCCCGCGCTGACCACGGACGAGAGCCGGGCCGCGCTGCGGTTCATGACTCTGCTCGGCGAGCCCGGCGGACGGAAGATCCTGGCGAAGCACGGTTTCCGCACGGAGGACGACACCTCGAAGGAACTGATCACGCAGGCGGGCGGCCGCAGCCCGCAGCCGTACGGAGAGTTGCTGGCCGAACCGCCCACGGACAAGGAGATCGAGGAGGCCCTCGGCCTGTGGACGATCACGGTGCAGAGCGCCCGGCTCACCACGGTCGTCGACGCCTCCGCGTCCATGTCGAAGCCGGTGCCGGGCACGGACCAGTCCCGTATGGACGTGACCAAGGCATCGCTGCTGCAGGCCCTGGCCACCTTCACCCCTGAGGACGAGATCGGGCTCTGGGAGTTCTCCACCAAGCTCGACGGCAAGCGCGACTACCGCGTCCTCGTACCGACCGAGCGGCTCGGCGACCGTGCGGGCGACGGCACCCAGTGGGACCGGCTGTCGGCGGCCTTCAGCGGCCTGAAGCCTGTCCCGGACGGCCCGACCGGCCTGTACGACACCACGCTGGCGGCGTACAAGGCGGCCGCGGCCTCGTACGTGCCGGACAAGTTCAACGCGGTGGTGCTGCTGACCGACGGCGTGAATCAGGACCCGGGGAGCATCTCGCGCGCCGGCCTCATCGCCGAGCTCCGGAAGCTCACCGACCCGGAGCGCCCGGTGCCGCTGATCGCGATCGCCGTGGGCCCGGAGGCAGACAGGGACGAGCTCGACGAGATCGCGGAGGCGACCGGCGGCTCGGGCCACCAGGTCACCGACCCGTCCCAGATCCACTCGGTGATCCTCAAGGCCATCGTGGGGGCGGGCAGCCAGAACTGATCAGCCCGGCCCGGAGCCGATCAGGCCACCCGGTCAGCCCAGTCGATCAGCCCATCGGAATCGCGGGCTCCGGTAATCCGACCGGCCAGGTGTGGACCGGATCGCCGAGGTGCATCAGCTCGCAGTACCGCTTGGTCGTGGCGGCCAGTGCGGCCTCCCGCCCCATGCCGCTCTCCAGCGCCCGGTGGAACGTCCTGGACTGCCAGGTGGCCCCGTTGGCCCGCCGCCTGCACCGCTCCTCGATCACGCCGAGGTAGAGGTCCCGGTCGGCAGGTTCGACGCCCCACGCGTCCAGGCCGGCAGCCGCGAGCGGCAGCAGCTCGTCCCGCACGAGCTGCACGGCGGGCAGCCGCGTGGTCCCGCCGTACCTGCCGCGCCGTGGCCACTCCAGGCGTGCCTCGATGCCGTACCGGCAGGCGTGCTCGAAGTTGGCGGCCGCGGCCTCGAAGGGCAGCCGGGTCCATACGGGCCGGGTCTCCTCGGCCAGGGCGCGTACGAGGCCGTAGTAGAAGGCGGTGTTGGCGATGACGTCGGTGACGGTGGGGCCGGCGGGCAGCACACGGTTCTCGACGCGCAGATGCGGGACGCCGTCGTCGATGCCGTACACCGGGCGGTTCCAGCGGTAGATGGTGCCGTTGTGGAGCACGAGTTCGGCGAGCCGGGGTGTGCCGCCCTCGTCGAGGACGCCGTGCGGGTCCTCCTCGTCGCAGATGGGCAGCAGCGGCGGAAAGTAGCGCAGGTTCTCCTCGAAGAGGTCGTACGCCGACGAGATCCACCGTTCCCCGAACCAGGTGCGCGGACGGACTCCCTGCGCCTGGAGCTCGGGCGGGCGGGTGTCGGTGGACTGCAGGAACAGCGGGGGCCGCGACTCGCGCCACAGCTCACGGCCGAACAGGAACGGGGAGTTGGCGCCGACCGCGACCTGTGCGGCGGCCACCGCCTGCGCCGCGTTCCACACGTCGGCGAACCGTCCCGGGGTGACCTGGAGATGCAACTGCACGGAGGTGCAGGCCGCTTCGGGCGCGATGGACGCCGAGGTGCAGCTGAGCCGTTCCACGCCGTCGATGTCCAGCGCGAAGTCCTCGCCGCGGGCGGCCACGATCTGGTCGTTGAGCAGTGTGTAGCGGTCCACGTCGGAAAGGTTCGCGGAGACCAGGTCGTCCCGAGCGAGTGTCGGCAGAATGCCGATCATCACGATTCCGGCATCGACCTCGTTCGCTTTCCGGTGGGCGTATGCGAGCGAGGTGCGTATCTCCTCGGCGAGTCGATCGAATACCCGGCCGCCGAGCCGGTGTGGAGCAATGTTGACTTCCAGATTGAACATGGCGAGTTCTGTTTGGAAATCACGGCTCGCTATACGTTCGAGTACTTCAGCATTCATCATTCTCGGCATACCGTCAGGGCCCGCGAGATTCAGCTCGATCTCCAGGCCCATGAGATTCTTGGGACGGTCGAACCGCTTCTCCGCCAACAACCGCGCCAGTCCCGCGAGACACTGCTGGAGCTTTGCGCGGTAGCGCTGGCGATCGGACAGCGCGAACGGCACCGCCTCGACCTTCTCCCCCATCGAAGTGTCCCTCCTCGACTGGGCAGCCCGACGAACCGGCCGCTGGTGTCCCGGGTCACGAGGGATGATGCCCAGGCAATGTGATCGATAACGCCCTGGACAGGCCGACCGGGCGCTACGCTGAACGCAACTGCCTCCGGGCACATTCACGGGGCATGGGGCAGTGTGCAGTTTCAACGATCGGCACTGTCGTGAAAAACGCCGACGAGAACCGGCCGTCCACTTCGGCTGCGTATTCCGAGGTCATCGGCGAGTACCCGCGGAGAACCAGGACCAAACGCTCGTAACAGCGACCCAATTGTCTCTTGCGCTTAATAAGCGGACCGGCTAGACGAAACATCGTCAGAACACGTGTCGTATAAACTCCGCGAACGAGGCAGAGAGTTGGCGCTCGTGGTCATCGCACCCGCCCCTCTGACCCCGAGAGCTGACAGCGTCGTCCGCCCCCGCCCTCGCGTCACCTGTGCCTGTCGAATGAGAGGCGACCCACCATGCCGCTTCATGTCCCCCCGGCTCCAGCGCCCGCCCTGCGCACCGTCCTCACGGCACTCGGTTCTCCCACCGCCGTCCGCGAGGCGCGCACCCCGTCCCTGCGCGCCGCCCAGGGACCCGCCACGCCCGAGCTCCCGCTGCCCGTCCACGTGCTCGACCGGATCACCCCGGACGGCGCCTCGGCCACCCGCCTCGCCGGGTGGCGCTTCCTCATCCGCTGCGGCGAGCGTGCCGTGGCGGCCGCCGAGACCAGGCTGACCCCCGACGGCTGGGCCTTCTCGCACTTCTTCGAGGGCCCCTACGTCACCGCCACCGAGCGCGCCCTGCGCCAGGCGGAGACGATGACGCAGGCCTACCAGCCCCGTCTGCTCTCCGTGCCCGAGCTCTACATGCTCACGCTCTGGCTGCACGGCGACTACGAGGCCGACGGCGCCGAGGGCCACCCCGCCGCCACCGACCTCCTGGTGCCGCTGGCGCCCGCGCCGCCCGGCATCGCCGCGCACCGGCCGCACCGCGTGGCCGATCTGCTCCCCGTTCTGACCCAACGCCTCACGCCGGCGCCCACATCCGCGCCCACGCCCGCCCCGCTGCTCGGCTCACCCGCCTGAGCGCCTCCCGGCTCCGTGCTCGGCTCACCCGCCTGAGCGCACCCCGGCTTCCGTGCCCCGCGCCCCCATCCGGGCCGCGGGGCACGCCGCTGCACCGAGTGACATCACCGGGACACAGCGCACGCCCGGCCCGTCCGGACTAGCCCCATCCGACCACCGCGAACCACCCGAAGGGACAGCCCAGTTGGAATGAACCGTCCGCCCGGGTGATGCGTCATGAACCTGTGAGGAGCGCTGCCGCGAAATCCCTGCGGATCGGCGCCCGTAGGGCAACACTGGGTTCCGGACCATCAGACAAACGGGGGGCGGCCATGAGCACCACTTCGAGCCGCGGGACAGACACGACATCGATCACCGACCTCACACCGAAGCGAAAGATCCCATCCATGTGCCAGCACCAGCCACCGTGCCCGACAGCCGACTCCGCCGACCGGGAAGCAGCGCTCCTCGTGGCGCACCACCCGGAGCAGGGATGGAGCCTGCTGTGCAACGGCGTCCTCCTCTTCGAGGACACCGGTGAGCTTCTGCCGGACGGCCAGATCATCGCCCCGCACCGACCGCGGGTCCTCGACCAGGTGATGACGGCCGCCTGAGCGCACAGCGCACCACGGGCGACAGGCAGGCCGCCCGCAGAAACGAGGGCCGACCCGGGAAGCACTCCCGGGCCGGCCCTGACGCATGTCCGGGGGCGACTACTCCTCGTAAGCGTCCAGCGGCGGGCAGGAGCAGACCAGGTTCCGGTCGCCGTACGCCTGGTCGATCCGCCGCACCGGCGGCCAGTACTTGTCCGCGGCCGAGACTCCCGCCGGGAACACGGCCTCCTCACGGCTGTACGCGTGCTCCCACTCACCACCGAGCGCGGCAGCCGTGTGCGGAGCGTTCCGCAGCGGGTTGTCGTCCGCCGCCCACTCGCCCGAGCCGACCTGCTCGATCTCCGCGCGAATGGCGATCATCGCCTCGCAGAACCGGTCGATCTCGATCAGGTCCTCGCTCTCCGTCGGCTCGATCATCAGCGTGCCGGCCACCGGGAACGACATCGTCGGCGCGTGGAACCCGTAGTCGATCAGCCGCTTGGCGACGTCGTCGACACTCACACCGGTCGCCTTGGTCAGCGGCCGCAGATCGATGATGCACTCGTGCGCCACGAGCCCGCCGGGACCGGTGTAGAGCACCGGATAGTGCGGCTCGAGCCGCTTGGCGATGTAGTTGGCGCTGAGCACGGCGACCTGCGTGGCCCGCTTGAGGCCCTCACCGCCCATGAGACGGACGTACGCCCACGAGATGGGCAGAATCCCCGCCGAGCCCCACGGAGCCGCCGAGATCGGGCCCACGCCCGTCTCCGGCCCCGCGGCGGGCTGCAGCGGATGGTTCGGCAGGTACGGAGCGAGGTGCGCGCGCACACCGACCGGACCGACGCCGGGACCGCCGCCGCCGTGCGGGATGCAGAACGTCTTGTGCAGGTTGAGGTGCGAGACGTCACCGCCGAAGTGGCCCGGCTTGGCCAGCCCCACCAGCGCGTTGAGGTTGGCACCGTCCACGTACACCTGGCCGCCCGCGTCATGGACCTGCGCGCAGATGTCGGCGACGTGCTCCTCGAACACACCGTGCGTCGAGGGGTACGTGATCATCAGCACCGACAGCTCGTCGCGGTACTGCTCGATCTTGGCGCGCAGATCCTCGACGTCGACCTCACCGTCGTCCGCGGTCTTCACGACGACGACCTTCATCCCGGCCATCACGGCGCTCGCCGCGTTCGTACCGTGCGCCGAGGAGGGGATGAGGCAGATGGTGCGCTGGTCGTCGCCGTTGGCGCGGTGGTAGCCGCGTACTGCCAGCAGACCGGCCAGCTCGCCCTGCGAACCGGCGTTGGGCTGCAGCGACACCTTGTCGTAGCCCGTGACCTCGGCGAGCTGCTCCTCAAGCTCACGGATCAGCGTGAGGTAGCCCTGCGCCTGCTCGGCCGGCGCGAAGGGGTGCAGCTGCCCGAACTCGGGCCAGGTGACCGGCTCCATCTCGGTGGTCCCGTTGAGCTTCATGGTGCAGGAGCCCAGCGGGATCATGCCGCGGTCGAGCGCGTAGTCACGGTCGGCGAGCCGGCGCAGGTAGCGCAGCATCGCCGTCTCGGAACGGTACTGGTGGAAAACCGGGTGAGTGAGGTACTCGTCGGTGCGCAGCAGCGCGGCGGGCAGCGTGTCCTCCGCCGTCGCGTCCAGCGCCTCGATGTCGCCCTCCACGCCGAACGCGGTCCAGACGGCGCCCAGTTGGGCCCGCGTGGTGGTCTCGTCGCAGGCGAGCGACAGGTGGTCGGCGTCGACGAGGTGCAGGTTGACCCCGCCCTCGCGCGCGGCCGCGAGGGTCTCGGCGGCCTTCCCGGGCGCCCGCACGGTGAGCGTGTCGAAGTACGCCTCGTGGACGACCTCGACTCCGCCCGCCTTCAGTCCCGCGGCGAGGATCGTGGCGTAACGGTGGGTCCGCCGCGCGATGGACCTGAGGCCCTGGGGCCCGTGGTACACGGCGTACATCCCGGCCATCACGGCGAGCAGCACCTGGGCCGTACAGATGTTGCTGGTCGCCTTCTCCCGGCGGATGTGCTGCTCCCGCGTCTGCAGGGCGAGCCGGTACGCCCTGTTGCCGTCCGCGTCGACCGACACGCCGACGAGCCGGCCGGGCAGACTCCGCGCGAACTTCTCACGCACGGCCATGTATCCCGCGTGCGGTCCGCCGAAGCCCATCGGCACCCCGAAGCGCTGCGTCGTACCGACCGCGATGTCGGCGCCCAGCTCACCCGGCGAGGTGAGCAGCGTCAGGGCGAGCAGATCGGCGGCGACGGTGACGACGGCGCCCAGTCCGTGCGCCTGGTCGACGACGGGCTTGATGTCCCGTACGGCACCGGAAGCACCCGGGTACTGAACGAGCACGCCGTTGATCTCACGCTCGGCCAGCTCGGCGGGAATGCCGTCGCTCAGGTCGGCGACGACGACCTCGACGCCGGTCGGCTCGGCACGGGTCTCGATCACGGCGATGGTCTGCGGCAGGGCGTCCGCGTCGACCAGGAACAGGCCCTTCTTGTTCTTGCCCATGCGCCGCGACAACGCCACGGCCTCGGCGGCCGCGGTGCCCTCGTCGAGCAGCGACGCCCCGGAAGTCGGCAGTCCGGTGAGTTCGGCGACCACGGTCTGGAAGTTGAGCAGCGCTTCGAGCCGACCCTGCGAGATCTCCGGCTGGTAGGGCGTGTACGCGGTGTACCAGGCCGGGTTCTCCATGACGTTGCGCAGGATGACGGGCGGCGTGAACGTCCCGTAGTACCCGAGCCCGATCATGGAATCCAGCACCTGGTTGCGGTCCGCCAGGGAACGCAGCTCGGCCAGCACCTCGGCCTCGGTGCGCGCGCCCGGCAGTTCGAGCGCGTCGGCGTTCTTGATCACATCCGGGACCGCGGCGGCCGTCAGCTCGTCCAACGAGCCGTATCCCACCTGCGCGAGCATCTTGGCCCGGGCCTCGGTGTCGGGCCCGATGTGGCGCTGCTCGAAGGGGATCCCCTGTTCGAGCTCGGAGAGCGGAATGCGATGGGCGGTCATTGAGGAGGCCTCCTGGTCTGACGACCTTCGAGGGGCACCACGGCGCGGGTACCCCGACGGCCTCCCCCTCTGTCATCTCAACCTGAGAGTTTCACCGGTCCGCCACGAAGGCGCACCGGCTTTCACCGTCGGTGAGAGCGGAAGCCGTCGGCACCCGCTCTGCTTTCCAGAGTGACCTCGTCCGTGCGGTACGTGGGCCTGAGAGATTCCGGGGAGGATTTGCTCCTTCGGCGCCTCCGATGAAGCCTGGAGGACTCTCCCGCACGGGGTCAGCAGCCGTTGCCCAGGGTACCAGCGGGGTTCCCCCGAGTGGCCGCCCACCTCAAAGTGCTCTTTCGTAGTGCCTAGGGATGAGTTGCGAGCAGCAGGAGGGCCCGTGCAGAGCGACATCGATCCGCGCAACCTGATAGGCCGCAGGGCGTTCGACCGCAACGGCTCCAAGATCGGCACCGTCGACGAGGTCTATCTCGACGATGCGACCGGAGCGCCGGAGTGGGCGGCCATACGCACCGGCCTGTTCAGCAGAGACGCCTTCGTACCCCTGGAGCCCAGCGAATTCGTCGACGGCGCCCTGCGGATCCCCTTCGACCGCGCCCTGATCAAGGACGCCCCCGACTTCGGAGTCGGCCGCCACCTCTCTCCCGAGCAGGAAATCCAGCTCTACCACCACTACGGCCTCGACGTGGCGCCCCCTCCCCCGCTCCCGGACCACGACTTCGGTCACCTGGCAGGCAAGGACGACGTCCCGTAAGGAGCGCCACAAACGCCCCGCACGGCCCGAATCGCCTCGGCTGCGGGCTACGCCGTCTCGGGCTCGGCGTCGGACACACCCCGTCCCGGCAGCTGCTCCCCCGCGCCCCCAGGTCTTCGCGCCACCAGCGGCAGCGGCTCCGCCGGCTCCAGCTCCGGATCGTCCGTCCGAAAAGTACGCACCCGGCCCGGCCCGGAGTCGGGCGTCTCGAACCGCACAGTGACCCGCCCCAGCCCACTCCCCTGCACCCATCCATGCCCGAACTCACCGTGCCGTACATCGTGCCCCGCACTCCACCGACGCTCGGCGGGCGCCTCGGGCTCCTCGGCCGGCTGCTCCGTCTCCTCCTCGACCGAGTGCTCCAGCTCCTCGGCGGCGGCCTGCGCCTGGGCGAAGAGATCCTCCTGCGTGTAGTCGGCAAGCCCCGAGACACCGACCCCCAGCAGCCGTACGCCGCCCGTGGTGTCCACGGACTCCAGAAGCCGCCCGGCCGCCTCCCGCACTACCGCCGGGTCGTCCGTGGGGCCCCTCAGCGTCTCGGACCGGGTCAGCGTCGAGAAGTCGTACCGCCGTACCTTCAGGACGATGGTCCGCCCCGACAGCCTGGCGCCCCGCAGCCGCCGCACACACCGGTCGGCGAGCCGCTGCACCTCCATCCGCACCCGCACCCGGTCGTGGATGTCCACGTCGTACGTGTCCTCGACGGACACCGACTTGGTGTCCCGCTCGGCCACCACAGGCCGCTCGTCGTGCGCCAGCGCCATGGCGTACAGCCCGACCCCGTGGGACTTCCCCAGCAGCCTCACGAGCTCGTCCTCGCCCGCCTCGGCGATCTCCCCGACCGTGGCGATCCCGGCCCGCCGCAGATGGTCCCCGGTGGCGGGCCCCACGCCCGGCAGTATGCGCACCGACATGGGAGCGAGCAGTGCCCGTTCGGTCCCCGGCTCTATCAGTACGAGTCCGTCCGGCTTGGCCTGCTCGGAGGCGATCTTCGCGAGCATTTTGGAGGCGGCGAGTCCCACCGACCCGGTCAGCCCCGTCACCGTCCGGATGTCGGCGCGCAGCCTAGCCCCGGCCAGCCGTGCCGACTCCTCGTCCCAGGCCGCCTGCCCGGCCTCCAGGTCCACGAACGCCTCGTCCAGGCTCAGCGGCTCCACCAGCGGCGACAGGTCCCGCAGCAGCTTCATCACCTGCTCGCTGATCTCCCGGTAGAGCCCGAATCGGGGCACGAGATACGCGGCGTTCGGCGCCAGCCGGCGTGCCTGGGCCATGGGCATCGCCGAATGCACCCCGAAGACCCGCGCCTCGTACGAGCAGGTGGCGACGACTCCCCGCGGTCCGAGGCCGCCCACGATGACCGCCTTCCCGCGCAGGCTCGGCTTGGCTGCCTGCTCCGCCGAGGCGAAGAAGGCATCCATGTCGAGATGCAGGATCGTGGGCGCGGCTCTCACATGTCCGATGCTGCCCTACGCCACTGACAATGCCCCGGTACACCGGGGCATCACCTGTCGGACCTCGGGCTGCGGACTGCCTCCGGACGCCGCGGCCGCCTCAGACCGCGCGATTGCGGCGCCGCGCCAGCTCGTCCGTCGGATTGTGGCCGACCAGGGTCTCGCCCGTGTCGACCCGCTCCCCGTGCAACTGCGAGAGCGCACCCTCCACGTCCCGCCACACGACGCCCACGGCGATCCCGAAGATGCCCTGACCCCCCTGGAGGAGCGCGTGGACCTCGTCGGGCGAGGAACACTCATAGACCGTCGCCCCGTCGCTCATCAGCGTCATCCGCTCCAGATCGCGGAACCCGCGCTCGCGGAGATGCTGGACCGTGGTGCGGATGTTCTGCAGCGAGAGACCCGTGTCGAGGAACCGCTTGACGATCTTCAGGACGACGACGTCCCGGAAGCTGTAGAGCCGCTGCGTCCCCGACCCGTAGGCGGGCCGCACGCTCGGCTCGACCAGCCCCGTTCTGGCCCAGTAGTCCAGCTGCCGGTAGGTGATGCCCGCCGCCGCGCAGGCCGTGGGCCCGCGATAACCGACCTCCTCGGACACCACCCCGCCCTCGCCCGGTACCGCCGTCGGCCGCTGTGTGTGATCGGCCGCGCTGCCGTGAAGCGGGTACGGGCCGCTCTCCCCCAGACTGCGTCCCGGGGCACCCCCAGCCGTACCGTCGCCGCTGCTTCTCACGCCGACCTCCGTCCTTGACCTGCCTTCTCGACGGTAGGCAGCCACCAGGGGTGCGTCAACGACCGCCACACTCGGCACGCCGAGTGATAATCACCCTAAGAGTGGTTTCCCGTGTCCCACCGCGGGGAAAGGCTAGCCGAATGCTCTGGGGACGGCCGCCGCACGGCCCGTCGTCCGACGGGCCCGGAGAGTCACTGCACGTTGGCACCAGAAGCTCACTGGCTGTTCGTCCCGAAGTCCTCGGGCGAGATCTGATCGAGGAACTCGCGGAATTTCTCCACCTCGTCCTCCTGCTCGTCCGGGATCGCGATGCCTGCGTCGTCAAGGACCCCGTCACTGCCATAGATCGGCGTACCGGTGCGCAGCGCGAGCGCTATGGCGTCGGACGGCCGGGCGCTGACTTCGACCCCGCTGGCAAACACCAACTCCGCGTAGAAGACGCCCTCCCGCAAGTCCGTGATGCGCACTTCGGTCAGCTCCTGGCCGACGGCCTCCAGCACGTCCTTGAACAGGTCGTGGGTCAGCGGTCGCGCGGGAGCCATGCCCTGCTGTGCGAAGGCGATCGCCGTCGCCTCCCCCGGCCCGATCCAGATGGGGAGGTAACGGTCGCCTCCCACTTCACGCAGGAGCACGATCGGTTGGTTGGAGGGCATTTCGACCCGGACACCTACGACGTCGAGCTCGTTCACACAGCAACCCTAGGCCGTGCTCGGCACCTTTGGGTAGTCGGGCACGGAATGGGCGGCCGATCCCAGGCCCCGCAGGACCCCGGGGTCACGGCAGCCGCACCCCTAGCGCCGCCTGCACCAGCGCGGCGTGCAGCTTCACCGCAAGCCCCGCCAGTTCCTTGGTCTGCGCCTCCGCGTGCGCCCTGGTCTGCGGATTCCGGTGACGCCGGAGCGGGGCAACGACCTGGTCGACGAGTCCGGCCTCGCGGTCGGCGGCAGCCTTCACGGCACGCAGATGCCGCGGCTCGATACCGAACCGGCCGAGTTCCACGACAAGCCCGGCCACGGTCACCGCCTCGGCGTCGTAGCCCCCGTCCGGCAACGGTGTGATGAGCCCGTACGACTCCCACTCCTTGAGTTCCTGCTCGCCGATCTCGGCGGCGGCCATCAGCTCGACCCGGCCGATCCGGGCCGCCGTCGGCCCCTCCGGCTCGCCGAGGACCACGCCGTCACGCTGGCGCCCCAGGGGCGGCAGCTGCACCGCCTCACCGCGCTCCATGGCGTCCAGGTGCTCGCGAATGACCTTCAGAGGCAGATAGTGGTCCCGCTGCATCCTCAGTACGTGGCCGAGACGCTCGACGTCGTCCGTGCTGAACTTCCGGTACCCCGACGGGGTCCGCTGCGGCTCGATGAGCCCCTCCGACTCCAGGAAACGGATCTTGGAGATGGTGACCTCGGGGAACTCGTCGCGCAGCACGTTCAGCACCGTGCCGATGCTCATCAGCCCGTTGTCCGCGGCGGCGGTACCGTGTCCGGCACCGCCGCTCGGTGTTCGAAGCATGGACCTTCCTGGGGGTCCCCCCGGACGGAGTCTGGGGGAGGGTCAGATGCCCCGCTGGCTCGCGTAGAAGACCAGCCGGTACTTGCCAATCTGCACCTCGTCGCCGTTCGACAGCGCGACCGAGTCGATCCGCTCCCGATTGACATACGTGCCGTTGAGGCTGCCGACGTCCGCCACCGTGAACGAGCCGTCAGGGGCGCGACGGAACTCCACGTGGCGGCGCGACACGGTCACGTCGTCGAGGAAGATGTCGCTCTGCGGGTGACGACCGGCGGTGGTCAGCTCACCGTCCAGCAGGAAGCGGCTGCCCGAGTTGGGACCGCGGCGCACCACCAGCAGCGCGGAGCCGAGCGGCAGTGCGTCGATGGCGGCCTGCGCCTCGGGCGAGAGCATCGGCATCTGCGTCTGCCCGGTGACCTCGGCGTCGTAGGCCTCGATGCCCGAAATGGAGATCGTCGAGGTGGTCTCCGAAGGACGCTCCGGGACCGCCCCGGCCCGCAGCGGCGCACCGCAGTTGGAGCAGAAGCGGCTCGCCTCCGCGTTGCGGTTCCCGCACCTCGTACACACCAGGGCCGACATGGACGGATCCTCCTGCCGCGGCTGCCCCGCGGGGGCATTGGACGCGTACGGGTCGGAGGCAAACCCTCCACCCGTACTTGAGGCTGACGGTTCCCCGAAACCTATGCGGCCGGACTGGGCAGGGTCAACAGACGGCGCGCCCTGACCACCGGAAATGTCACCGCCCGGACCATCCACCTGATCGCGGAACAGCGGGCGATCCCCCTGCTCCTCGGCGTCTCCATGGCGCGGAGCACGATGCCGGGCAGTGGCGTTGTCGCTACCCTCTCGCGTGCTCCTGCCGAACAACTTCGCAAACAACTTCACGGGCGATTCCCCTTGACCGAAACAGACCCGCCCGTGGGGCAGGACGAACCCTGACAACACACACCGGTCGAGCCGGACATCATCACAACGTCCGTGTCCACCAGACAGTTTCCACCACGCACCACCCATTCGGTGCGTCGACCCCCCGCAACCTCATGCCCTCGCGGAGCAGCCTCCAAGCGCCCCCGGCTCACTGGGAGGACGACCGAGCGTAGTCAGGCCGCTTCGCCGGTCGCAAGGCGTCCACGACGATCTTGTCCGAACGCTCCACCGTGACAGTGGCCTGCTCCTTCTCCAGAGTCTGCACCACCCCGCCGGGGATGTTGAGGGCCGGTTCGAGGTCCTGAGGCTTGCCGATGACCTTGAAACGATAGGGGGCGCTGATCTTGTTCCCGTCGACGCCGACTCCGCCGCTCACGTCCGTCAGATAGGTGTCGGCGACAACCCGTACACCATTGACCTGGATCGCTTCGGCGCCGGCGGCGCGCAGCTCCTGGATCGCGTCGAGCAGCATGTCGGCCTTGACCGTCCCCTTCGTGTCGTCGATGGTCACCGTGATGCCGGGTCCCTGCGCCGCCACGGTGCCCGCAAGGATGCCGAGTTGCTTCTCCTTCTCGACCGTCTGCTTGCGGGCCTCCTCAGCCTGGTCCGAGCTGTTCTCCAGCTCGGTGCGCTGATCTTCGAGACCCTGCTTCTCCTCCTCCAGACGCTGCGTACGGTCATCCAGTTCATCGAGGATGCGTACGAGATCTTCCTGGCGCGCGCCGCGGAGGGCGCCGTCACTGTCGCTGTTGGACGCCACCTGGACAGCGAGACCGAAGCCGAGGCCGAACAGCAGGAGGGCGACGATGAGTTGCGCCCGCGACACTCGTGGCGGCCACAGGCCCTTCACCAGCCGCTGACGGCCGGTGAGAGTCGGCCCGATCGGCTCAGACTCGGTATCCGGCTTCTCCGGGGAGGCGGCAGCCGGCACTTCTTCGGGCAGTTCCTTGCGCAGCGGGTTCTCGGGGGTCTCGTCCTTGCCGCTCATCCGCCTCACGCCCGGAAGACGTGCCGACGGATCGCCGCGGCGTTGGAGAAGATACGGATACCGAGGACGACCACAACACCGGTGGACAGCTGGGCACCCACGCCCAACTTGTCGCCCAGGAAGACGATCAGCGCGGCTACGACAACGTTGGACAGGAACGACACCACGAAGACCTTGTCGTCGAAGATGCCGTCGAGCATCGCGCGCAGACCTCCGAACACGGCGTCGAGCGCCGCCACGACGGCGATCGGGAGATACGGCTCGACCACCGCCGGAACCTCGGGCCGGACCAACAATCCAGCCACGACTCCCACGACGAGGCCCAGTACGGCGATCACGATGTGCCTTTCTCTGTGCTCGGTTCTGCTGTTCGTACGATCACGCTCGGTGCGGCGGGCAGCCTGACGTCGTCCTCGACGGAAATGCTGGTCCGGATTCCGAAGTTCTCCTTCAGAGCATTGAGATACTGTCCGTCACCACTGCTCTGGAACTTGGTGCCCAGCCGCTGGCCGTCCCCCACCGCCAGCACCGTGTACGGCGGCACCAGCGGCTTGTTGTCGACCAGTATCGCGTCACCCGCGGCCCGGATCGCGGACAATGCCGTCAGCCGCTGTCCGTTGATCGCGACGGCCTCGGCGCCCGACTCCCACAGTCCGTTGACCACGCGTTGCATGTCGCGGTCGCGAACGCGTCCGGTGTCGGAGAAGCCCGATGTCTCGCGTGCGTCTCCGTCACCGCTCTGGTCGGCTTCCTTGGCATCGTTCACGACGAGCTTCACACCGGGGCCGTGCACTTCGACCGCCCCCGACAGGATGCCCACCAGCTCACCCTGGTCACCGCCGTGCTTCTTCAGCGCCTCGCGCTGCCGCGCGCCCACGTCGTCGCGGAGCTTGTCGATGCTGTCCTCGAGCTTGCCAGCCGCCGACGTCTCGCGGTCGATACGGTCGATGAGTTCCTCGCGCTCCTTGGCGACGACCGGAGCCGCTATCCGCGCCTGCGCCGCTCCCACGGTCACCACGAGGGCCGCGAGCACCAGGCCGGCCGCCAGTCCCAGTTTCGCCCGCAACGGCTTCGGCATACCGCCGGCGCCTTCGGCATTCTTACGGGCAGCCGCCTCGGCATACCCCTCGTCGAGGCTGTGGTCCATGACGTTGGTGAGCAGCGACATGGAGGCGTCCGGGCGCGGGGGGCGCGTAGGAGTGCTCCGAACGGGGGGCTGCTGCGGCATGCCGCACATCGTCGCACGTCGCAACCAGTACCTCCGAATGGCCCCACCGGCGTGCCGAACGGGCCCTTTGGGCGCCGTCCGGCACGCGCGCGTAGCTCAGCGGCCGGCGCTGTCCACGATTGAGGACCACTCGTCGAGCAACGCCTGGGCGGACGCGTCATCGGGCCCTTCGGCCCACAGATGCGTGACCGCCTCCGCGGGATCCGGCAACACCATCACCCAACGCCCGTCAGTCTCCACCACGCGTACGCCGTCGGTCGTGTCCACGAACCGGTCACCGGCCGCTTCGACGACGCGCCGCATCACGAGTCCCTTGACCGCCCAGGGAGTCGCGAGATCGCGCTTGAGGACGTGCGCCCGCGGAATCCGCGCATCGATCTGGCTGAGTGTGAGCTGCGTCCGCGCCACAAGACCGATGAGCCGTACGAAGGCCGCCGCCCCGTCGAAGACACTGCTGAACTCCGGCACGATGAAACCACCGCGACCGTCGCCACCGAAGATCGTCGACTCCTCGCGCCCCACGCGCGTCAGATCGTCCGGCGACGTCGTCGTCCAGTCGACCTGTGTCCCGTGGTAGGCCGCCACCTGCTCGGCGATCCTCGTCGTGGTCACCGGCAACGCCACCCGCCCGCTACGCCGTTCCGCCGCCACCAGATCCAGCATGACGAGCAGCGCCCGGTCGTCCTCGATGATCCGCCCCTTCTCGTCGACGAGCGACAGCCGCTCGCCCACCGGGTCGAACCGCACCCCGAACGCTGCCCGCGCGGACGCCACGATCTCCCCGAGCCGCACCATCCCCGACCTACGAGCGTCCGCCGTCTCCGTGGGCCGCGACTCGTCGAGACCGGGATTGATGGTCAGCGAATCGACACCGAGCTTGCCCAAGAGACTGGGCAGTACCAGTCCGGCGCTCCCGTTCGAGGCATCCACGACCACCTTCAGCCCAGACTCGGCAACCCCGGTGGTGTCGACATTCCGTAGCAGGGAGCCGGTGTACGAATCAAAGACACTGGCCGGGAAATGCAGATCCCCGATCTCCCCCGGGAACGCACGCCGGTACTCCTGCCGCGCGAACACCCGGTCCAGCTTCCGCTGACTCCCCTGCGACAGATCCGCCCCGCGTCCGTCGAAGAACATGATGTCGACGGAATCCGGAACCCCGGGCGTCGTCCGGATCATGATCCCGCCGGCGCTGCCCCGCCCGGTCTGCTGCCGGGCCACCGGGAGCGGTACGTTCTCCAGGTCCCGTACGTCGATGGCGCTGGCCTGCAGCGCGGAGATGACCGCCCGCTTGAGTGCGCGAGCACCTCTCGAGTGGTCGCGGGCCGTCGTGACGGTCGACCCCTTCTTGAGTGTCGTCGCATACGCCCCCGCCAGCCGCACGGCGAGTTCGGGCGTGATCTCCACGTTGAGGATCCCGGACACGCCGCGGGCGCCGAAGAGATGTGCCTGGCCCCGGGACTCCCAGATGACCGACGTGTTGACGAAGGCGCCGGCTTCAATGGTCTTGAACGGATAGACCCGGACGTTGCCCTGCACGATCGATTCTTCGCCGACGAGACACTCGTCCCCGATGACGGCGCCGTCCTCGATGCGCGCGGCCCGCATGATGTCGGTGTTCTTTCCGACGACGCAGCCACGCAGATTGCTGTGCTGACCGATGTACACGTTGTCGTGCAGCACTGCCTTGTGCAGGAAGGCCCCGGTTTTCACGACCACGTTCGAGCCCACCACGGTGTGCTCGCGAATTTCGACATCGGCCTCGACCTTGGCGTAGTCCCCGATGTAGAGCGGACCTCGCAGTACCGCGTCGGGATGTACTTCGGCGCCTTCGGCGACCCACACTCCGGGCGAGATCTCGAAGCCGTCGAGCTCGACGTCAACCTTGCCCTCCAGGACATCCGCCTGCGCCTTCACATAGCTCTCGTGCGTACCGACGTCCTCCCAGTACCCCTCGGCGACATAGCCGTAGATCGGCTTGCCCTCCTTCATCAGCTGAGGGAAGACATCACCGGACCAGTCGACGGAGACATCGGCCTCGACATAGTCGAAAACTTCGGGCTCCATGACGTAGATACCCGTATTCACGGTGTCAGAGAAGACCTGCCCCCAGGTCGGCTTCTCAAGGAAGCGCTCAACCTTGCCCTCTTCGTCCACGATGGTGATGCCGAATTCCAGCGGATTCGGGACACGGGTCAAACAGACAGTGACCAGTGCACCCTTTTCCTTATGGAAATTGATCAGATCGGTGAGATCGAAGTCGGTCAGAGCATCACCGGAGATCACGAGGAAGGTGTCGTCCTTCAGCGCCTCCTCGGCGTTCTTGACGCTGCCGGCAGTACCGAGTGGCTTCTCCTCATTGGCATAGGTGAGCTCCATACCGAGCTCTTCACCGTCACCGAAGTAGTTCTTGACCAGCGAGGCCAAGAACTGAACGGTTACAACGGTCTCGTTGAGCCCATGCCGCTTGAGCAGCCGCAGCACATGCTCCATGATCGGGCGATTGGCCACGGGTAGGAGCGGCTTGGGCATGCTTGAGGTCATGGGGCGAAGGCGGGTGCCTTCACCTCCGGCCATCACGACGGCCTTCATGTCGGAAGCGTCCTCCTTGAAGAGACGACGGTATAGCCGACTTCACCCGTCAGATTGTCCCGCACAGTTCTGCTTGCGGGCCATCAGAGGCCACTAACGGCCGCCCATTCGGCGAGCTCAATCGGCCATGGTGTCCGCGCGGACAAGGCGGCGGACCTGAACCACGTAGAGGATCCCTGCCCACCAGTAGAGCGTTGTACCCCATCCCGCGAACGCCCATCCGAAAATAGCAGCGAGTGACGCGAGCCATCCACTTCCGTCACTGAGCAGCAGCAACGGGAAGGCGTACATCAGGTTGAACGTAGCAGCCTTCCCAAGGAAGTTCACCTGCGGCGGCGGATAGCCGTGCCGTCTGAGGATGCCCACCATCACCAGCAGAACCAACTCTCGCGCCAGCAAGGCAGCCGTCAGCCAGAGCGGCAGAATCTCGCGCCAGGTGAGACCGACCAAAGTCGACAGAATGTAGAGCCGGTCGGCAGCGGGGTCCAGCAGTCGGCCCAGGCTGCTGATCTGCTTCCAGCGACGGGCGAGCTTCCCGTCCAAATAGTCGCTGATGCCGCTCAGCATGAGCACCAGGAGCGCCCAGCCGTCGCTCTCGGGCCCACCGAACTCCGGCCTGAGGATCAGCCACAGGAACAGCGGCACGCCTGCCAGACGCGCCATGCTGAGGATGTTCGGGATGGTGAGGACCCGGTCTGTCTGGACGCGGGTCTCCTGGACCTCCACCCGGGGGCCTCCTGTGGGAACGTGCCAACGATGCCCCTTGACCTTACCCTCAGGCGTCTACCCGGAGCGCGGAGGGGTTCGGTAGAGCCCCGGAAAACAAAAAAGCTTCGGTTCTCGGACTTATTGTCCGAGAACCGAAGCTCTAAAATTTGTTCGGCGGTGTCCTACTCTCCCACAGGGTCCCCCCTGCAGTACCATCGGCGCTGTAAGGCTTAGCTTCCGGGTTCGGAATGTTACCGGGCGTTTCCCTCACGCTATGACCACCGAAACACTATGAAACTGTCAACCGGAGCCGTGGCATGGCTACGACGGTTGTTCGTGGTTTCAGAACCAACACAGTGGACGCGAGCAACTGAGGACAAGCCCTCGGCCTATTAGTACCAGTCACCTCCACCCGTTACCGGGCTTCCAGATCTGGCCTATCAACCCAGTCGTCTACTGGGAGCCTTAACCCCTCAAA
>NZ_JBQQCG010000041.1:0-96278 GCF_052245575.1 Streptomyces sp. 2A115 | reverse complement strand
CGGGCCCGGGACGGCCTCCCGGCTCGAAGAACAAGCACCGAGCCAGGCACCACGACGTCGGCAAGACCGTCAAACGCGCCGAGTCGATCAAGGAACACCAAGCCCGCCCACGTTAAACGCCAAGCTGCCTTGTGGTGCAGTATCTCGAAGCGGTGGACGTCCAGTTCCTGGGGACCGAGTTCGATCCGGTACCCGGGTTCGACCGTGTGGATTCGCGACTCGCCGACGCTGCCGAACAACTTCCTCAGTCTGCTGATGTAGTTCTGCAACGTGACTTTCGCGGTGGTCGGCGGTACCTCGTCCCACAGTGCCGCGATGAGATCATCGGTGGCTACGACCTTGTTGCCCCGCAGCAGCAGGACGGCGAGGACGGCTCTCTGCTTGGCAGCGGAGATCGGCAGTAATTGATGACCACTTGATACGGTCAAGGGACCCAGCAGCTGAATATCCAGGTTTCCGGTCACGACATACCTTTCGAAGCCAGCTCACCGGCCTCGTTCCGTCTGGCACCGGCGATCTGCTCGAACTCTCCCGGTGGGTCTATCCGGGAACCGGACACCGGACGTGCAGTGAGAGGTGTGCAAGCTGAAGTTGCTGGTCACGGGGCTGGTGTGCGTGGGCATCGGGAGCTCGTGCTGGTCGCTGGCAGGTGACTTTGGTGAAGATCATCGGTTCATCGGGCGACTTCACGGTTCGTGAGGACCAGCAAGGCCCGGGCCACCCTCGCGGCACCACCATCGAGGTCCCGATCGCTGGGAAGCCTCAGCGCCACGACCACCGCCCGCCCCCGCACCGCCCGGACTCCACAGGGTGGTGTCCGGGCGGTGGCGGCGGCAAAGTCAGTGCGAGGCTTCGCGGACCACGGCCTTATGCGCCCTCACAACCGGCGCTATCCTGTCGGCGTAGGAAGACCATGCTGCGCCACCGTCCTTGAATCGGCCGCGATACTTGAAGTTCTTGTGGCTCTTCAGGGCGGTGTGACTGATCGCCTTGTCTCCGCTGTCGTCGTACTGGAGCTTGTGATTCGCGCTGATCCAAGTTCCGGAACTCGCAGAGACCGTTGTGTCATCGTAAGACGAGACCGCCGTCCAGTCCGTTCCCATGGCCGACTTGCTGGGAGTCTGGGGAAGGTCGTCGAGGAAGTCGCTGCCCGGAGCCATTTGATTGCACTGCCGCGGAGTATTCATGAACGCGCCGCACAGGGTGAGCTGACCCATGCTCGCCCCATTGTGCGGAGTGCCGAGTGTGACAACGTCCTCGATGTAGAGGTACGGCGGGAAGCCAGGGCTGCCCTTCTTGACGTGGTACAGCGCGGCGCGGACCACGAGGCCGCCCATGGAATGGGCGACCACGTCGACCTTCTGGCCGCCGTACGGGGAGCTGGAGTAGGCGTTGTAGACGCGGTTGGCGAAATGCCTGGCTATCGTCGTGAGGCTCGTTTCACGTGTGCCGTAATCGCCGTTCGAGTCCTTGAACCGGGTGGTGCAGCCGTTTGATCCCGACTCATTCTTGTAGTAGCTGTACGTGATCAGCTGGTTGTCTGCATACTCGTTCGACTTGAAGTAAGCGATCGCGCTCGCCCAATACTCCCGGCAGTTGGTCGCCGCCGCGCCGCTGGGATCGAATCCGTGCACAAAGATCACCTTGCCGGGGCCGTTCTCCCGGCTCGGCGCGGCGTTTGCCGGGGCAGCCGCCACGAATGTGATCGCCATGGCGAGAAGTGCGCTGAGGAACAGCGTGGTTGAACTTCGGGATCTTCGCATGGCCCTACCCCTCCGGGTAATCAGGTTGAACTCGTAGAGATCGGGTGTCCGATCAGAGTGAACGTGCTGGATCACTGGCCGCCCGTACGGACAGGGCCGCCGAACCTCGAATGACACCCCGGATCCCTCCCCGGGCGTCCCGGTTCTGAAGGCTAGACGGCGGGACTCGCGATGGGCATGTCACGCGAACGCGTGACAACGCGGCGAGATGCCGCGCACACCTCCCGTTGGCCGCGCTCGGTAACTTAGGTTGAGCGGCGGGTTCCGTCGGTACCCGGGGGGTAACAGGGGGAGCACCATGGGGAATACGGCCAAAACCCTCAATTCGCCAGGCGGAGGCGGGAATTCGCCAGATGGAGGCGGTGGGTCGACGCAGGGGCCCGCCCAACACCAGCTTCAGCGCAAGTCCGCACGCCTGTCCGCGGTCCTGAGGGCGACCAGTGCGGTCGGAGCGGCCCTGGTCGCTGTGGTCGGCTTCGCACCGCCCGCACGCTCCGTCTGGGTGGCCGTCGCTGTCGTCGGACTGCTGGTGTGGAGCGGCCTGTTCACCGTTGTGATGTTCAGGCCGGGACCGTATCCCTGGCTCTGTGCCGGTGACACCGCCGTCGTTGTGGTGCTCTGTCTGGCGCACGGCAGGCTCGTCCCGGCCGAGGTCCTGGAAGCGTCAGCGGGCTCCGGATGGATCGACATGGTTGCCGGCACCGGTGTCTTCATCGCACAGTTCACGCTGCGGCAGCCCTGGGCGATGGCCGCGGCGCTCGCCATCGCGGCGGCCCACGCGATGGGCGCCGGGGTACGAGAGGCCTCCGTCGTCCTGGTGCTCCAGGGGCTGCTCGCCGCCGTTGTCGCCGTCCTGCTGCGACATGGAGCGCGCCGGGCGGATCTCGCACTGTCCGAGGAGGCGTCGGCGCGTGCCTCCGCGCGGGCCCGGTCCGCTGTCCGCACTGATGAGCTGGACCAGCAGCGGCTGCTGCACGACACCGTGCTCGCCACGCTCACCATGGTGGGTACCGGCAGCATCACCCGTGACTCCGCCGCGCTGCCGGAACGGGCCGCGGCCGACTTGGCCGTCATCGAAGCCCTGCGGGCACACCCCGGCGTGGCACGCGATGTGGCGCACGACCCCGCGCCGCTGGATGTCGGGCTGCGCACTGCCGTACTGACGCGCCGCGTCGGCCTTCCATCACTGGACATCGAGTTCGACGTGCCACCGCTGGACCTCCCCCACCAGGTCGTGGAAGCCCTCTCGCAGGGGATCGCCGAGGCCCTGGCCAACGTGGCCCAGCACGCGAACACCCGCGCCGCCCGGGTCTCGGGCCGACGCCTCGGGCAGGGCGCCACCGTCGAAGTCCGCGACAGCGGAGCCGGGTTCGACCCGGCGGCTGTTCCCCCCCACCGGCGCGGCCTGCGGGAATCGGTCTACGGCCGGATGCGTGCCGTGGGCGGCAGCGCCCGAGTGGTTTCGTCCGTCGGGGCCGGCACCCGGGTCGTGCTGAGGTGGGAGCCATGAGCACCGGCGTCGTCGAGGGCGTGGTCGCCACCCGCTTCGCCAAGGCCGTCAGTATCGGGGTGGTGGCGATCGTGGGCGTCTGGCACCTGGGTCTGGACACCCTGCTGGTACTCAGGGGCTGGCCGATGTACGAGCCGCAGGTCGCCGCCGCGGGCGCATGGCTGGCCCTCGTGGTCATCCAGACGGCCGGTTCCGTCCTGCTGCTGCGTTCCGCGCTCAGCGCGCACACCGCGCGAATGCTGGCCGGGGCGGCGCTGATCAGCGGCGTCGTCGCCACCGCCACGTACCCGCCGGGCGCAGCGATCGGCGACGTGAGCTGGGCGTGGAACACCGTGGGCTGGTTCGGCGTGCTGCTTCTGCTGCAGCGTCCCCTGTGGGAGCTGATCACCCTGCTCGGCGCCAACACGGCCGTCACGGCGGGCTTCCTGGCCGCCGACGGCGCGCTTGACCACGTCACCGTCTCCCGTCTGCTGGCCGCGACCTACACCACCGCCGGTATCCAGCTGACCTTCGCGTACCTGGCCCGGCAGCTCAATAGCGGTGCCAGGGAAGCCACCGAGGCCGCCGCGGCACACGCGGAGCACCTCGCCCGTGCCACCGCCGACGAGACCGTGCACACCGAGCGCCGGCGCCGATACGAGCATCTGCGCGGCAGAGTGGAACCGCTACTGCGTGGTCTGACTGAACGCCGACTGGACCCGGGGGACGCCGTCGTACGCCAACGCGCCGCCGTGGAGGCGGCACGCTTGCGGAGGCTGTTTGCGGAGACGGACGATACCCCGCACCCGCTCCTGCACGAACTGCGGGCGTGTGCCGACATCGCCGAGCGGCGCGGGGTACGCGTCACCCTGCTGAGCTACGGAGACCTGCCCGCGCTGCCGACATCCGTCCGCCGGGAACTGGCGGAAGGGGCCCTGCTGGTCCTAGCCGCCGCAGCCACCGAGGCGCGGGTTACTCTGCTGGCGACGCCGGAGGAGGTTGCGGTGAGTGTGGTGGCCGACGCCCCGCCGGAGACGGTCGTGGAACCGCCGAGCCTGCTTGCCGTGTCCTTCCTGTGCGACCAGGAGGGGGACCAGTTGTGGTGGGAGACCCGATATCCGGTGCGACCGGCTCGCTGACCGTTGCCATCACCGACGATCACCCGGTCGTCATCGAAGGCATTCAGACTTGGTTGTCCGAGGAGCCGCGCATCTCGGTGGTGTACACAGGCGAAACCGCCGATGTGCCGCCCGGCGTCGCGGATGTCCTCATTCTCGATCTGAATCTGCACGGCAGACTCGCCATCGACGCTGTCGCCACACTGGCTGCGGCCGGCCAACGGGTCATCGCCTTCTCGCAGTTCACCGAGCAGCGAGTGGTGCTCGAATCGCTGGAGGCCGGAGCGTGCGAGTTCGTCGCGAAGAACGAGGGACGGGCGCACCTGGTGAACGCGGTGCTGGCGGCGGCGGGAGACAGGCCGTACGTCACCCCGACGGCCGCGGGTGTCCTCGTGGGTGATCGCGGCGCGAACAGGCCCCAGCTGTCCTCGCAGGAACGTACCGCTCTGCTGTGGTGGTTCCAGTCCATGTCGAAGGCCTCGGTCGCCCGGCGCATGGGTGTATCGGTCCACACCGTGGACGTGTACATCCGCCGGGCGAGAGTCAAGTACGCACAGGTCGGCAGAAACGCACCGACGAAGGCAGACATGCTGGCCCGCGCGATCGAGGACGGCTTGGTGAAGCCCGACGACATCACAGGCTACGAGTCAGCCGCGGCTGGCGGGGGCTGACCGCCCCGAAGGCCACCCGTGCGATCCCTACCTCTACCGCGAGGTGCCTCCGTGTCAGGACCACAGTTACTGGGCAATATGCATCGTGAAGTCGCAGGTCACAGGTCTGGCGTGAATGACGAGTTGGGTACTCGTGCCGGTCCGCGGCCGATGACCATGGCGTAGATCGTCGGGCAGGTCCGGCTCCGGCGGGATGCCGAGTTCGGCTGCGCCCACGACCGACCCCCGCCTACGTCCGTCAGCAGGTCGACACGCCGTGAGAACGCGGGAGGGCGCGGGAGATGCAGGAACGGCAGTGGATCACGGCCCGCCGGAGCGAACTGGACGCCCTCGCCGAGGAGTTGGCCAAGCAACTCCAGGAGGTCCAGGCCGAGCGGAATGAACTGGCGGTCGCGGAGCGGGTGTTGAACCGCCTGGCCGAACAGGCCCGGGGCCGACGCCGGGGCTGTCGCTCCGGTACCGGCGCAGGTGGCCGGACGGGCAGTCCTGCTCATCCCGCACCGCAGCGACGCGGCCGACGAGGGCGCGCTGCCCGGCGACTACCGCAAGATCCTGGCGATCGTGCGGGAGGCCGACGGCCCGGTGCAGGTCAGGGCAGTCGGCGAGTGGCTGGGTCTGGACGCCTCGGTGCGCGGCAAGCTGGAACCCTTGCGTGCGAAGATGACCAAGCTCGCCGACCGCGGCTGGCTGCACAAGCGGGGCGACGGGCGGTTCACCGCATGTCCGTAGTCGCGCGGGGCGCGCCCATAACTGACGCGCCCCCGACAGCAGTTGAGTTTGGTGTGAAGAAAAACAACCCTCTCGCCGAGGGCCCTGACGGCCTTGTCTACACCGCACGCCTGCCGCTGTCGAGTGCCACCCTGAACTGGCTCGCCAGTCTGGTACGCGGCCACCTGAAGAAGATCGGCTCGCGGTGGCGGGCCCTGCCCGCGGGGAAGATCGCCACCATCGTGCTCGCGGTGCTGCGCTGTGACCAGCGGCCCGGCGACCTGGCCGGCGGCAACGGAGTACACCGCACCACGGTGACCCGATGGGTCCGGGAGATCGTCGGCCTGCTCGCCGCCCGCGCCCCACGCCTGGACCGGGCTCTGAAGAAGATCGCCCGAATGGGTGGCGGCATCGTACTGCTGGACGGATCAGTGATCCGTACCCGGCGCAGAACCGGGAAGGAGAACCGGAAGAACTACTCCGGCAAGAACAAATGCCACGGCCTGCTCGTGATCGCCCTCACCGACGACCGGGGCCGACTGCTGTGGATCTCGGCGGCCCGCCCCGGGCGCACCTCGGAGATCACCGCCTGCCGGCACGACAAGCTCACCCGGAAACTGCGGGAAGTCGGGCTCGGAGCCATCGCCGACCTGGGATTCGTCGGCCTCGACGACGGCGGCCCCAACGCCGACCCGGCGGTGATCACCGGCTACAAGACCGCCCGGAACCGGCCCCTGACGCGAGGCCAGAAGCTGTCCAGGGGACCGAGGACGACGACGAGCCCGCGGTCTTCGTCGGCCTCCAGGTGACGGGCACCAGCCTGGTGGTGCAGCACGGGCGGCAGAGCGTCCTGCGGCCGGGGGACTTCGCCGTCTACGAATCGACCGCTCCCTACACGTTGCTCTTCGCCGGGGGAGTCGATCACCACTTCATCCGCGTCCCGCGCGACGGGCTCGCCCTGCCCGAGCGGGTGCTGCGTGACATCTCCGCGGTCTCCCTCGGCCGCGGCAACCCGATCGCGCAGCTCGCCTTCGCCCACCACTTCCTGCGCTTGGCCGTCAGCGAGGAGCTGGCCGAGGCCCCGTACGCCGAAGCGATCGTGGCACCGAGCATCGAACTCCTGCACGCCGCCGCGGTGTCCCAGCTCGGTGACGCCACCGGGGCCAGGGCTCCGCTGGAGGCCACACTCGGTCTGCGGATCACCGGGTACCTGCGGGCGCACCTGGCCGACCCCGATCTGTCGGCCGCGCGGGTCGCCGCCGTGCACGGCATCTCGGTCCGTCATCTGTACGCGGTGCTGGGCCGGGCCGGGATCAGTTTCGGGGAGTGGATCAGGTCCCACCGGCTGGCCGAATGCCGACGGGAGCTGGCCGGTCCGAACGGCAGACAGCGGACCATCGCGGCGATCGGGCGGAGCTGGGGCTTTGTCAACGCAACCCACTTCAGCAAGATGTTCAAGCTGGCCTACGGGATCTCCCCCCGGGCCTGGCGCGACCAGCACCACAGCCGCCCCACCCAATGAGCGGCTACCGAGCCACCCCCGATATGTTTTCTGCGGTCCTGCAAGAGGGCCGCCGGCCTCGGGGGCCTTGACCCAAGGCCGGGTAGTTAAGGGCTTGCCGATCATTAACTCGCCGTTTTGATCTCCGGTTTGGGGATGCCGAGGTGTGTGGTGAGGTCGGTGAGATCGTCGAGGGTGGCCAGTTGGGTCTCGGCGGGTTTGATGGCGTGTCCGATGTCGTGGAGGAGCCGGCGGGTTTGACTGATGGCCCGGTTGAGGGTCACGGGTGTCACGGTGAAGAGCGGGGCGATGACGACCTGGGGGAGTTTGAACCTCTGGTAGAGGATGGTGGCCAGGAGCCGGTCGACGAGGGTGAGGCCGGGGCGTCGGCCGGTGTAGAGGCCAGCGGCAGGTGTCTTCTGCCGGTCGCCGCCGCGTCGCTGATGGAGGTCTGCTTCCCGTTGAGCCGCGCGGGCCGCTGCCAACTCGGTGACCAGCGAGTCCCACTGCTCGTGCGGGATGCCGGTGAGGGCGGGATGGGTCAGCCAGGCGCGGCCGGGGCCGGCTTCGTTCTGGGGCGGGATCGGAAGGACGCCGTCCCGGCTGTGTTCCTGGGGGTGGAGGGTGTAGTTCCAGTCGCTGTGCCAGTCATGGCGGCTCAGTGGCAGGGCGTTCAGCTGCCCGTCACTGATGCGGACGCCGGTCTCGTAGAGGGCGGTGTCGAGTTCGGCGCGGACTGTCAGTCCCGTGCGGGTGGTGGTCGCTGCGATGCTGTTCACGATGACTTCATGGCTGGTCAGCGGCCTGCCTCGCCAGTTCATCGTGATGTGGGAGAACAGTCGGTGCTCGATTCGGTTCCACTTAGATGTGCCCGGAGGAAAGTGACACACGGTGATCTCCAGGCCCGTTTCGACAGCCAGCGCGGCCAGCTCGAACTTCCAGGCCCGGGTGCGGTAGCCGTTGGAACCGCCAGCGTCCGCAGTGATCAGCAGACGGTGCGAGCGCGGGTAGGTGTCGCGCCCAACCGCGTGCCACCAGCGGCGGACGGAGGCGACGGCGAAGGCCGCGGTGTCGTGGTCGGTGCCGACGTTGACCCAGCCCGTGTCCGCGGTCAGGTCGTAGATCCCGTAGGGGACCGCCTTGCCCAGATCGGCATCGGGAAAGTCGTGGGTGCGAACCCGGACCGGATCACCTTCGCGACGCCACTCGTGGCCGGCGTTCTTGTAGGTGCCGACCAGCTCCTTCTTCTTGGTGTCCACGCTGATCACCGGGTCTCCGGCGGCCTGGAAGTCCTTGGCCTGGTCGTTGATATAGCGGAACTGGCCATCGCGGTCCGGGTGTTGGGCACCTTCGATGGTCTTGGCGTTGCCTTGGAGACTGAAACCCTCCTCGCGCAGCACGGCCGCCACGGTGTCCGCCGAGACCCGGTGCCCCTGCCGGGTCAGCTCGGCAGCCAGTTGCCGGGTCGACTTCGTCGTCCAGCGCAGCGGCGACATCGGGTCCCCGCGTACATCCGGTTCCACCAAGGCCAGCAACGCGGGCCGAAGGCCCGGATCCAGGTCCACCGCACGCTTGCGGCCCCCACCGGACCTGCGCACCCGTCCCAACGGCGCCTCGCCGGACTCCAGTTCTGTCACCCCGCGCGACACGGTTCCCTCCCGGACTCCGGCCGCACGCGCGACGAGCCTGATGCCTCCATGGCCCAGCGACCGTGCTTCTGCTCCTATGGCCAGCCGCCGCTGCCGCTCGTCAAGATGCGGGAACAGCGTCGCAAACTTCGCGGCCAGGGCCGCCTCGATCCCCTCCGAACTCCCCATACCATGGCAACGAGCCTCGGAGCCGGAAGCGACGGCTTGTTTCCCGGCAAGCCCTTAGGGCTCGCAGAGCATTAACCCGTAGCTTCCCGCTGGCCGACTCGTTGGCGTGGTATGGGCGCATCGGAGGGGCAACGGGAAGTTCTGGCAGCCAAGTTTGAGGCGATCTTCCCGCATCTCGACGAGCGGCAGCGGCGTCTGCTGATAGGAGCGGAAGCCCGGTCGCTCGGCCATGGCGGGATCAGGCTGGTCGCCCGGGCCGCCGGGGTGCGGGAGGCAACTGGCCGTCCCGGTCGGGGTGCTGCCGGCCTTCGATGGTCTTGGCGTTCCCCTGGCCCCCGCCAGCTGCGCAACGCACGGGCCTCGCTGCCGCCAGGGTGGGTGATCATTGCGCCGGGTGGGCGGAGGCCGCAAGCGGACGGTCGATCTGGACCTGGGACTTCGTCCGGCGCTGCTGGCCCTTGTCGAGCCGGATGTGCGGGGTGATCCGATGTCGCCGTTGCGGTGGACGACCAAGTCCACCCGTCATCTGGCCGCCGAACTCACCCGCCAGGGTCACCGGATATCCGCCGACACCGTCGCCGACGTGCTGCGCGAGGAAGGCTTCAGCACGGTGTCGTTGGGTGCGGATGAACTGGAATCCGGGAAGGCCCCGTTGGGGCGGTGCGGGCGGGCTGTTCCGCCCCCAGATCAATTTCAAGGTAGTAGCTACTGCTGCGCCCCAGGGCGTGGTTGTTGACGTTGGGCATCAGGCGGCCGTCAACGTCCAGGAGGAGCCCTCCCAGCGCGGCCGAGCTGGTAGACGTAGGACCCGGCTCCGCCCTTGTCACCACCAGCACGGCGGCCGACTCGGGACAGGTAGCCGAGCCGCACCAACCGCCCAAGACCTTGGTCGAGTACGGCAGGATGGAGAACCAACAGGGCTCCTGTGCCGACGGATTGAGACTTCGAACACCTCCTCCAACGACACCGGAGCCCTGCGCGTTGCGGCCGAGGGACCAGTCACCCGACCGTGGCCACACTGAAAATGCTCAGTCTTGTTCGGGGGCTGGGGGTTGGTGGGCGTGGAAGGTAAGCCCTGCGATTCGGCCTGATTGGATGATGGGGCCGTGCTGAACGCCGCCGTTGATGTCGTTGTGCACGGTTCTAACTTGCGTCGCTGAGGTAGCGTCGAGCTGCTGCAACGAGGTCAGTAGGAGGCGCAGTTCGCCGCGGGTGACAGACCCGGTTTCGACGAGCTGTTGTAGGCGGACCTGCCATTGCGCTCTGACGGCATTGATGGCCTGCTCGTGCTCTGCATCGTCGGCGGTGAGCAGCCGGGTCCTCGCGTCGGCCATGTCGGCGATTGCGGTGGCGTCCGAACCGATACGTGCCAGGAACCGTGCGACAAGTTCACGGGCGTGTGTCCAGGAGTCGGTGACCATGAGGGAAACCAGTGTGGTTGCTCCCGACGCTGCTAGAGCGGCCAGCTCACTGTCCATCGTCTTCTCCTAGATGGGGGATGGGGATGGTTCATCGGGTGCGTCGGCGGAGGAATTCGGCTCATCACCGTTGTTCGGTGTGAAGGCTGTCGGCGGATCGAACCGGCGTCGTAGGGCCTCGGCTGTCTCGTGTCGGTTCTGCTGTGTGATGATGTCGGAGACCTGTTTGGCCAGCATCGCCCGCCGGTCGTCTCCCTCCGTGAAGCCCATGGCGTCGAAGAAGCCCGAGAGATGATCCGTGGCCGTCCGTTCCTGCGACGCGGGAGCCGGTTCCGCCTCCACGATTTCCGGAGCGATTCCCTCGCCGGGCCGCTGCGAGAGGAGGTTCTGAAGTCGCTCGGGGATGTCCGTGTCATTGGCTGCGGATGTGAGCTGTGCGAGCAGGGCCAGGTCCGCTACCGTCTTTTCCACGTGCTCGTCGTTCTTGGCGAGCCACCAGACCACCGCGCTGCCGGTGTCCTTGAGCACGTCCTCGCCTAGGTACTGGCGCTTGCTCTGCTCGTACTTGCGTTGGTGTTCCCAGACTGCCTTGTCCTTGCGCACGTCGGCGAGTCTGTCCAAGCGCTCCTGGTCCTGTTCGAGCAAGGTGAGGCTGATGTCTTCCGCCATCGCCTGCAAATGCCCGGTGGTGTCCGGGCACATACGACTGAGGACACCGCTGAGTTCGTGCTGTACGAGTGAGGCTCGGCCCGGTTCCCGTCTCTCGGTGACGGCGCGGGCACGGTTCAGGACCGTTTCGACGGCGAGTCCTGCCGGATTGAGGACGGGGCCGGTTCCGGGTGAGTCGAGGAGATACCAGCGTACGGTCGCCGAGAACACGAAGTTGTAGTCGTCCCAGTGGCTGGGCAGTGCCACTCGGCTGACGTGGCACTCTGTGCGTTCTACAGGGGTCGCCGTGCGTTGTTCTTCGAAGCTGACCGGCATGGAGCCGCGGCGTCGTGAGGCGATGCGGAAGGCCGCTGCGGGGAGGACGAGGAGGAGCACGGCCAGCGTCGGCCATGTCCACACGGGCCACCGTTGTGTCAGACCGACGATGGTCAGCAGCAGGCCGCATAAGACGGTGAGGAAGAGGGTTGTCGTCTTTCGTGCGGTCGTCACGGTTGAGTCCCCCTGGCTGACGGCGGCGGGGTGGCTGGGCCGAGGCCCTGGGCCACACTGATCTTGTGAATTAGCAATTCGGTGGTCTCGACGGAGCGCTTGAGACCTCCCGGGGCAGTGCGCTCGGCATCTCGGGCGCTTGCGTACAGCGCGGCGAAGGCCTCACCCCGTCGTTCCCCGCACCGCTCGGCCGCGCTGACGAGGAGGTCGAGCAGAAGCTCACCACGGCGCCCGATGCCGTCGGCCGCCCGGTGGAGCCAACGTGCCGCGTGCGGCTGCCACGTCGCCCGCGGCAGCCCGGCCAGTACCGCATGCCAGCAGGTGGTCAATGAGCGCTGCACTTCTCTCTCCTCCACCAGCGCGCGTGAGGTTTCGGAGGAATCCGTCAGCGGCACCGGATCGCAGATTCGCAGGAAGATGCCGAGGTCGGTCGGGGAGGGACTGTATCGCGCGAGGCGGTCGAGGAGCCTTCGGCGCAGCCGGCGGCTGCCAGCCAGCAGGTCGTCCAACGCCTGCAGCGCAGGCGCCGGGCCGCGCTCGCGCCGGGCCAGGTAGTACAGCCTGAGCAGAGCCTGATCCGGATGGCTGGCCGCGAGGACATCGGCGCAGATCCGGACGAGTACCTGGGCGAACTCGCCCCTGAGACGACGGTAAGCACACCACTGATAGATCCGTTCGCGGAACTCCCTGCCGTGGGCCGGATCTTCAAGACCACAGGTGAGCGCATGGACAGCCGCTTCCAGCCGCGCTCTGCTCGTCGCCTCGATGCTCCAACGCTCAGCGAGAGACGCCAGGCCGTCTCCGCGCCCGGTCCGTAGGTACTGATCGGCCAGACACGTCACCAGACCGTCACGAACAGCAGGGGTGACGTGCGCGTCGTTCAGGTCCACGATGCTTGCGGCCCATGTGCCTAGGTGGGGCCGCAGGTCGGGCATGTGGTCCCAGAAATGTGCGCGGACGGCCGAGTCGTAGTCCAAGTCTGTGAAGCGCACGTGCCCGCGCGGCCCGGTAGCGGCTGAGATCTCCGTGAGCCGCTCGGCGAGGTCCTTGTGCTGGAGGAGCGGGACCCCATCCGATGGGGAAGCGACAGTGTGCAGTAAGAGCTGGGCGGTGCGGTGGATGACATCGGCGTGTGCCCCGTGGAGCATGGAGACGGTGATCAGCAGCGCCCGCTGAGGAGCCTCGCGCAATTCGGCGACGCGTGCGGCGACTTCCTTCCGCCGGTCATTGCGTGCTCTCTTGGCGGTCGCGCACCACTGTGCGAACTCTTCGTCCGGCCGGGCGGTCTCGCGGGCACGGCGCACCAGGTCGGCGAAGTCCGCGATCTCCCGCATCGGTCTTTCCACGCCCACGAACTCGTCGACGGTGACGTCGGACCGCATGTACTGCTCGTACGGCATGCCGTGTATACGGAGGTGCCGTCTGAGAACCTGCAGGCCTGGAGGCCGCCCGATACCGACCCGGTAGTACTGGAGATCGGGATCGAGGATGCCGTCGTGCGGCATGACGACGACAAGATGTGCGTGCTGTTCGTGTACGGACTTGCGGAGCGCGGGAAGGTCGGCCCGTGCCGCGGACCACTGGTGGTCGTCGGCGCCGGACAGATCCAGCATCAACTGGTCACCATTTCCGACCAGCGCAGGGTCATGGAGGGCCAGTTCGCCCTCCTCGCCGGGCAGAAGTTCGTGGAAAACGCCACTGTCCTGGCGGCACTCCCGCAGTAGTACGCGGGCCGCAGAAGTACGCCCGCTGCCAGGATCACCGTCCAGGATGACGGTGCCGGTGTCGGCGAGCATCGCGCGGGCCTTGCCCATGCCGGGCGGGTCGACCAACACGCGTCGCAACCGACGGAGTTGGTCTTCGGCGACGCGTCGGAAGGCTGGCTTGTCCGAGTCCTGCAGGTGTGCGCCGCCGTTGACGTAGATGTTGCCGGCACCGGTGTGTATGAAGCCCTGTGGGTTCTCGACTCGTGTACTGCCCTGCTGGTTCACCGGCCATCGTCCTCGCGCCGATCCGACTCACCGAACCGATGCTGGACGTTGCCGTGGTTGTCGCCCTCGAAGTACGTCATCCCGTTCCCCGAGAAGTGCCGATCGCCCGATACGTGACGGGAGTTCTGGTAGATGCTGCCGTTGCCCGTGTGGACAGGGCCTTGAGAGCCCTTAACAACGGTGCCGCCGACGTCTCCGGTGAAGTCACGGGTCTGTACGGCCGTTCCGCTCGCGTCTCCGATCGAGTTGGTGACGGTGTCCGACGCGGGCGACGTCTCGTCGGCTCGGGCCAGGTCGTCCAGCCCGGGAACCATCTCGGCGACCAGGTCACCGATGCGTCTGATACCGCTCTCGGTGTCATGGGTGTCGAACGGAATGGACTGGAGGTCGGCGAGCCGCGCGAGTTCGGGCGGCAGATCGGCCGTGCTCAGCCGGTTGGTCTTCCGTCCGTCCAGAATGGGTACGACCGGAAGCTCACAGCTGAACGCCTCCTCGATCTCCCTGCGCACCCAGTCCTTCGAGTCGTGCAGCCTCGTTCGGAAGTTCGTCCAGTCCGGCCCGATCACGGTCAGAAGGAGGCAACTGCGTCGCAGCGCGGCCAATAGGGACTCAGGGTAGGCCTCGCCGGGGGCGATGGACCTCGATGCACGGAAGATGTGCTGCGGGCCGAAGCGTCGCGACAGTTCCTGGTCGATCAGGGCTGCGGTCTTCTCCCCGTCGCCTGTGCGGTAGTTGATGAAGACCTCTTTCACGGTGATGTCCCCCTTAGGAAGTGGACGAGCGCGATAACGTGCCGAGCCGCGGTCCGAGCTCTCGTACGGAAGGGTGGTTCGAATGGCGAGCCAGGACCCGGGCGAGACGCCGTAGGTCGGTCGTGACGGTCGCTGACCGTACTGCCGCCAGGCCGTCGAGCAGCTGTGTCGTCAGCGCACACGCGTGGTCTATCTCGCCGGCGGACGCATGGGCGAGCGCACGGCGCACGCCGTACCGCACCTGCGTACGCACTGCGTCCTGGCTGACCACGGCGAGTTGCCGATCGAGTTCCTCGCTCGCTTCCCGAGGCCGGCCGAGATCGACGAGGCACCAGCCGGTCACCATGCCGACCAGGTCGGGAAGGTGCATTGTGCCAATCACCGGCCCGTCGGAGCTGTCGTCCTCGCGGGCGAGGAGCGTACGAGCGCGCTCCAGGGCACGCAGACAGGAATTGAGATTCCCCGCGAGTGCGTGCCCTTGGGCTTCGCGTTGTGCGGCCAGCCCCCGGATGCGTGGTGGCAGTCGGCCGCTCTGCGCGCGGCGGGCCAGGCTGATGGTGTGCTCAGCGTCGTCCCGGTACAAGGTGACCAAGGCCCTTCGGACCAGCGCGTAGCCGGCCAGTGCCTGGTCACCGCCGGCTGCTGCCAGGTCGACCGCGCGCTGCGTCCACCACAGTGCCGCACGGTCGTCTCCGGTTTCCTGCACCAGCCAGCCGACATACTCGGCGTACCGGGAGCCGAGGGCCAGCAACTGCTGGCGGGTGTCGGCGTCGGTCTGAGCGGACAGTTCCCGCAGAGTGTGCGTCTGCGCGATCAGGACGGGCAGGAGCAGGCCGGGGTCCACAGTCTGGCCGAGTCTCCGGTAGTGCGTGAACAGCGAGCTGGAGACTTCCAGCATGCCCGCACACGATGCCGGGGAGACCGGGCCGGATCCGTCCGATCGCCATGTCATCAATGATGCGACGCCGGCGCCCACGACCTCTCGCCGCCCCAGGGACTGGAACCGGTTCGGACCGTCTGGCGACAACTGCATGATCCAGTCCTCCTCGTCGATGTGGCCGGGTGCTGGTTCAGCAGGTACGTCAGGAGCGGCCTGCGCGGCCAGCGCAATCAGCGCTCCGTCGGCACCTAGGGCGGCGTCGCACAGCCGAGCGAGATCACGGCTGGGTGCTTTGATTCCCCGCTCGACTTTGCTCAACTGCGCCTTGCTGTAATGCACGGCACCGGACAAGGCCGTGAGGCTCAGTCCGGCCTCCAGACGCCGCTTCCTCAGCTCCTCGCCGAACTCGGTGGACGACTGTGGCACGGAAACCTCCAAAGCCCATCCACCCAGACCGGGTTGGTGCTGCACGAAAGAGTGCGGTAGCCCCTCCCGGGCGGACAAGGCGATCGATGCTGTTTCCCGTTTCCTTCTCCGACGGCGGGGCGCAGCATGCGCGGGGGCTGAACTTGTGCCGGTCGCAGAGCCGGGCGTGGCAACAGGCCGATCCCGCTTGGCGCGGCACAGCCTCGCTGCGGGCTGGCAGCTGCCGGTCGACCACGCGCCGGAAGGCGGGTGTCGGTGGTGCGGGCTCGGGCGGATACCGGGTCTTGCCGACGCCTTGTTCTCGTTCGGTCCCATGGCCGGAATGAATTGCGCAGAGCTTCGAACTCCTCCATTTTGCAAACAAGTTGGGGCGCCGGTCGTTATTGTCTCCCTGCAACCACCTCCGACAGGTGGTCGCTCCACGGCATTGGGAGTCCACCTGCCCTCGCACGCCGCAGTAGGCGACGCGCCTGGACAGCTCTGGTGACTGGTCTGTGGAGGCGGCGCTTGCGTCGTCATGCAGTTGAGCACCGCGCTCCTGTGTAGTGCACCGATGACGCACCCGTCTCCACCGTGTCCTCCCGTACCCGCACCCCGCGGCCACACACCAGCGCCTCGCTCGCCGACTGGGGACGGCCATAGAGGCGTCGCGTTTCGACGGGTGTCGACCCTGTGGAGGTTGCCACCCATGGTTGCCCGTAAGAGCACCTTCCAGTTCCTCAATCTCAGCCATCAGAACCTGATCTCCGACGCTGTCCCGCTCGACGGTGTGTTCCCCCTACTGCCGCCGGTCTTCGAGCCTTTGAGTGGCGAGCCCGCCCTCTCCGACGGGGAGCCGCCCACCGCACTCGGCAGGGCCGTCATGGAGTGGTATGGCAAGGTCCACGGCCGTGCGCCCGAGGAGACCCCCGCCGGGCTCGTCCGGGCCATCGAGGCGGTGTCGATCAGCCGGGACAACGCCGAGGCTGTCCGTCGGGCGCAGTGGCGGCGCAACCACGCCGGGCTGCTGTCGGTTGCCCAGCTTCAGGTGTGCGTCCCTATGGTGCGCCCGGCCACCGTGCAGCCGCGCATGGCCGCCTCTGCCCAGAGGATCATGCGCGAGAAGTACCAGCGGTCGCTGATCCACGAGGTCGGTACCGGCCTGCGTGTCCAGGCGCGCTCCGCTCAACATCTGATCGACATCACCGAGGCGCAGAAGACGGTTCGCATCCCGCACGCATACGCGGGCGAGGCCGAGAAGGAGTTCGCCGACTCGCTCGCCCTCGAAGGGATCCGTGAGGAGGTCCGCGGATTCGCATACGACATGTTCGTGTCCGACGACGAGCGAGGCCACCTCGTTGAGACGGACGACGGCTGGACGCGGGTCAGTGTCGCTCAGTCCTTCATGGGCCAGCTGATGGGCCTGAATGCCGAACTGTCCACACTGCACTGGGAGAACGGCGATGGCACCCTGACCGTCCGCCCGCACACGCCCGACACTATCGAGGCGGCGTTCCGGGAACTGCGCTTCGAGGACGCTTCCTTCGCCGTGTGGCCAGCCGGCCGGACCAGTAACGCGGTACAGGCATGGCTCGACGGTGCCTCGCCGGAGGCGGAAGCCACTCTGCGCATGATGACGGCCCGGATGGATATCGGCATCGCCGTCCGGCCGTACCGCAGCAACAGCGACCACGACGTGGTCTACGCCGACATGGCCCGCTTCCACGTCAAGGGACAGAATCCGACCCTGTGGGGGAAGGCCGACGACGAGGCCTTCAAGGCCCGCACGGTCGTCAACGACCTCGTCCGCCGCGACTACCTCGCCGAGGAACAGCGGGACGTCTTCTTCGGCGACACAGAGGTGCCTTGGGCGGACGACCCGGCGCGCACCCCCTATCGCAGCCGAGTCGTGGCCACCACCCACGTCATGGTCTCCACGGTGGTGGACGACCCGGCGGTCGCCACCCGGTACGGCGTGGTCCGCGAGACGCTCAAGAGGCTGAGGGTGCCCAACTCGCCCCTGCAGGCGGCGACCACCACCGCCTCCCTGGCCGGCTTGGTCGCGGGTCTCGAAGGGGACGGCGAGATGGGCCAGTTCACTGCGGTGATCGCGCGCTCCTTCCGCAAGCCGGAGCTGCGCGACATCGGTCAGCACGACGGCAACTGGACCGAGCTGATCGAGCGGGACGTCGAGGCGATCGCCGCGGGAGCCCGACGGGAACTCGACGCGGCCGCGCACGCGCAGCGGGCCCCGCTCGGCGCGCACCAGCGAGCCCTCGCCATCCTCGCGCTCGTCGCCCACGCGGCGAACCCCGCCCTGCGTGACTACCGCAAGGCTGTCGGTACGAGCGCCGACGGCAGCCCTCGCACGGTCCGCTACCCGTCCTCCATGACCCTGACTGGCCGTGGCGGCCGTGGCGGTGTCATGAAGGTGGAGGCGGACGTCGTCGTCCTGAACGCGGCCCGCTCGCGCGAGGGCATCGACCAGCTCGAGGCGATCATCGCCGCAGCCAATGTCGAGGCCCCCTTCGTCCCGCTCGACCCGGCCAGTGGCGACGAGATGCTGGAGGAGTGGCTGCGGCAGCGGTGGGCGAACGCCGTCGGCACCGACGGTCGGCCCGTCGAACGGGGCGAGCGGGCAGCGGACGGCTACACGGGCTCCGCCGCCCTGGCCCCGGGACCCCGCACCGACGGTGCCGACCGTGGACCTGCCCTTACCTCCGGTGTGGCCGTCCCGCTGTGGTCGGACGCTCCGGCGGAGGGGGATCCGAGCGGAGCCAACTCGCTCTCGGACCCCGGAGAGTGGTCGAAGGCCATCATCGCCCTGGTCGACGACATCGATGCCCTGGCAGCTCACGCGAGCGTGCTCTCGGACGTCCCGGTGGACGCCGTTCGCGCAGGCGTTGAAGAGGAGGAATACGATCCCGAAGACCCCGATCTGCCCCGCATGATCGACGAATTCGGCATCGACCCCGAGGCGGAAGGCAGCACCGACGAGTCCATCGAGAATTTGCGCCGCTTCCTCCGGCAGGGCGTGATGGCCTACCTCAGGCAGCAGGCCCGCCGGTGACCGCCGTAGCGAACGAGAACGACCGCGCCACGGGCACAGTCGCCGTAGACGAGGACGGCCGGCCCGTCGTCCACCGGCCCGAGCACGTCACCGACCGGTGGTGGCAAGAGGTCGCCGCCCTGCTCCGGCCGACTGTGCACGGTACGCCCGCCACCGCGGTGACAGAGACCTCGGTCACAGTGCGCCGCGATCGGGCCCACGCGCTGCCCCGGCTGCTCGGACGTTATCCCGCAGCGTCCGCCAACTGGAGCTGGACCCCGGCCGCCGAGCGGCTGCGCGTGACTGGCGGCGACACGGCCGACGGACTGACCCGGCTGCTCGCCACAGGCGTCGCCGAACAGTCCGTCTGGCCGGCCGGACTCGACCTCCCGGCCCTGGGGTTCGTCCGGCTGCTGCGTCCTTTCCAACGCACGGCCGTGGCCCGGCTGGTCGCGGCCAGCGGCGGAGCGAACTTCTCCGTGCCGGGCTCGGGCAAAACCACCGTGGCGTATGCCGTGTTCACCGCGCTGCGGGCCCAAGGAGCGGCGCATGCCATGCTCGTGGTCGCGCCGCCGTCCGCATTCGAGGCATGGGTGGAGGAAGCCCGCGCTTGCTTCGCATCGGATCGGACGCCCTCCGTCGCCGTACGCCCCCAGGTCCTCGCGCGTACCGACACCGTCGTGGTGCTCAACTACGAGCGTCTCGGCGACCCGGTGATGCGCGCCGGGCTGGCTGGATGGTCCCGCGGTCGGAAGGTCCTCACCGTGTTCGACGAGGCACACCGTGCGAAGGCCGGCACGGCTTCCCGACGCGGTGCGGAGGCCGCGGAGCTCGCCCGCCATGCCGACGCGGCCATGGTCCTGACCGGCACTCCGATGCCCAACCGGCCCCGTGACCTGGAGGCCGTCTTCGACCTGGTGTGGCCGGGGCAGGGGCATCGACTCGTCCACGGCGACCTCGCCCATCTTCGGGACCGCGCCTACGTCCGCGCCACCAAGGACGACCTCGAACTCCCGCCGCTGCAGCTACGGGTGGAACGCATCGCGCTCGACGCTTCCCACCGCGCCCTGTACGACGCCATGTCCAATCGGGTGCGGCAGTGGGCGCAGGACGTCGGCGGGCCCAAGCGAGCCGCCTCGGGGGCGGTGGCGGCACAGGCGGGCCGCGCCCTGCTGAATCTGATCGCCGCCGCGGCCAACCCGGCCGCCGTCTTCGCCCCGGGGCGCCCGTGGTCGCTGCCATTGGAGGGGCCCGGCCATGCGGACCTGGCGTCTCTGGTGGCCGACCCCGTCAGGCACATCCGCCCGGCCAAGGTCCTCCGCGCCGCCCAGCTCGTGGCCGAGTACCGTGCCCGGGGCCGCAAGACCGTCGTCTGGTCGGGCTTCCTTGGCAATATCGAGGCGCTGACCGCGGCGCTGGCCTGGCACCGTCCGGCCGTCATCACGGGAGCCACACCGCTCGACGACTCGGCGGGCCGAGCCAACCGTCGTGCCCAGCTCGAACGCTTCCGTCACGACGACGACTGCTGGGCGCTGATCGCGACCCCGCAGACCCTGGGCGAGGGGGTCTCCCTGCACCTGGCGGCGAGCGACCAGGTCCACCTGGACCGCGGGTACGCCGCCGGCACCTGGCTCCAGGCCATCGACCGCACCCACCGCCTCGGCCTGCCCGCCGACGTCCACCCCACCTGCACCGTGCTGCTCGCCATGGACACCATCGACGAAAGGGTCAACGAGGTGCTCAACCGTAAGGTCGCCGCCTTGGCCGCAGCGCTGCGTGACCCTGCCCTTCAACCCGTCGCGGACCCGTGCCTGACAGACGGCGACATCGACGCGCTGCTCGGCGACATCGATGCGCTGCGCGAACTGCTGCGGCCATGGTGACAGGCGAGGCGGTACGCCGGGCGGACGTCGAGGGCCTTGCCGCGGCGCATGCCGGTGCCGAGCAGCAGCTCGTACAGCTGGTCGCCGCAGTGGGTGTGGTTGTGCCGCAGGAATGCGGTCCTGGGCGTGTTCACCAACCCGGCGCTGGAGGCGACCGTCGCGCTGGGCCAGGTGTTCTGGCTGGCCGACGCCAATGCCACCAGCCCGGAGCGGCTGTTCCTCGTCGCCGACCGAGCCTTGTCCGTCGCCGGTGACTTCGCCGACTTCGGCACCGAGGTGAGGGCTTTGAAGAAGCGCCTCGATGGCGAGGTGCGCTCTGGAGGGGGTGTCTGGTCCGGTTCCCGCGGCCGACTCGGCGGCGGGCCAACGTTTGCTGTGGCAGGCGGCCAATTTACTCGATTCTCGGGGCGGTTAGTGTGGGCGACGCACGGTGCCGACGGTCCGGGCCGCGGCGTTGGTTAGGGGAGCGAGGTAGGTCACGTGCGGCGCACGGGAGGGCAGCGGCAGGTCCAGCTCCGGTTGGCGCGACGTAGGCCAGCACCAGATCGGGTGCGGGCGCGGGTACGTGATAGCGCTGGTGGTGTGCCATCGAGGTGGAGTCGCATCGACTGGGCAACGGGTGGCGCGGTTGTCGGTGTCGTCGCGGGCATCGGGACGTTGCTGTTCACTGGTATTGCTACTTATTATGGGGCGAGGGTTTCAGCGGAACAGCTTGATCAATCGCGACAGGATGCTGAGCGTGAGGCCCGCGGGCAGGCATCGCGTATTTCCTACTGGGTTGACGACGTCGGTGTCCCGCTTGAATGGCGTTTGCACATTGTGAACCGTTCACCCGACCCGGTTTCTCAGGTCAAGGTGCTGGTGCTTCCGGATAAGGGTCAGAAGGGTAATTCTTCCAGGCTTGTGTGGTCGACTCTGGCGCCGTGCACTGAAGTTGTGGTGAAGGCGAGTGCCATTGGGGATACGAATAAGGAGACATTCTCGATCCCGGCGATGGCATTTTTAGATCGAGACGGGGTGCAGTGGAAGCGCACGCTTGACTTCCTGAAGCGCAGCAAGAAGTTCCCGGATACGGATGTTTCGCTAGTAATTCTGGATACTGAAGAAAAGCCGGCGGAGCAATGTAATGATAGCGTCAGATGATGGGCCTTGACTCAATCTTTTAGCGGCCGGTGTCGAATGTGCGTCGAACTTGATCACTCGGTCCGGTGGTTGCCGTATGCGGAAGCGGGCTTCGTCTGAACCTGTGCGCCGACCAAGGAGCACATACGTCCCGCACGGAGGCCGTAAGAGCCCGTAACACCTCTGCTGGCCTGGCCGCCGAGTTCGGTGAGGACCGCGGCGCGACCAGCTGTCACCTGCGGCAACTGGCCCGGTTCGGATTCAACACCGGTCCGTCGCCGGCCGACCGGCGCAAGACGGGCAGCAAACACCATCTGATCTGCGACGGACGCGGCACCCCGCTCAAGGTCATCACCACTGCGGCGAACGTCATTGACGTCACCCAGACTCTCGCCTTGGTCGACGGCATTCCGCCTGTCGCGCGACGGCCTGGCCGACCCCGCAGACGTCCTTGTACCTGGGTTGCGCTTCTGCCTCTCTTCGCACTTACATCGAGTCCCGCGCAGATGGCTGCCATCGGTGCTGCCTGCGCGTTCATCGGAACGTTGTGGAACGCCGTGATCATCACCTACACAACCGTCCTGGTTCCCAACGAGCTACTTGGGCGCGTCACTAGCGCGGCGATGACCCTGTCCTCGGGGGGTCATGCCGCTGGCCTGTGCCAGCTGTTTCGTCGTCCGCTCGGGTGAAGCCTGGATCGGCCACCCCGGCCAGTGGGTCCGTAGGGACGGGGAGCACCCGACCAGCGCGTCGGCCCCCCGCCCGCACGAGGATCGATGTCCTGCGCCCGTGACGTCGTCGCCGTCCGGCACGGCGCGGGCGGATCCATCGGTCTCGATGCCGGAGGCCTCGGCACCGGCGCGCCGTGGGCAGTGCAGTTGCGGCGCTGCCCACGGCGCCGTCGCCACGGAAGGCGAGCAGGCTGCCCATACCCGCGCCGACGATTGCTGCGGCGGCGAGAACGATCGCGACGGCCCGACGCCGGGAGGACCTGACGGGGGTTTGGTCTGGTTCGGGCCAGGCAGGGTCGTTGACGGCGGGTACGGACCACTGGGCTTGCCTCAGGAATGCGGCCGCCTGGGTGGGGTTCTAGCAACCGTTTCGCTCAATGAAGCCGGAGATGGTCCGTGTTCCGCCCGTGAACGTGCTTGTGGCCTGAAAGAAGTTGCCAGCGGGTTGTCCAAAACGGCTCCGAACTCCGGCCTTTTGGGGGTGTCTACGCACCGCATGGAGGAGTGGGGATGTTCGCCGGACTGATCGAAGTGGCGGGGGGCGGTAACTCGACTCGGTCGAACCCTTGAGGCGCGTGCCGCCGAGCCGGGCTGCTGTCGTCACGCGGCTGCGGACAAGGCACCGATCGGCCAGGGGGCTGAACACAGACTGATCCCCAAGCCGGCTCGTCAGATGCCGTCCGGACACCGACCGGAGAGTCGGCGACAGATGCCGACCGCGATTGGTGCGGGCCGCCTCAGCGCTGTGATCGTCCCGGTCGATCCGTATGACTCCGACCGGGTTCCTGATGTCACGTGGCGTGGCACTTTCTTGCGCAGTCCGGGATGCTGGCCTTCCTCGTACGCAGTGGCGGCGAGCGAAGGCAATTGCTCGACATCTGCAACCCTCCGGTGCAGCTCGGGCATGGTGGCGGGCTGGGCGTTTTGAACCCGCGTCGGGTTACTCGCAGTGCCATCCTCGGGGGTTCCTTGGACCATTTCCTGTGTGGCGAGGCGGATGGGCTGCTTGCAGCAGCAGGGGGCCGCGGCAGTCCGAGAAGGCCAAGTAGTTAGGGGGATGGCGCTCGTAGCGATAGTTCAGCCGACGCTAGCCGGACAGTCAGGGGATGGCCCGCTCGATCACCCGCCCGCGGCGGCCCGGTCGTTGACCGGACTCGATGACCTCGCGGGCGCTCCGGACGCCAACGCGCCTGCTGCGCAACCGTCTTCAATGGGTCTCGGTCGCCGTGGGCCGTGTCGGCTTGCAGGCGTCGGCCTGTTCGAGATCGAAGGTGGCCTGGCGCTCGCGCACTCGATGGTGCTGAGCGCCGACAGGTCCGATCAGCTGGTTCGCCGCGGTGACCGCCTTGGCAAACAGCTTCGCGCTGAGCACGGAAGGAACTCGCTGAGGTCATGCTGGCCACTGCGGAACGGGTCGCCTGGTTCAACCACCCGGGGGACACCGGCCTCGTCGGAGAGCTGCCGGAGCCGGTCCAGGACGGTTCTGGGCCGCAGGGGCCGGCCGTCGGGCCGGCAGAATACCAGCCCGGCGAACGGACCGCCGGGGGACGTGTGGGTGCTGGCGCGGGCCCGGTGGCGGAGGGCGGCGGCGACGCGCGGCGAGATCGCGACCCAGTTCCTACTGGAGCGGGTCTTCGGCGTAGTGATGACGAGCCGGTTGTTGTCGTTGGCGGAGAGTGTGCAGCGCACGTACAGCACCCGTTCGGTGAGGTGGACGTCGTCCCAGTGCAGGCCGAGGGCCTCGCCCTTGCGCAGGCCGGTTCCGATGAGGAACTCGAACAGGTCGGCCAGGTCCGGGTCGGTGCGGTGGCAGTGCCGCAGGAAGCGCACCGCCTGGTCGGCGGTCCAGATCTGGCGTTCCGGCGCGGGTGGTCGGCGCAGGGCCGGTGGGCTTGCGGGGCTGTGGGCGAGGCGGTGCTGGCGGACCGCGTCGCCCAGGGCGCTGGAGAGGGTGGCCAGGCAGCGGTAGAGGGTGGTGCGGCCGCGGCCGGCGGCGAGCTCGCGGGTGACGAAGGCGCTGATGTGCCGGTGCCTGAGCTCGTCCAGCTTCAGGCTGCCGAGGGCGGGGACGAGATCGTTGTGCACGTAGTCCCGGTAGCGGGCCATGGTGGTCGGCTTGAGCACCAGCGCCTTGGCCGCCAGCCAGGTGTGCAGGTAGTCGGCGACGGTCTGGTTCGGGTCGGCGTTGAATCCGCCGGCTTCGCCCTCCAGGAACGTTCGGAGCGCGGCCTCGGCGTCGTTGTGGCTGGTGAACCCCCCCGCGCCGGACGGTCGTCCGGCGGTGGTCGGGAGCGGGGATGTCGACCGCGAAGGTCCACGTCCCGTGGTGATTGTCGGTGCGCAGGCGCGGGCAGCGCGCCCCGAGCTGGCGGCGGTGGGTGTCCCGGCAGCCGCACCTGCGGTAGACGCGGCCGCGGTCGGTGGTGGTGCGCATGAAGATCGCCTCCAGGGCGCGGAGGGAAGGGCCGACACCTCCAGTCTCGTGCGACCGCATGCGACCACCACGCCCGCCCTGCCTGCCGCGACCAGGGCGTTTCCCTTGGCCGCGCGCCAAGTGCGGCAGCTTGGGAACAGTGGAGTCTCCCACCCCGGGAGCTGTCCACCATTGAGTACCAGCAGGTTCTTGGTCTGCTGGTGTTACACGGTGCACGTGGCCTTGAACAGCGCAAATGCGAGACGTGAGGGGACGCTGGCCTACCTTGGTCCGTGTATGGTCCGGATCTTGGATTGAGCGGCCGCGGTCGGGCCTCGCGGGATCAGCCGGGACGGGCGGTGGTCATCCCCGCGGGTGCAGGCAGTAGATCCGGGCCGCCACCCTCGTCGACATCCCGGCGGGAGACCATCCCCGCGGGTGCGGGGAGCACCAGGTCGTCGTCTCGCCTTTACCCGGATCGGCAGCCCGCATGTTGGAACAGTTACACACCCGGGCGACTCCTACCGAACCCCGTCGCTGACAGTTATTCAATTACAGGCCCCGGCGGTGCCGGAGTACTGGCGCTGCACACCGGCGGAGGTGGTGCCCTTCTTGACGAAGCCGGTGTCGTCGATGATGAGGAGGCCGAGCACCGTCACGGCGCGGTCTTCGGGGGCACCGAACGGGGCGAACTCGTCGGCAGCTTCGGCTGCTCGGAGGTGTGCTTCTGCTGCCTTCGCGCGGGCCCGGTAGACCGTGACCAGGGCCCACGCGGCCCGGCGCTCACGGGCGAGGCCGAGAAGCCGTTGCCACTGCCGCCCTATCCGCTAACATAGAATAATTAGATAGATGAATACTCTAGTCTGGCGAGGAGCGGCCGTGGACTTCGGGCTGACCGACGAACAGGACCTGTTGCGCGCGACGGCACGGCAGTTCGTCGCCGACGTGTGCCCGGCCGAGAAGGCCAAGCAGTGGGACGAGGAGGGCGTCGTACCGCCCGAGCTGTTTCGGGGGATGGCCGACCTCGGGTGGTTCTCGCTCCCGTTCGCCGAGGACGAGGGCGGTGACGGCGGCGGGCCGCTCGAACTCATCCTGATCGCCGAGGAGCTCGGGCGGGCCAGTTTCGACGTCGCCATGTGCTACATCGGGGTGCTCATCCCCGGAATCACGGTGTTCCGGTGGGGCAACGAGGCGCAGCGCGACTTCATCCGCGAGCAGGTGATGACGGGCCGCCACCGGCTCGCCGTCGGCCTCAGTGAGCCGGACAGCGGGTCCGACGCCGCGGCGCTGCGCACCACCGCCGAGGACCACGGGGACAACTTCCTGGTCCGCGGCCAGAAGGCGTGGTGCACGGGTGGCGGCCTGCCAGACACGACCATTGCCACGTACGTGCGGACGGGGCCCCGCGAGCCCAAGCACGGCGGCATCAGCCTGCTGCTCGTCGATCCCGCGACCGAGGGCGTCGAGGTGCGCCGGACGCCGACGCTGGCCCGGCACATCCTGGGCACCAACGAGGTCTTCTTCAACGACGCCCTGGTGGCGAAGGAGAACCTCGTCGGCCCGCGCGACGAGGGCTGGAAGGTGATGCTCTCCAACATCGAGCTGGAGAAGGTGATCATCAGCGGGGGCTATCTGGGCGCTGCTCAGGCCACTCTCGACGAGATGCTCGAATACGCCCGCACCCGGCACGCCTTCGGCCGCCCGGTCGGCACCTTCCAGGCGCTCGCCCACGCCATGGCCGACCTGCAGACCGAGATCGACTCCGCCCGGCTGCTCGCCTACCGGGCCGCCTGGCTGCTCGCCCAGGGCAAGCCGTGCACTCGGGAAGGGTCGATGGCGAAACTGAAGGGTTCGGAGACGTACGTGGCGGCCGCCCGGCTCGGGATGCAGGTCTGCGCGGGGCACGGCTTCTCGACGGAGAGCGTGATGAGCTTCCGCTACCGGGAGTCGATCGTGGCCACGATCTCCGGGGGCACGAGTCAGATCCAGCGCAACGGCATCGCCCGCAGCATGGGGCTGCGGTCCTACTGAGCCTCGCCGTCCCGGCCGGTCATTCCTTGTGAGCTCCGCCGTCCTGATCAGCCAGCCACTCCTTGTGCCGTGCGAAGTGGCCCTGGTCCCGGGTCACCCAGATCCCGGAGGCCCGGGCCAGCACGGCCCGCGTCGGCAGCAGCACCATCTCGCCCGCGATGTACCAGCGCCTGCCCTCCCGCTTCTCCACCCAGGCCCGGACCTCCAGCGGCCGCTGAACCGGCACCGGCTTCACGAAGCTCACGGTCAGTTCCGCCGTCACGCTCAACACCCGGTGGAGCAGCGGCAGATGGCCGAGACAGTCGTCCAGGACGGCCGCGGTCCAGCCGCCGTGCGCGACATCGGGCCCACCCTCCTGGTCACGCGGGCAGGACAGCTCGAACCACGCCGTCCCGTCCTCGTCGAGCCGCTCGTGCTCCACTCCCAGTCGGCAGGAACCAGCGGCGCGGCACGCCCCGCACAGGGCCACCCCGCCAGGGGTTCGGGGCGGCTCCTGGAAGTCCGCACCCGCCCAGGGCCCCGTCGGTGACGTCGTGGACATGGTGTGACTCCTCTTGTCGGGCATCGGAGTGTCAGACATCGGCAAGCAGCGGGCGCAGCTTCCCGGCGATGAGCTGGACCTGGCGGGCCACCGTCTCCTCGGGCATTCCGGCCAGCGAGGCCCACAGGAACACGCCTTCGACCGGCAAGCCTGCCACGTACGCCTTGACGGCATCAGCGGTCTCCTGCGGTGTGCCGTACAGGAACTGTCCGACACCGGTCGCGCTCAGCCCCGTCTCCCGCCACTTCTCGGGGTCGATGGGGCGGGGGGCCGGCTGGTCGGTTCCCTCCACCATGTACCGGCGGTAGCTGTCCCACTGGTACGAGAGGTGCTTCCCGACGACCGGCCAGTCGGCCTCCGGGTCCTCGGTGACGAACGTGGTGAACGAGCCCTGCATACGGGCCGCCGAGACGTCGTACCCGCTCTCCGCGAGCCCTTCCCGGTACGGCGTCAGCAGTGCCGGGTTGAGCGACAGCAGCCCCGTGCCGAGCCGGCCGGCCCGCCGGGCGCCCTGCGGGCCCTGGTAGCCGAGCCAGATCGGCAGCGGATCCTGGACCGGGCCGGGGGTGACCAGGGATTCGGCCCACAGGCCGCGGATCTCCCGTACGCGTTGGTCGGTCGTGGTATACCGCTTGGCGAGGTCGGCTCCGTACAGCCGGTACTCGGGCACCCGGTAGCCGGTGCCGAGCCCGAGGTCCAGGCGGCCGTCGCTGATGATGTCCACGATCGCGGCCTGTTCGGCGATCTCGGGGGCCGCGTGCAGCGGTGCGGGGATGACCGCGGTGCCCAGGCGGACCCGGCGGGTGCGGGCGGCGGCCGCTGCTGCCATGGTGAGCGGCTGGGGGAGATAGCCGTCCTCGAAGCCGTGGTGCTCGGAGAACCAGACCGAGTCGAGGCCGAGGCGGTCCGCCTCCTCGCACATCTCCAGGGCGAACCCGTAGACCCGGGACCAACTCTGCCGCCAGGGCGGGGGATTGCGCAGGTCGAAGTAGATGCCGACTCTCATGAGCGGCCACCTCCCTTTGTGTTGTCGGCCAGTCGCATCGTCGCGTGGGCGACGGCCGCTCCGTCCCCGGGCGGCAGCAGCCGTACCGGGCGCAGTTCCAGTGCCTCGATCTCGGGGAGGTCCTCGACCATCGCCGAGATCCGCAGGACGGTCTCCTCAAGCGCAGCCAGGTCCACGCCGGGGCCGCCCGCCCGGCCGTCCAGCAGCGGGGCCGCCCTCAGTGAGCGGACCATCTCGCGGGCGTCGCGGTCGCTGAGGGGGGTGACGCGGTGTGCGACATCCTCCATGAGGTCGGCGTAGTCCCCGGTGAGGCCGAAGGCGACCACCGGGCCGAAGACCGGGTCGGCGCGGACGGTGACGAACGCGTCCAGCCCGGGGCCCGGTTCGCTGTCGCGTACGGCGATTCCGTACGAGGCGAGCAGCTCGGCGGCGACCGCTGCGGGGACCGGGCCGGCAGCGGAGGAGGCGATCAGCGACCGGGCGCGCTCGGCGTCGATTCCCGGGAGGTCCGGTACGACGCCCGCGGGGGTGCTGCGCCAGGCCTGGTAGGCCGCCGCGTGTCCGAGCGAGGTGGCCGCCGCCTCGGGGAACGTGTACGTCGGTACCACCAGGTCGCCTCGGTGCAGGAGATCGGCGACGCCCGCGCCGCCCAGGAAACTGGCCAGCACGGGTTTGTCGGGTCGGGTCGCGGCCGCGTCGAGGATCGCCGACGCCACCTCGTCGGGCTTGTCCGCCAGCGGCGGCATGAACAGGACGACGGCCGCGTCGATGTCATCGTCCGCCAGGACGGCGTCCAGCGCCTGCCGGTAGTGGGCGGCCGTGGCGGTGGGCGTCAGGTCGATCGGGTTGGAGACGTCCGCATGGGACGCGAGGGCTGAACGGAGCGTCTGCCGGGTGCGCTCACCGAGCGCGGGCACGCACAGGCCGCTCGCCGCGCACGCTCCGACCGTCAGTGCCGCAGGGCCGCCCGCGTTGGTGATCACGGCGACCCGGTTGCCGGGCGGGGGAGGCTGGTGGGCGAGCAGCAGGGCGACGTCGAACAGCTCTTGGAGACTGCGGGTGCGGATCACGCCGGACTGGGCGAACAGCGAGCTCACGGCCGAGTCCGCATGACCCGGGTGGACCGCGACGATCGGTTTGCGCGGCGCGATGCGGCGGGCGACGCGGGCGAACCGGCGTGGATTGCCGAAGGTCTCGACGTGCAGCAGGATCACCGAGGTCCCCGGGTCCTCCTCCCACCACTGGAGCAGGTCGTTGGTCGACACGTCCACGGCGTGGCCCACCGACACGAAGCCGGAGAAGCCGAGCCGCAGCCGCCGGGCGAAGTCGAGCACCGCCAGCCCGAGCGGCCCGGACTGGCTGGACATCGCCACCCGGCCGGGCGTCGGCAGAGCGGGCGAGAAGGTCGCGGCCAGCCGCGCCGCGGGCGTCGTGTTGACCACGCCCATGCAGTTCGGGCCCACCAGCCGCATGCCGGAGGCACGGGCGAAACGGGCCAGCTCCAGCTCGGCCGCACGCCCTTCGACTCCTGTCTCACCGAAACCGGTCGAGACGACGACCACCGCCTTGACGCCGACGTCCGCACACTCCCGTACGACATCGGGCACAGCCTCGGCCCGCACGGCGACCAGCGCCAGATCCGGCGGCTCGGGAAGGTCCCGGACACTGGGGTACGCCCGCGCCCCCGCGATCTGCTCGGCCCGCGGGTTGATGGGGAACACGCTGCCGCCGAAGCCGCCTCGCAGCAGGTTGGCGACGATCTCGTGACCGATCGTCAGGGGGGTGCGATTGGCGCCGATGACGGCGACCGACCGCGGTTCTAGCAGCGGCCGCAGGGAGCGTCGTACGGCCGTGTGCTCGCGGCGCTCGGCCCGGGCCACGGCCTGGGCCTGCGGGTCGATGGCGATCTCGAAGTGGATGATCTGGCCCGGCGGACCGGCCTCGATCCGGTAGCCGGAGCCGAGGAACACGTTGATCATCCGGGTGTTGTCCGCGAGGACGTCGGCCTTCAGCACCCGGATACCCCGCGCGCGTGCGGCGGCGGCGATGTGCTCCAGGAGCAGCCTGCCGAACCCCTCGCTCTGGTGGTCGTCCCGGATGGTGAACGTGACCTCGGCGTGTTCCGGTTCCTCGGGGTCGCGGACGTAGCGCACCAAGCCGGCGATCTCGTCGCCGGCCAGGGCGACGAGCGCCAGCTCGTTGAGGTAGTCCACGTGGGCGCCGCGCCGGATGACGTCGTCGCGGGCGCGGACCACCGGGCCGAGGGAGCGGTAGGCCAGGGTGGCCCGGGACAGGCTGCCGACGAAGGCGACCAGACGGTCGGCGTCCTGTGGCCGGATGGGGCGGACGAAGGTCGACCGCCCGGTCCTGACGAGTCCGGGCCGTTCCAGGTCCTCGGGGTACGGGGGAGTGGTCACCGGTGTTCCGCCGTCGGCGCCGCTCAGACGGCCGCCTCCTGGGGAGTCTGCTCCGGCAGGCGGAAGAGCTCGTTGAAGGTGCCGCGCGTGACGCGCTCACGGACGTCGTCCGGCACGCCGTCGAACAGCTCGTGGAGCGTGGACTGGGTGTGACCGTAGGTGCCTTCCAGGTGGGGGTAGTCGTCGCCCCACATCACATTGCGGTAGCCGGTCGACTCGACGATCTCCACCGAGCTCCTGTCGTGCTGGAAAGAGGCGTACACCTGCTGCCTGACGATCTCGCTGGGCAGCCGGCTCAGCTTGGGCCGGACGAATATGCCGTGCTGGCGGTACGCCTCGTCCATCCGGTCGCCGATGATCGGCACCCAGCCGGCGCCGCCCTCCGCGATGAGGATCTTCAGGTCGGGATGGCGGTCCAGGGCGCCGCCCGCGACCATGTGGGACACCACCCGCATGCCCGGGTAGGTCGTCTCCATGTAGTTGACGACCGCGCCGCCGGGCCCGCGGAAGACGACGTTCTGCGCGCCCGTGCCGATGTGGAAGCCGACCACCAGACCTGCCCGCTCGACCGCCGTCCACAGCGGCTCCCAGCGTTCGAGGGCGTACTCCTCACCCGGTCGTGTCGAGCACGGCAGGAAGACCGCCTGGAAGCCCAGCTCCGCCACCCGCTCGACCTCGGCGACCGCGTCCTCGATGTCGGCCGTCGAGACGCAGGCGGTGGTGATGACGCGCTTGTTCTTGCGGAGGATCTCGTCGTGTGCCCAGTCGTTCCACGCCCGTACGGTCTCCCGGGCGAGCTCGCGATCGGTGATCGAAACGAGCCAGAACCCCATGGAGGGGAAGGCCAGTTGGCCCCACACACCTTCCTGGTCGAGATCCTTGAGCCGGACCTTCAGATCCCAGGCGCCCGGCGGGCGCATGGCGTCCATGAAGTCGCCGAGCTGGCGGTCGATGCGTTCGCCGTCGATGTAGAGCATCTCGTACTTGTCGCCACGCTCGCTGCGCGGCGCCCTGGCGCCGAGCCGCGCGGGCAGCCTCTCGGTCCACACGTCGGCGGGTTCCATCACATGGGAGTCCCCGGAGTTGACCCAGATCTTCGTCATGACACTCCTTCGGATCAATGGATGTAATCAGTTAGCGATTTTAGTTGTATTGGGCGACGGAAGGGAAGGCCGGACGGTGCGAGATCAGCTCCGGCGCCGCTCGATCTCGTCCACCAGCTGCGGCAGCACCTCGAAGAGATCCCCGACGACGCCGTGGTCGGCGAGCTCGAAGATCGGGGCGTCGGCGTCCTTGTTGACGGCGACGATGGTTTTCGACGTCTGCATGCCCGCCCGGTGCTGGATCGCGCCGGAAATGCCGGCGGCGAGGTAGAGCTGCGGGGAGACCTGGGTCCCTGTCTGGCCGACCTGATGACTGTGCGGGTACCAGCCCGCGTCCACGGCCGCACGGGACGCCCCGACGGCCGCGCCGAGCGCGTCGGCGACCCGCTCGATGAGGGTGAAGTTCTCGGCACCGTTCACGCCGCGACCGCCGGAGACCACGATGTCGGCCTCCGTCAGCTCGGGCCGGTCGCCGCGCTCCCGGGATGTGCGGGACAGGACCCTGACGGCGGCGGAAGCCGGGCCGAAGGTGATGTCCTGCTTCTCGATGACGGGGTCGGCGGGGGCGGGCTCGGGTGCGGTGGCGTTCGGCTTGACCGTGATCACCGGAACGCCCTGGGTGACATGCGCCGTGACCTGGTATGTCGCCGCGAACACCGACTGCTCGGTGACCGGGCCGTCCGGCCCCGCGGTGATGTCGACGGCATCGGTGATGAGCCCGGAGCCGAGCCGGAGCGCGACTCGTGCGGCGGTCTCCTTGCCGTCCGCCCCGGACGGCAGAAGGATCGCCGCCGGGCCGGCACCCTCGGCGATCTGCGTAAGGGCGTCGACGGCCGGGGTGACGAGGTACTCGTCGATCTCGGGGGAGTCCACGACGTAGATCTTCTGTGCGCCGTACCGGCCGAGGGCCTCGGTCGCGGCGTCCGCGCCCGGCCCAAGGAAGACGGCCGAGGGCTCGCCCAACCGGCGGGCCAGGGTGAGCAGTTCGAGGGTCGGCTTGCGTACGACACCGTCGACGTGGTCGACGAGGACGAGGATCTCGGCCACGGTGATGCAACTCCTTCGGCACGGCGGTCAGATGAACTTCTTGGTGGTGAGGAACGAGGCCAGTCCGGCGCCGCCCGTCCCCTCGTCGGCGACGATCTCCCCCTTGGTGCGCGGCGGGCGCCTGGTCGCGGTGTCCACGGCCGATCGCGCGCCGACCGGGCCGACCTGCGCGGGCTCGACCCCGAGGTCGGCGAGGTCGAGGGTCTCCAGCGGCTTCTTCTTCGCGGCCATGATCCCCTTGAAGGAGGGGTAGCGGGCGTCGCCGGAGTGGTCGGTCACCGAGACGACGGCCGGCAGGGTGCCCTGGATACGTAGTGTCGCGCCGTCGCCGTCGCGGCGGCCCGTCACCGTGCCATCCTCGACCGCCAGTTCTTCGAGGTGGGTGACGGCCGGAACGCCGAGCCGCTCCGCCAGCAGCGCCGGTACGACGCCCATGGTGCCGTCCGTCGAGGCCATCCCGCACAGGACGAGATCGAAGCCGTGCCGCTCGATCGCCCTGGCCAGGACGAGTGACGTACCGAAGGCGTCGCTGCCCTCGATGTCCTCGTCACTCACGTGGACAGCCGAGTCGCCGCCCATGGCCAGCGCCTTGCGCAGGGCGTCGCGCGCGTCGTCGGGTCCGACGGTGAGATAGCTGATTTCGGCCTCGACGTCCGACTCGGCGATCCGCAGGGCCTGCTCGACGGCGTACTCGTCGAGTTCGGACAGCAGTGAGTCGACCGACGCGCGGTCGGTGGTGCCGGCCTCGGTGAAGGTGCGGTCCGCCCTGGCGTCGGGGACGTGCTTCACGCAGACAACGATCTTCACGGCGACCCTCTTGTAGGTTGAATGAGTGCTAATAGTTAACTATATCGATCGACGGAATGCGAGGCCTCGCTTCGAATCCGTCGAATTGGTTGACTGATTGCGCTGATAGCTGGAAGATCTGGGCACTAGCCGCGAGGAGGCGCCATGGTCGGTGACAGGGACACCGCTGACAGGTACTTCGAGCCCCGGGTGGAGACCATGCCCCGCGAGGAGCTGCGCGCGGGGCAGGAGGAACGGGTTCTGGAGCTCGTCCAGTACGCCTATGGCAACTCGGACTTCTACCGCGAGCTCTGGGACGAGCACGGGGTGCACCCGCGCGACATCCGGTCCCTGGAGGACTTCCGGGCACGGATTCCGTTCATCACCAAGGACATGATTCGCTCCTACCGGACCCGCACCGGCGATCCCTTCGCCGGCCTGCTCTGCGTCCCGGTCGAGGAGCTGACCTCGGTCTCCTCCAGTTCGGGCACCACCGGTGACCCGGAGTTCTTCGCCGAGATCTGGCAGGACGCGCCGCCCCTGGTGACCGCGCAGGTACGTGACCTGTGGGAGCTGGGCCTTCGGCCCGGAGACCGGGTGCTGAGCCCGCCCGGCACCTTCCGCAACTTCATGGACGCCGGCTTCCAGGCGCTGGGCGCGGTGGTCATCGAGGTGGACACCTGGATGGGGAACATGCCCGAGGTCGTCGAGGCCCTGCGCACCTACCGCCCCGCCTATCTGCAGATGATGTATCCGCAGATGGTGGAGCTGGAGCACCTGGCCGAGAAGACGGATCTGAAGGAGGCTTTCTCCTCCCTCAAGGGGGCCTCCTGCGCCGGGCAGCCCCTCAGCCGGAAGATGCGCGAGCGGATCCGTGACGACTGGGGCATCGACGTCTACGAGTACACCAGCGCGGCCGACACAGGCACCGCCTGGGAGTGCGGCGAGCACGACGGCTTCCACCTCTGGGAGGACACCGTCTTCGCGGAGTGCGTCGAGGTCGAGGGCCAAGGATGGCGCGACGTGGCGGAGAGCGATCTCGGCGAACTGGTCGCCACCGACCTGGACAACCGGGCCGCGCCGCTGATCCGTTACCGCAGCGAGGACCTCGTCCGCCTCTCCCGCGACACCTGCGGCTGCGGCCGCACCCACGCGCGCATGTGGGTGGCCGGGCGGCGCGGCGACGAGACGGTGGTACAGGGGCGCTCCGTGGTCCTGCGGGATGTCTGGCAGGCGGTGGAGGACCAGCCGGAGACCGTCGCGGGGGTCTTCCAGATCGTCCGGGACCGGCGCGAGGTCGACGAACTTCGGCTGCGCGTCGGCTACGACCCCCATCTCACCGGCGACGTCGACGCCCTGGCCGGGCGCCTGAGCGAGGCCGTGCGCGAGCGGACCGGAGTCAAGCCGGTGCTCGACATGCGCACCGAGGAGGACCTGTTGAAGACCATGACCAGCGTCGCCAAGTTCCCCCGGGTGGTGAAGCACTGATGGCCCGCGCCGACACCCTGGCCCGGGCCAGGAAACTCGACCGCCCCGAACTCGCCTACCTCATGCGTTTCCCCACCGCCGACGGCATGCAGGACTTGGGGCTGACCTGGGCGGAACTCGCCCGCGACACCGACTGGGCCGCCGAACGGCTGCGGGAACACGGCCTCGCCGCCGGGCAGCGGGCCCTGCTGACCGCCTCCGGCTTCGAGGGCTTCTGGGGCCACGCGGTGATCGGCGCCCTGCGCACATTGAAGGTGCCGTACGGCATCGCCGAGGCGATGGGCTGGGACCACCGCCGCACCGCGGTCTTCCACCGCGAGCTGACCCCGCACGCGGTGATCGGCCTGTCGGCGGAGACCCTGGAGGGGCTCGCCGGCATGGCCGACATCGGCGAGATGTTCCGGTCCACGCCCGTCGTGCTGGCGCGGCCGGCCGCCGTGCCGCTGCTGCGCGGAGTGGGGGTGACCGCCTCCGTGATCTCGGCCGTGGGACCGGCTCTCGCGCTGGAGTGCCCGGAGCGGAGCGGTGCGCACGTCAACGCCGCCGAATGGCGGTTCGGCGAGCGGGACGGACAGCTGACCGTGGCGGCGGGGGAGGGGCGCGCGTCGCCGCTGCCCGAGACACCGCTCGGCATCGCGGGCCGTGTCGTCACCGGCCGGTGCGGCTGCGGCAGCGAGAACCCGCGGGTCCTGCTCGCCGAGGCCAACTGACTTTCCCCATAGAGGAGTTGAGCATGTCTGAAGGAGTGGTCGACGGCCGGGTCGTGGTCGTCACCGGCGCCGGCAACGGGATCGGCAGGGCGCACGCCCTGGCGTTCGCCGCGCAGGGCGCGAAGGTCGTGGTCAACGACTTGGGCGGCTCACGTGACGGGGCCGGTTCCTCGGCCGGGCCCGCCCAGACCGTGGTCGACGAGATCGTCGCGGCCGGCGGCGAAGCGGTGGCCAACACGGACGACATCTCCACCTGGGAGGGCGCGGGCCACCTCGTCCGGCAGGCAGTGGACACCTACGGCGGTCTGGATGTTCTGGTCAACAACGCCGGCATCCTGCGCGATCGGATGATCGTGTCGATGACCGAGCGGGACTGGGACAGCGTGCTCGCCGTCCATCTCAAGGGCAGCTTCGCCACCCTGCACCACGCGGCCGCGTACTGGCGCGAGCGCGCCAAGTCCGGCCAGGACAACGACGCCCGCCTGATCAACACGACCTCACCGTCCGGCATCTTCGGCAACCCCGGCCAGTCGAACTACGGCTCCGCCAAGGCCGGCATCGCCAGCCTCACCCTCATCGCCGCCGCCGAACTCGCCCGCTACGGCGTGACGGTGAACGCCATCGCGCCCACCGCGCTGACCCGGCTGACCGAGGACATCGAGATGATGAAGCAGGCCGCCGAGAGTCAGGACCTGACCCCTGAGGCGATCTCGCCGCTGGTGGTGTGGCTGGGCTCGGCGGCGTCGCGCGAGGTCACCGGCCGGGTGTTCGGCGTCGTCGGCAACCGCATCACAGTCCTGGAGGGCTGGGTCAACGGCCCCGGCGCGAGCGCCGACACTCGCTGGACGCCGGAAGAGCTGTCCTCCGTCGTCCCCAACCTGGTGGCCAAGGCGGCTCCGAACGCCGACGCCCTCGGCAACCGGAACGGGGCCTGAGATGACGACGACACAACAACGGCCGGTCGCCGAGGGCCTGTTCACCTGGCCGCCCGCCGCCGCACCTCTTCGGTTGATCGGTTCCGAGTGCACGGTGTGCGGCCTGGTGAGTTTCCCGGCGGCCTCGGACTGCGTCCGGTGCGCGAGCACGGAGTCGAAGGAACGCCTGCTGGCGGACCGCGGCACGCTGTGGACTTACACGACCCAGGACTTCCGCCCGCCGTCCCCGCCGTACGACGGCCCGGAGGCCTTCGAGCCCTACGCCGTCGGGTACATCGAACTCCCCGGCGAGCTGCTGGTCGAGGCCCGCCTCACCGAACCCGACCCGGAGAAGCTGCGGATCGGGCAGGACATGCGGCTGACGCTGGTGCCCTACACCGTGCAGGACGACGGCACCGAGGTCATGACGTTCGCGTTCGCCCCCGCCGAAGAGTCCGCCCCGTCCGAGGAGGAGACACCGTGACCGAGGCCGTCATCATCGGCGTGGGGCTCCACCCCTTCGGCCGGTTCTCCGGAAAACCCGCGCTGGACATGGGCGCGCACGCCGTACGGCTGGCGCTCGCCGACGCGGGCGTGACCTGGCCGCAGATCCAGGGCGGGTACATCGGCAGCTACGAGGTCGCCAACCCGGACGCGATCGTCGGTCGGCTCGGCCTGACCGGAGTGCCGCTGCGCGGGGTGTTCAACGGCTGCGCCACGGCCGGTACGGCGGTGGCGCTGGCCGCCCGCGCGATCGAGACCGGCGAGCACGACCTGGCCATCGCGATCGGCCTCGACAAGCACCCGCGCGGCGCGTTCGCCGCCGACCCGTCCGTGGCCGGCATCCCCTCCTGGTACGGGCAGACCGGGCTCTTCCTCACCACCCACTTCTTCGGCATGAAGATCAACCGCTATATGCACGAGCACGGCATCTCCCACGAGACGCTCGCGCGCGTGGCCTCCAAGAACTTCCGCAACGCGGCCGGAAACGAGAAGGCCTGGCGCCGTACGCCCCTGTCGCCCGAGGAGGTCCTCGCCTCTCCGGTCCTCAACTACCCCCTGCGCCAGTTCATGTACTGCGGCCCGAACGAGGGCGCCGCGGCCGTCGTGATGTGCCGGGCCGACCAGGCCCACAAGTACACGTCCACCCCCGTGCGGGTCCGAGCCACCGCCCTGCGCAGCCGCAGGCTCGGCGCCTTCGAGGTGCAGAGCCCGTCGTTCCCCGTCGGAGAGTCCGTCGAGAGCCCGACCGTGGACGCCTCCCGGGCGGCGTACGAGCTCGCGGGCATCGGCCCCGAGGACGTGGACGTTGCCCAGCTCCAGGACACCGACGCCGGCTCGGAGATCATCCACATGGCGGAGAACGGCCTCTGCAAGGACGGCGAGCAGGAACGCCTCATCGCCGAGGGCGCCACCGAGATCGGTGGCCGGCTCCCGGTCAACACCGACGGCGGACTGCTCGGCAACGGGGAACCGATCGGGGCGTCCGGGCTGCGCCAGATCCACGAGATCGTCCTCCAACTGCGCGGTACGGCGGGCATGCGCCAGATCCCCGGTACGCCGCGCGTCGGCTTCACCCACCTGTACGGCGCGCCCGGCGCGTCGGCGGTGACGATCCTCTCCACCTGACAGCGGAGCGAACACGCGATGGAACAGGACATGCAGGACTTCGCCGCCGATGTGCGCCGCTTCCTCGACGCGCATGTGGCGAAGGCCCCCGACCGCGCCGCCTTCACCTGGGGCGAGGGCAACGACTCGATGGCGTACTTCAGCAGCCTCCCGCCCGAGGAGGATCGGGAGCACGTACAGCGGGCGCGGGAGTGGCAGCGGATCCGCCACGAGAACGGCTTCGGCTGGATCACCGGACCGGTGGAGTACGGCGGCCGGGGCCTGACGCCCGTCCACGACCTGCTCTACGACGCCATCGAGTCCGAGTACGACGTCGCCGACACCGGCGTGCTCGGCGTGATCGGCCTGGGCATGATCGGACCGACGATCCTCGCCCACGCCCAACCGCACATCAAGGACCGCTGGCTGCCCGCGATGTACCGCGGGGACGCCATCGCCTGCCAGCTGTTCAGCGAGCCCGGCGCGGGATCCGACCTGGCGAGCGTGGCGACCCGAGCCGTCCGCGCGGGCGGGGACTGGGTGCTGAACGGGCAAAAAGTGTGGACCTCGGTCGCCCAGCACAGCCAGATCGGCCTCGCCCTCACCCGCACGAACCCGGACGCCCCCAAGCACCGTGGCATCACGGCCTTCCTGGTCCCCATGGACGCCCTCGGCGTCGAGGTACGGCCGCTGCGGCAGATGACCGGCGGCGCCGACTTCAACGAGGTCTTCCTCACCGACGTACGCATCCCCGACGACCACCGCCTCGGCGAGGTCGACGGCGGCTGGACCGTCGCCCTGACCACCCTGATGAACGAGCGCGCGACGGTCGGCAGCGAGGGCGCCGGCCCGGTGGCCGCAGCCCTGTCCCCGGACCGGCTCTCCGCGCTGATGCGCGCCACCTGGACCTGGGACGACCGCGCCCTGCGCGCCCGCCTCGCCGAACTCCTGGTGGACACGATGGCCACCGAACACCTCAACACCCGGGCCCTGCGCAAGCTCCGCAGCGGGGTCGCACCGGGACCCGAGATGTCCGTCTCGAAGCTGATGTACGGTCAGAACCTCACCCGGGCCGCCCACTTCATCGCGGACGCCCTCGGCCCGCGCGCGATCGCCGACACCGGACAGTGGGGCACGTACGCCTGGACCGAACTGCTCCTCGCCACCCCGGCGTTGCGCATCCTCGGCGGGACCGAGGAGATCATGAAGAACATCCTCGCGGAACGTGTCCTCGGGCTGCCCAAGGAACCGGTGGCCACCGCTGCCAAGGAGGTGCGGTCGTGACCGCCGAAGAGAGCGAACTGCGGGAACTGCGGGCCTCCGTACGGCAGTTCCTGGAGGCCAAGTCGCCTGAGGAAGCCGTGCGCAAGCTCATGGAGAGCGAACCGCGCTTCGATCCCGCGGTATGGGCGCAGGCGGTCGACCAGCTACGGCTGCCGGGCCTGGCCATCCCCGAGGAATACGGCGGCGACGGCTTCGGAATGGTCGAACTCGGCGTCGTACTGGAGGAGATGGGCCGCGCCCTGCTGTGCGCCCCCTTCTTCGCCACGGTCGTACTCGCGGCCCAGGCACTGCTCGCCTCCGGGGACCGGGAAGCCTGTGCACGCCACCTCCCCGGCATCGCCGCCGGTCGCACCACGGCCACCCTCGCCGTCGCCGAGGACAGCGGCTTCTGGGACGCCGCCCTGATCTCCGCGCGCGCCGTGCCGGACGGAGACGGCGGCTGGAAGCTGAGCGGCCGCAAGTGCTTCGTCATCGACGGTACGACGGCCGATCTGCTGCTCGTCGTCGCCCGTACCGTCGCCGGCCCCTCGCTCTTCGCCGTCGACCTGCAGGCGACGGGGTTGGCGGTCGAGCCGATGGAGACCCTGGACGCCACCCGGTCGATGGCCCGGCTGACCTTCGACGCCATGCCCGCGACGCGCATCGGCGCGGACGGGGCGGGCGGCCGCATCATGGCCAAGGTCCTGGACATCGCCACGGTCGCGCTGGCCGCCGAGCAGGCGGGCGGGGCGCGCAGGTGCCTGGAGATGAGCGCCGAATACGCCCGTACCCGGCATCAGTTCGGCCGGCCGATCGGCTCCTTCCAAGCCGTCAAGCACAAGTGCGCGGACATGCTCGTCCAGGTGGAACTGGCCGAGGCCTCTTCCCGGGAGGCGGCCCGGCTGGCCGCCGAGGACCCCGCGGACTTCCCGGTCGCGGCGGCCGTGGCGCACGCGTGCTGCTCACGGGCGTACATGTTCGCGGCCATGGAGAACATCCAGGTCCACGGCGGCATCGGCTTCACCTGGGAGCATCCGGCCCACCTGTACTTCCGGCGGGCCAAGTCCTCGCAGCTGCTCTTCGGCGGGCCGGCCGTGTATCACGAGCGGCTGTTGGACCGGCTCGGTATCTGACCCGAGCGCAGGGCCTGGGACCGGGCCGGGGCGGGCGATTGCGCGCGGAGCGAGTACAGGATCGGCAGGTGGGAGTGCCCGAAGGGGAGCCTGTACGGGCCGTCTTCGCCCTGGCGGAGGAAGCCGCGGGGGTCGATCTCGGTGGCGATGTGTTCGCCCAGGTGCTTCGTGACGAGGCCCGCTTCCGCGGCAGCGGTGACGATCTCACCGATCGAGTACGGGTACTGGACGGTCTCCTGGGCCGGCGTCGTCAGGCCGGGATCGGCGTAGGTTCCGGTTTCCGTCTCGCGCTGCGGCTCGCCCCCGCCGTAGGGCCAGTCGACGACCAGTGGATCGAGGGCGGCGACCGTCTGGAACGCCGGATGCATGTCCACCAGCACCAGGCTCCCGCCCGGCTTCAGCACCATGGCCGCACCTCGCATCCAGGCCTTGACGTCGGCGACCCAGCACAGCACCCCGTACGTGGCGACGACCAGGTCGAAGCGGCCTGCCAGATGCGCAGGCAGCCGCTGGGTGTCGGCCTCGACGAAGGTGGCCTCGAGACCGGCTCGTTCGGCAAGCAGCCGAGCCCTGTCGATCGCCGCCGATGAGAAGTCGACGCCGGTGACCCGGGCACCCAGACGAGCCCAGTTCAGTGTGTCCATTCCGAAGTGGCACTGCAGGTGGAGCAGATCCTTCCCGGTCACGTCACCCGCAAGCTCACGCTCGATGGCATAGAGCGTCTGGCGCCCGGCGAGGAAGGAATCGACGTCGTAGAACCGGTCCGTGGGAGTCGAACCGTGGATGCGGGCACGCTGGTCCCACAGCGCACGATTCAGCGCGAGGCCGTCTTCGTCGCTCGGCATGGTGTCGGTCATGCGCCGAGAATGACACACCTCGTCGGGCGGGTTCAGCCCCGAGCGGCCTCACCGAGCAGCGCCTTGGCGATGATCACTTGCTGGATCTGGCTGGTGCCCTCGTAGATGCGGAAAAGGCGGGCGTCGCGGTAGAAGCGCTCGACGGCGACCCCGCGCATATAGCCCGCGCCGCCGTGGATCTGTACCGCGCGGTCCGCGACCCGCCACACCATCTCGCTGGCGAAGTACTTCGTGCAGGAGGGGCCGATCTTGGTGTCGGTGCCGGCGTCGAAGGCGCGGGCGGCCTCCAGAACCGTGGCGCGTCCGGCGTAGTAGTCGGTCATCGAGTCGGCGATCAGGCCCTGGACGAGCTGGAAGGAGCCGATGAGCTTGCCGGACTGACGGCGGGTGCGGGCGTACTCGACCGACTCGTCGACCAGGCGCTGGGCCATGCCCACGCACAGCGCCGAGATGTGCACGCGGCCGTGCGCGATGCAGCCCATGGCCGTGGCGAAGCCCCGGTTCAGGCCGTCCTCGCCGCCGACGAGGGCGGAGGCCGGTACGCGTACGTCGTCGAAGTGCACGTCAGCGGTCCACGCGCCGAGCTGGCCCATCTTGTGGTCCTTGGGCGCCACGGTGAGGCCCGGGGTGCCGGCCGGGACCAGGAAGGTGGAGATGCCTCGGGTGCGCGGGGCGTCGGGGTCGGTGCGGGCGAAGACCATGAAGACGTCGGCGAGCGGGGCGTTGGTGATGTACCGCTTGGCGCCGTTGATCACCCACGTGTCGCCGTCCAGGTGGGCGCGCGTGGTGAGTGTCGACGGGTCGGAGCCGGCCTCGGGCTCGGTGAGCGCGAACGACGCCAGGACGTCACCCGAGGCGATCCTCGGCAGCCACTCCGCCTTCTGCTCCTCGGTGCCGCCCACCATGAGGACATGACCCGCGATGCCGTTGTTGGTGCCGAACATCGAACGCAGCGACGGGGTCGTGTAGCCCAGCTCGAACATCAGCTGGGCCTCCTCGTACATCGACAGACCCAGCCCGCCGTACTCCTCGGGCAGCGCGAAGCCGAAGAGGCCCATCTTCTTGGCCGCCTCGCGGATGTCCGCGGGCATCTCGTCCTTCTCGTCGATCTCCGCCTCGAGCGGCACGACGCGTTCCCGGACGAAACGCCGGACCTCGGACAGCACCGCGCTGAAGTCAGCCGCGTCCATGTCGACTCTCCCTTGTTGCCCTCATCGGTCTCATTGATCTGTCTCGTCAGGCTTCTCGGCAGGCCGGTAGCACACGGCGAGCAGCGCCGCCGCGCTCGCCGTGCCGATTCCCGCGGCCAGCAACGCGGGCCCCGCTCCTGCGCGTTGGCGTCGCATCAGCCCGTCGAGCGAGTACTTGCCGTTGCCCAGCGCGGCCAGCGCGACGGCCGCGCCGCCCACGACACCGACGTACTCCCAGCCGCCCTTGAAGACGAAGAAGCCCTTGCCGCGGTGGTCGGTGCGAGCTGCCACGGTCATCAGGCCGACGGCCGCCGCCGGGAGGGGGTTGGCCGCGCCCAGGGTGATGCCCAGGCCTGCCGCCATCTCGGTCCCGGCCGCCATGCGGGCGTGCGCCTCTGCGGGCTGCAGACCGAGTGCCTCGAACCATCCCGTCGTGCCCTTGAGTCCGCCCGGCCCTGCGACCTTGTTCCAGCCGTGCGCGAAGAGCATCGGGCCGAGGGTCGCGCGGAGGACGAGGGCGGCTGCGTCGTGGCCCTTCACTGGCCGACTCCCGTCGCCCGGCCCGCCGGAACGACGCCGTACAACTGCGGTACGGCGTCGATGAGTTCGTTGTAGGTGAGGGCCTGTCCGGACTGGCTGGGATGGACGCCTGCGACGGTCCAGCCCTGCAGCCGGTTCAGCCTGTTGCCCTCGATGCGCAGGACCTGGCCGGTCAGCCAGGCCGCGCTGTCGGAGGCCAGGTAGACGACGACACCGGAGGCGTTGGCGGGATCGCGCGGGTCGAAGCCGTCGACGGCCTGGAGGGACTCGCCGACGGCCAGTCCGTCCGTCATCCGCGTGGCCGCGATCGGCGAGATGGCGTTCGCGGTGACGCCGTACCGGCGCATCTCCAGGGCTGTGAGGACGGTGAGCCCGGCTATCCCGGCCTTCGCGGCCCCGTAGTTGGACTGCCCCTGATTGCCGAACAGTCCGGTCCCGGACGTCGTGTTGATCACCCGGCCCGCGACCCGCTCGCCCCGCTTCGACGCCTCGCGCCAGTACGCGCACGCGTGCCGGGTCAACGCGAAGGTGCCCTTGAGATGGACGGCGATGACGGTGTCGAACTCGGCCTCGGTCATCGAGAACAGCATGCGGTCGCGTACGATCCCCGCGTTGTTCACCACGATGTCGAGGCGGCCGAACTCCGCGACGGTGTCCGCGACCATGGTCTCGGTCGCCGCCCAGTCGGTCACCGAGGAGTGGTTGGCGATCGCCCGGCCGCCGAGCTTGGTGATCTCGGCGACGACCTCGTCGGCGGGGGAGTCGCCGGTCTGTTCTCCGTGTATGCCGGAGCCGAGGTCGTTCACCACCACGGTCGCGCCGGCCTCAGCGAGCGCCAGGCAGTGCGCCCGGCCCAGCCCTCTGCCACCGCCGGTGACGATGGCGACCTTGTCGTCGAGGATGCCCACGCCGTACCTCCAGATGTATGGGTTCAGTTGAGTTCGCGGAGTACTTCGTCGGTGTGCTCGCCCAGCGTCGGCGCCCCGCCGCGCGGTTTCTCGTCGACTCCCCAGAAGCTGACGGGCGTCGCCACGGTCCTCAGCGGCGGAGCCTCGCCCATACCGGGCTGTTCGACGAACGCCCCGACCGCCTCCGCCTGCGGATCGGCCGACACCTCCGCCAGGGTCTGCACGGGCGCCCACCACACGGCCTCGGCGTCGAACCGCTGCGCCCAGTCGTCCAGCGGCCGCTTGGCGAACTCCTCGTCGAACAAGGCGATCAGCTCACGTACGTGGCTACGCCGGGCCTTGCCGGTCGCGAACCGCTCGTCCGTCGCCAGGTCCTCGCGGCCGAGTGCCTTGACGACACCGGGCCAGTGCCGGTTGCCCTCCAGGCCGACCAGCCAGAACCAGCGGTCGTCGGCGGCGCGGTAGCAGTTGTAGAGCGGGGACTCGTGCTCGGTACGGTGGCGGGTACGGCCACGCTTGCCGAAGAAGTTCTGCAGGGCGAGGTCGTTCCCGTTGGCGTACGTGCCGGAACGGAGCAGGGACACGTCCACCACGCCGCCCTCGCCGGTGCGTTCGCGTCGCAGCAGCGCGGCCAGCACGCCGGCCACCAGGTTGGCGGCGGCCGTACGGTCGCCGAGGCCGGGCCGGATGCCGGGCGGCGGCTCTCCGGCCGGGTTGAGCATGGCGGCGATGCCGGGCCGGGCCCAGAACGCGGAGACGTCGTAACCGGCGCGGTCGCGCTCGGCGCCCGTCCAGCCGTAGCCCGTCAACGTGCCGACGACCAGGCGGGGATGGCGGGTGCGCAGCGCGTCCGGGGACAGCCCCAGCCGCTCCAGAGCGCCCGGGCGGAGATTGGTGACGAACACGTCGGCGCGTTCCAGCAGCCGCTCCAGTACGTCCTTGCCCTCCTCCGAGCGCAGGTCGAGGACGATCCCGCGCTTGCCGCGGTTGTCGGTCTCGAACGGGGGCGCGCTGTCGATGTCCTGGCCGACGTGCTTGAGCGTGTAGCGGTTGGGGTCGCCGGTCGGCGCCTCCACCTTCACCACGTCCGCGCCCCAGTCGGCGAGCATGGTGGCCGCGGCCGGTGCCGCCACCCACATGCCCAGCTCGACGACGGAATAGCCCTCGAGTGGCCGCACGGTCCACCTCCAGATCTGTCGGGGCGCCTGCTACACGCCTGCTTCACGCCTGCCGTACGCCTGCTACACGCCGCGGAAGTCGCCCGGTCGGCGTTCCCGGAAGGCCTTGAGTCCCTCGGCCCGGTCCTCGGTGCAGAACAGCACCGAGACGGTTTCGCGCTCGTACGCGATGGCCGCCTCCAGGTCCATGCCGAGCCCGTAGTCGATGAGCCGCTTGCCCGCCGCGAGCGCCAGCGGAGCGCCGGCGGCAAGCCGCGCCGCCAACTCCTCCGCGGCCTTGAGCGCGCCGCCGGGCTCGGCCAGTTCGTTGACCAGCCCGAGCGCGTGGGCCCGCTCCGCGCCGATCGGCTCGCCGGTGAGGATCATCTGCTTCGCGATCGCCGGCGGTACGAGGCGCGGCAGCCGCTGGGTGCCGCCCGCGCCCGGCAGCACGCCGAGCTTCATCTCGGGCAGGCCGAGCCGTGCGCCGCGCTCCGCCACCCGCAGGTCGCAGGCGAGGGCCAGCTCCAGACCGCCGCCGAAAGCGAACCCGTGAATGGCCGCGACCGAGGGCTTGGGGAAGTCCTCCAGAAGCGCGTACGCCTCGGTGAGGCGCCCCACGAAAGCACGGAACTGCCCGGGTGCCGTGAACGACTCGATCTCACCGAGGTCGGCACCGGCCGAGAAGGCCCGTCCCGCGCCGGTCACGACCAGGGCACGTACGTCGTCGTTGTCGCGGATGTCGGCGAGGGCTTGTCTCAGTCGCGCCACGGTCTCGGAGCCGATGGCGTTGAGCTGCCCCGGCCGGTCGAGGGTCAACACGGCGATCCGGTCCCGGAGTTCGACATGCAGCACGCAGCTCACCTCAGACCATCGTGAGGCCGCCGCTGACCGAGAGCGTCTGCCCGGTCATGTAGGCGGCGTCGTCGGACGCGAGGAAGGCCACCACACCGGCGATGTCGGCGGGCTGGGCGACGCGGCGCAGCGGTATCGCCCGCACGGTCGCGTCGTACATCTTCTGGCTGTACTCGGCGACCTGCCCGAGCAGCGCGGTGTCGGTCGGCCCCGGGCAGACGCTGTTCACGGTGATGCCGTACCGGGCGACCTCGCGGGCCAGCGCCTTGCCGAAGGCGATGACTCCGCCCTTCGTCGCGGAGTACACGACCTCGCCGGAGGAGCCGACCCGGCCGGCGTCCGAGGCGATGTGGACGACCCGGCCGCCGCCACGCTCGATCATCGAGTCCAGCGTGGCCCGGGTCATCGTGATGGTGCCGCGCAGGTTGACGGCGATGATCCGGTCCCAGGTCTCCTCGGTCGTGTCGACGAAGCGGCCGATGACGTCGATTGCCGCGTTGTTGACCAGGATGTCCACCGGACCGAGTTCCGCGGTCACCCGCTCCACGGCCGTGTGTACGGCCGCACTGTCGGAGATGTCCGCGCCGACCCCCGTCGCCCGCACCGCGTACCGTTCCGCGAGCTGGGCGGCGACCTTGCCGGCGGCCTCCGGGTCCAGGTCGCAGACGGCCACCGCGGCTCCGTGGGCGGCGAGCCGGTCGGCGATCGCCTCGCCGATGCCGCGTCCCGCTCCGGTGACGAGCGCCACCTTGTCCCGTACGCTCACGCGCCCTCCCTCGCCCAGATCCCGATACAGCGCTATCGTATAACTACTTCAGCTAAATAAGCGAGATGCGTGAGTGGAGTCGAGCATGCGCCGTACGATCTTCACCGAGGAGCACGAGCTGTTCCGCGAGACCGCCCGCACCTTCTACCTGCGCGAATGCGCCCCGTACGCCGAGCAGTGGGAACGCGACGGCCAGGTGAGCCGCGCCGCGTGGGCGGCCGCGGGCAAGGCCGGACTCATCGGCTGGCAGTTCCCCGAGGAGTACGGCGGCCAGGGAATCTGGGACTTCCGCTACAACGCCATCATGGCGGAGGAAATGGCGGCCACGAGCTCGGTCGGCATCGGACTCGGGCTGCAGAACGACGTCATACCGCCCTATCTGATGCGTCTCACCACGCCGGAGCAGAAGGCCCGATGGCTGCCCGGAGTGATCAGCGGCGAGACGATCTGCGCGCTCGCGCTGTCCGAGCCGTCCGCCGGCTCAGACCTCAAGGGCATCCGCACCACCGCCCGCCGGGACGGCGACAAGTGGGTGATCGACGGCTCCAAGACCTTCATCACCAACGGCATCCTGGCCGACCTGGTCATCGTCGCCTGCAAGACCGACCCGGAGGCCGGGCACAAGGGCATCAGCCTGATCGTCGTCGAGCGCGGCACCGAGGGCTTCGAGCGCGGACGTAAGCTCGACAAGGTCGGGATGAAGGCCCAGGACACCGCCGAACTCTTCTTCCACGAGGTCCGCGTCCCCGCCGAGAACCTCATCGGACAGGAGGGGCGCGGTTTCTACCACATGATGGGCAACCTTCCGACCGAGCGGCTCGCCATCGCCGTCTCCTCGTTGGCGGCGGCCGAGCGGGCCTACGCGCTGGCACTGGACTACGCCAAGACCCGCACGGCTTTCGGGCAGCCGATAGGGGAGTTCCAGGCCAACAGGTTCGCGCTCGCCGACATCAAGGCCAAGCTGAGCGCCGCCCGGGTCTACGTCGACGGCTGCATCATGGCCCTCTTTCAGGGCGAGCTGACGCCCGAGGAGGCCGCGGCCGCCAAGTACTGGACCTCGGAGACCGGCTGGGAGGTCATCGACCGCTGTATGCAGCTCTTCGGCGGCTACGGCTACGTCAACGAGTACGAGATCGCGCGCGTCTGGCGGGACAGCCGGGTGCAGCGGGTGTTCGGCGGGACGTCGGAAATCATGCTGGAGATCATCGGGCGGTCGCTCGGCCTGTGAGCCGGTGAGTCTGTGGTGTGCGAGCGGGCGAATCGAGGAGCGTGCCACGCATTGACTACCTTGGCTAAATAGGTTAGCTATTTAACCTGGATGCGCGCGGGACGGCGCCAGACGGTTTCTAGGAGGCATCCGTGGTCACGGTCGATGTGAAGCTGCACCAGGACAGAGCGGAACACGATCTGCCGCAGCCGCGGCTGGTCATCGGCGGCAAGGACGTCACCGACACGAGCGGCGGAGTCTACGAGCACCGCAACCCGGCGACCGGCCTGGTCCAGGCGCACATCCCGCTCGCGGGGGCCGCCGAGGTGGACCGGGCAGTGGCGGCCGCACGCCAGGCCTTCGAAGTGTGGGGCACCATGCGCCCCGCCGAGCGCCGACGGCTGCTCACCCGCTTCGCCCAGCTGCTCCGCGACCACATCGCCGACTTCGCGGCCATCTGTCCGCTGGAGAACGGCGTGTGCATCGGCGGCTGGGCGGAGAACGTCGGACCGCATGTCGCCGAGTGGACCGAGTACTACGCCGGCTGGGCCGACAAGATCGAGGGCATGGTCGGCGCGGCCTACAGCCCGCACGAGAACGTCGAGTACACCATCGCCGAGCCGTACGGCGTCATCGGCCACATCATCACCTGGAACTCGCCCGCGTTGTCCCTCGCGATGAAGGTCCCGCCGTCACTCGCCGCCGGGAACACCGTGGTCATCAAACCGGCCGAGTCCACGCCGTTCTCCGCGCTGCTCTTCGCCGACCTGGCCCGCGAGGCGGGCATCCCGGAGGGCGTCATCAACGTCGTCACCGGGCTCGGCGACGCGGGATCGGCCCTGGTCACCCACCCCGGCGTCGACAAGATCTCCTTCACCGGCGGGCCCGCCACCGCGCGCCGCATCATGGCGGACGCGGCCCTGAGCCTCAAGCCCGTCGTCTTCGAGCTGGGCGGCAAGTCCGCCAACCTGCTCTTCGCGGACACCGACCTGGACACCGTGGTGCCGTACTGCGCGGCCTTCGCCATGAGCAACACCGGCCAGGGCTGCGCGCTGCCCACCCGGCTGCTGGTCGAGCGTCCGATCTACGACGAGGTCGTCGCGCGCGTCGCCGGAGTGGTCGCCCACCTGCCCGTCGGCGACCCGCTCGACCCGACGACGTACATCGGACCCCTCATCAGCGAAGCAGCGCGCGACCGCGTCCAGGGCATGATCGACAAGGCGGTCGAGGGCGGTGCGGGCCGACTCGTGTTCGGCGGCGAACGCATCGACTCCGACGGCTACTTCGTCTCCCCGACCGTCTTCGCGGACGTCGACAACCGCAGCGACCTCGCCCAGCAGGAGATTTTCGGCCCGGTCCTGGCCATCACCCCGTTCGACACGGAGGACGAGGCCGTCGCCCTGGCCAACGACTCCGATTACGGCCTGTCCGCCTATATCCAGTCCCGCGACATCGCGCGCGTCAACCGCCTCGTGCCGCGCCTGAAGGCCGGGACGGTCTACGTCAACCCCGGGCCGAATCCGATCACTTCGCCCGCCACGCCGTTCGGTGGTGTCGGCATGAGCGGGTTCGGGCGGGAAGGCGGCAAGGCCGGTCTGGACGAGTTCATCAACGTCAAGGGCGTGGGCATCGGCCGCGTCTGACGGCACCCCACCTCACGAAGCCTTTGGAGCCAACAGCATGCATTCCGCCCGCCGCCTGACGTTCGGCGACATCATCCGTGAGCACCGAAGGTCCTTCCCTGACGGAGTCGCCCTCGTGGACGGCGAGGTCCGGCTGACCTGGCCGCAGTTGGACGACCGCACCAACCGACTCGCGGGCGCCTTCGCGGACGCGGGCGTCGGCACCGGCGACCGCATCCTGTGGCTGGGCCAGAACTCCTTCCGGATCTGGGAGCTGCTCGGCGCCGCCGCGAAGATCGGCGCCATGGTCTGCCCCGGGTACTGGCGCTGGGCGGCCCCCGAAATGGCCTTCGCCGTCGAGGACTTCGATCCCAAGGTCGTCGTCTGGCAGGACGAGGAGATCGGCGACACGGTCGGCAAGGCGCGGGCCGAACTCGGCAGCGACCACCGGGCGTTGTGGCTGCGCCACGACACCGAGGGCCCGGACTCCTACGAGTCCTTCCTGGCCTCCGGTTCGCCCGAGGACCCGGCCGCCGACGTCGAGCCCGACTCCGCGCTCCTGGTCATCTACACCGCGGCGATCTCCGGACGGCAGTGCGGCTCGATGCTCTCGCACCGCAACCTGCTGGCCATGGGCGCGAGCACCGCGTGGATGGGAGACATCGGCACGGAGACCGCCTTCCTCGGCGCCGGACCGATGTTCCACATCGGCAACTACCAGTTCTGGGGCGTCCCGGCCTTCGTCCACGGCGGCAAGAACGTGATCGTCCGCCGCGTCGTCGCCGAGGAACTGCTCCCGCTGCTCGCGGCGGAGCAATGCACCCACGCGTATCTGATGCCCCCGACCATCGCGCAGCTCGTCGCGTTGAACCGCGAGGCCGGTCACGACCTCTCCCACCTGCGCGCCAGTGTCGCCGCGCCCCTGTGGCAGGGCACGGTGCCCACGGACCAGAGCCGCTTCACCCGCAACGGCGGCGGCGAGGGCCGCGGCTACGGGCAGACCGAGGTGACCGGCTTCGCGGTGACCGGCGCCTACGGCGGCACGGGCGCCGGCAACGCGGGACGGCCAGGCCCCTTCACCGCCGTACGCATCCTGGACGGCACCGGCCAGGAGTGCGCGGTCGGCGAGGCGGGGGAGATCTGCGTCCGCGGCAACCTCGTGCACCTCGGCTACTGGAACCGGCCGGAGATCAACGAGGAACGCTTCCGTTACGGCTGGTGGCACACCACCGACCTCGGCCGGCGCGAGCCCGACGGCACGATCAGCTTCCTCGGGACGACGACCCGCATGCTCAAGTCGGCGGCCGAGAACATCTTCCCGGCCGAGGTCGAGAACTGCGTCGAGTCCCACCCCGCGGTCAAGGAAGCCGCCGTGATCGGCGTGCCCAACGAGCGTTGGGCGCAGGACGTCAAGGCGGTGGTCGTGCTCCGCCCGGACGCCGAGCCGGTCACGGCAGCGGACGTCATCGAGCACTGCCGGGCGCGGATCGCCTCGTACAAGAAGCCGAAGACGGTCGAGTTCGTCGAGGCACTGCCCCGCACCAAGGACTACGCCAAGGACTACGAGGCGCTGGACGAGCGCTTCGGCGGCGGCGGCTATCCCGGCGGCGACACGCTCGGCGCGGGACGGTGACCTTGTGAACAGCCGCCGGCCCGTCGTCGTCGGCGTGCACGCCACCGAGCAGGCGCTGATGCTGCCCGACCGCGACGCCATGGACCTCGCCCTCGAAGCGGTGCGCGGCGCGATCGCGGACGCCGGGCTCACCCCGGCGGACGTCGACGGCGCCCAGGTCGACTGGCCCGGCCCGGGCGGTGTACCCGGCGAGGGCAGCTCCTGGGCGCGCATGCTCGGCCGGGACCTGCGCTGGACCAGCGACTCGATGCTCGACAACGCGGGCTCGCGGGGCCTGCTGAAGGCGGCGGCAGCCGTGCAGGCCGGTTTCGCGGACACCGTCGTGGTCGGTGGCTGCAAGCTGGTCTCGCGCGGGGCGGGACCCGTCGGGGCGGGTGTGCCGCTGGAGTTCGCCGATGTGTGGGGCAGCTATGTCATCGCCCAGTTCGCGCTGGTGGCGGCACGCCACATGCACGAGTACGGGACGACCTCCCGCCAGCTCGCGGAGGTCGCCGCCACCATCCGCAACAACGGCACGACCAACCCGGAGGCGATGATGTACGGGCGTGGCCCGTACACGGCCGACGACGTGCTCGCCTCCCGCATGGTGGCCACACCCTTCCATCTGCTGGACTGCTGCATCGTCGGCGAGGGCGGCGCCGCCCTCGTGGTGACCACCGCCGAACGGGCCCGGGATCTGCCGAATGCGCCGGTCGCCGTACTCGGCGGCGGGATGGAGTACCACCAGGCCGCGTACGCCAACCCGGCGCTGTACCGAGAGGTCGGGCAGCTCGGCCGGGACGCCGCCACCCGCGCCTACGCCATGGCCGGCGTCGGTCCGCACGACGTGGACGTCTTCTCGCTCTACGACCCCAACTCCTTCGAGATCATCAGGCAGTTGGAGGCACTCGGCCTGTGCGGGGAGGGCGAGGGCGGACCACTGGCCGCCAGCGGTGCCATCGCCGTGGGCGGCAAGCATCCCGTCAATCCCGACGGCGGTTGTCTGGCATACGCGTGGAACGGGACCCAGCAGATGACGCTCAAAGTCGTCGAGGCCGTACGGCAGTTGCGCGGCACCGCCGTGCACCAGGTCGAGGACGCGGAACTGGCGGTCGTCGGCAACGCCGGATCCGGGGCACAGCACTACGAGATGAGCGTGCTGGGGAGGATCCGATGAGCCGGCCCGTACCCGTCCCCACCCCGCTCTCCGAGCCGTTCTGGGATGCGGCCAGAGGCGGCGACCTGGTCGTCCCGCACTGCCCGACCTGCGACCTGCGCTTCTTCGTTCCCGAGCCCGCCTGCCCGGGGTGCATGGCGCCGGACTGGCGGTACGTGCCCAGCGCGGGTCGGGGGACCGTCTACTCGGTGACCGTGGTGCACCGCGCACCCGGCCCAGGCTTCGACACGCCCTTCGCGCTCGCCGTGATCGACCTCGACGACGGCGGCACCCTGCTCTCCCACGTCGACGCCGGCGATCCGGACACGGTCGTCATCGGCCTGCGCGTACGCGTCGACTTCCGGCCCTTGACGGACGAGATCACGCTGCCTTGTTTCGTGCCGGAGAGTTGATCGCATCGGTCAAACCGTTGCCTGTGAAAATTTAGTGCACTAAGTGTATTTAGATAGCGGTATCCAGCGATAGCATCGGCGCGTCATCGTGCGGGCCCAACGGAGCGGCCTGTCACTTGGAGCATCGCTGGGGACCTCAGTGGCAGTGCACGCGCGTGCGTCGAAGAGACAAGACCCAAGGAGCAGCGGAACCCGGCGACAGCCGTCACTCCGCACGGTCCTGCTCATCCTGGCTCTGGTGCCCAGCGTGACACTCGTGGCCCTGTGGCTGGCGAGTTCCGCGCAGCTCTACACGGACTGGCAGAATCAGAAGGACCGCAACGCGGCCTCCAACGCGGCGGCACGTCCGATCATGGCCGCCTTCTTCGACCTCCAGGAGGAACGGCGGCTCAGCGGCGCGGCGCTCGCCGATCCCAAGGGCTACCAGAAGGCGTTGCGCGAGCATCGCAGCCGTACCGACGCGGACGTCGCCAGCGTCCAGGAACTACCCGACAGCAAGTGGAGCGCCCCGGACGACATTCGTCGCAACGTCGTCCAGGTGGGCAGGAACCTGCGGAAACTGGCCGACTACCGGGCGGGGGTGGACCAGCGGACCGCCTCGCAGCAGCAGACGTTCGACCGCTATACGAGCCTCATCTCCGGCCAGCTGAACCTGTTCACCACCCTGAGCCATGTCGGTCTGCCCAATATCGACTATCTCGCCAGGCCGGCCATCGACTCGGTCTGGGGCATGGAGATGATCTCGCGCGAGAACGCGCTGTTCACCCGCGGCTCGGTGACCGGACGGCTCTCCGACACCGAACGCGGGCAGCTCGCCGGATGGATCGGCTCCCAGCGATTCATCTACGACAACAAGATCGTGCCCCTCGTCCCGGACGACCAGGCCGCGCTCTACCGGAAGCTGATGGCGGGCGGCGCCTGGAAGCAGAAGACGACGGCCGAGCAGAACGTGCTGTCCGGCTCCGCCTCCGAGGCCGACCCGGACAGGTTCTCCGAGAATCTCGGCAAGACGTGGAGCGACAGCGTCGGGCCGGTCGCCGCCCAGCTCCAGGAGCTCAACGCCGCCTACTCCGTGACCTTGACGGCGGCCACCGAGAAGGAGCTGGACGCGATGGTGCGGCGGCTGATCGTCACCAGCGTGATGGGCGCGGTGGCGGTGGTCGTGGTCATGCTGGTCACCGCACTGCTCACCCGGACGCTGCGCCGGCGGATCTCCGCGCTGCGCGCCGCCGCCCTGGACCTGCAGACCCGCATGCCGGACGTGGTCGAACGCCTGCGCAGAGGAGAGGTCGTCGACCTGGACGCCGAACTCCCCGCGATCCAGCACGGCCACGACGAACTGGGCCAGCTGGGCCAGGCGCTCAACCTCGCGCGCCACAGCGCGCTGGACACGACGATGGCGCAGGTGTCGCAGTTCCGCGGGTTCGAGAAGCTCCTCCAGCGCATCGCCCGGCGTACCCAGCTGCTCATCGGACTCCAGATGAAGAAGCTCAGTGAGCTCGAGCGTCGGCACGAGGATCCCGAGGTCCTGGAGGGACTGTTCGACCTTGACCATCTGACCGCCAGGCTGCGGCGCTACGAGGAGAACCTGGTGATCCTCGGGGGCGGCCAGCCGCAGCGACGCTGGCGCAAGCCCGTCCTGCTGCTGGATGTGCTCCGCTCCGCACAGAGCGAGGTGCAGGACTACCGGCGGATCCAGATCGACGTCGAGGAGCGCGTGTGGCTGGCCGAGCGCGCGGTCGGTCTGGTGATCCACGTGTTGGCCGAACTCATGGAGAACGCGGTGGGCTTCTCCAAGCCGCCGACGCCGGTGGAGGTGTACGCCGCCCGTGTGGGGCGCGGTCTCGCGGTGGAGATCGAGGACCGCGGCGTGGGCATGGACGACGCGCAGTACGACGAAGCCAACCGGCTGATGACCGAGCCGCCCCGCATGGACGTCATGTCCCGGGCGGACGACGTCAGGCTCGGCCTCTATGTGGTGGCCCGGCTGGCGCGCGGCCTCGGCATCCAGGTGGAGCTGCGGCCCTCCTCGTTCGGCGGCACTCGGGTGGTCGTCCTCATCCCCGACGAACTCGTCGTCGACGCCCCCGGGGGGACCGGGCCCACGGCCGAGGGAGCCGACGCCGCCTGGCCGCCGGCCCACAAAGCGGCCGTGGCGGACGCGCACGGGGCGGCCGCGGACGTGGACACGCTGGTGACCGGCCGCGTCGGCCCGCCCGGAGTCGCGGTCCCCGTCGGTGATGTGTGGACCCGGCCGCAGCGTCCCCACGGAGTGCCGCAGATGGCGGGCGCACCGCGGTTGAACGGCACACTGCGCGTGAATGCCGCGCCGGACGCGCAACCACTGCCCAAACGGGTGCGCCTGGCCAGTCTCGCCGACGAACTGCGGGACCCGAACGCCGGCCCGCGGGCGCCTTCGACCGACGAGCAGGCACCGGCCCGGCGGTCCCCGCCCGCCCGCTCCGGCGCGACGATCGGCGCCTTCCAACGCCAGTCCCGGATGCTCAGGCGCGATGCTCCCCCGACCGACCACGAACCCACCGACGTGCTGCCGCAGCGTAGACGGAACCCGACGGAAGACTGACCATGACAATGCGAACGACCGCCACTCATCCGGACCTCGACTGGTTGCTGGACGGCCTGGTCGAACAGGTTCCCGGCACGCACCACGCCATCGTGCTGTCCGACGACGGGCTGGTGGTCAGTCAGTCCCGCACCATCGCCCGCGGCGACGCCGAGCGCCTCGCCGCCGTGGCCACCGGCCAGCAGAGTCTGGCTCGAGGGGTCGGGCAGCTGTTCAATGGCGGTTCGGTGCATCAGGTGATCGTCGAGATGACCGACCTGTGGCTGTTCATCTCCGCCGCGGGCCGAGGCACTCATCTGGCCGTCGTGGCATCCCAGGAAGTGGACGCCGAGTTGATGGCCGTGGCCATGCACACCCTCATGCAGCAAGTGGGCCAGCGTATGAGTACCGAGGCACGCTTCGGTGCGCCCGCCGACGAGGGCGGTGTACGTGAGTGAGCCACTGGATGGACGGCCTGGAAGCGGGGGACGCTGAAGCGCTGTCGGTACGGCCCTACACCATCACCCAGGGCCGGACGGCACCCGCGCGCGACGACCTCACTCTGATCACCCTCGTGACGACCGTCGAACCGGCGCCCGGCCGGGCCGGGTTGCGTGGCCTGCAACCCGAGCACCGCTCGATCCTTGAGCAGTGCCGCACACCCGCGGCGGTGGCCGAGATCGCCGCAGAACTGAACCTGCCCGTGGCGGTCACGAAGATCCTGATCGACGACCTGGTCGCGCTGGGCAGGGCGACCACCCGTCCACCGATCGCTGTAGCAGTAGGAAACACATTGGATATGACACTTCTTCGGGCGGTGAGGGATGGCCTTCGCAGACTCTGACCCGGCGGGCCGGGCCTACGACGGCTCGGCACCGGCCGCGGTCAAGATCCTTGTTGCCGGTGGCTTCGGCGTGGGCAAGACGACCCTGGTCGGGGCGGTGAGCGAGGTGGCGCCGCTGCGCACCGAGGAGTATCTGACCGTCGCGAGCGTGGGCGTCGACGATGTCGAAGGCGTCGAGCGGAAGTCCACCACCACGGTGGCCATGGACTTCGGCCGCATCATGATGAACCCCCGGCTGGTGGTCTACCTCTTCGGGACGCCCGGCCAGGAGCGCTTCTGGTTCATGTGGAACGACCTCGTGCACGGCGCGCTCGGTGCGGTGGTCATCGCCGACACCCGACGGCTGGACTCCAGCTTCGCGTCCATCGACTTCTTCGAGAGCCGCGGCATCCCCTTCGTGATCGGCGTCAACTGCTTCCACGGCCGCCAGGAACGCGACGAGTGGGAGATTCGCGAAGCGCTGGACCTGGACCCGGAAGTCCCCTTGGTGATGGGGGACATGCGGCAGCGGTCGGTCGGCCGCGATCTGCTGCTCGCCCTGGCTGAACATCTCATTGCCACGAACTCGGTAACCTAGTTCAATCAGTTATCTAGTATGGTGGGTTGTCTACCCGGTGCTCGGGCTGTATCCCGCACCTGTGGGTCGGACGGAGGTGGGCCCGGTGATGAGTGCGGCGGGGCGGCGGGGTGGTGGCGGTGTCAACGGTGTCCACGTCCGGGTCCCCAAGATGGCCGAGCTGGTGGCGGCACAGCTGCGCCGCAAGATCGTGCGTGGCGAGCTGACAGAGGGGCAGGCACTGCCGGCCGAGACGGCGCTGATGGGGGAGTTCGCCGTCTCCCGGCCGACGCTGCGCGAGGCGTTCCGGGTACTGGAGTCGGAGTCGCTGATCAGTGTGCGCCGGGGTGCCCGGGGCGGGGCACGGGTGCAGACCCCGGAAGGCACGGTGGCCGCACGCTACGCCGGCGTGGTCCTCGAGTACCGGGGCACGACCCTCAAGGACGTCTACGACGCCCGTACGGTCATCGAGGCACCGTGCGCCGGTCTGCTGGCCGAGGGGCGCACGGACGAGGACCTGGAGCGGTTGCGGGCCGCCGTCGCCGAGGCCGAGCTGCTCATGGACGACCCGTCGGCCTTCATCCGCGCGCACATGGAGTTCCACGCCCTCGTCGTCGAACTGGCGGGCAACGAGACGCTGAGCGTCCTCAACGGCATGGTCCGGCACATCATCGACCAGGCGAACTGGTCCCACGTCGACCTCGACGCCGGCAGCCCCGAGAACGTACGGGCCAACCGGCGGGGCTTCCGCGCCCACGGCGCGCTCGTCGAGCTGGTCGCCGCGCGCCGGGCCGAGGCCGCCGAGGAGTTGTGGCGCCTCCACCTCCAGGAGGCAGAGGACTATCTGCTGCAGAACAGGTCCATGACCACCGTCCTGGACCTGCTCGGCTGACCATCAGTCGCAGTTGACCGTCCTGGACCTGCTCGGCTGACGCGACGTCAATTGCTGTGGAGCTCCTCGACGATGGGCTCCCATACCTCGGCGTCGATCTCGTACGCGGTGTAGAAGGACACCCGGTCGACCAGCGCCCCGTACCGGCGCCGGATCTCGCCCGCGACCTGGTCCGGCTCCGCCACGACCGCGAAGGTGTGCAGTACCTCGTCGTCGACGAGCCCGCTCATCGCCTCCCACTTGTCCTCGCGCCGGGACGTCGACAACGCGTGCAGCTCGTCGCCGAGGTCGCCCCAGCCGTGCAGTTCCAGCACCCCTCGATAGGCGGGAGTGCTGCCGTAGAAGGCGATCTGGCCACGGGTGCCGTCGATCGCGCGGGCCATCTCCTCCTCCGTGCGGCCGGTTGCGGTCAGGAGCAGGTGGGAGATGGAGAAGTCGCCCCGTGTGCGGCCGGAGCCGGCCAGTCCTGCCTCCACGGTCGGCAGGGTCACCTCTCGCAGGTATCGCTCGGTGGTGAAGCCGTGCGCGAGGAGTCCGTCGGCGACCTCGCCCGCCACCCGGGTCATCGCCTCACCGACCGCGGCCACGAACACCTTGGGCGCGCCGCCGGGTGCGGGCGGGGGAGAGAAGAAGGGGGACATCAGCGTGTGCGAGTAGAAGTCGCCGCGGAAGTCGAGCTTCTCGCCCTCGTTCCAGGCGGCCCAGATGGCGTGCAGCGCGCTCACGTACTCCCGCATCCGGGCCGCGGGCCGGCTCCACGGCATGTCGAAGCGCCGCTCGATGTGCGGCTTGATCTGGCTGCCCAGGCCGAGCGAGAACCGCCCGTCGGCGTAGGTCTGCAGGTCGTGCGCGGTGTACGCGAGCTGCATGGGGGAGCGGGCGAAGGCGACCGCGATGGCTGTGCCGACCTCCAGGCGGTCGGTGTGTTCGGCCGCCAGCACCAGCGGCAGAAAGGGATCGTGCTTGGACTCCGACGCCCACAGGCCGTCGTAGCCGGCCTTCTCGTGGTGCCGGGCCTCCTCCACGACTTCCGCGGTGCCCCACACATTGAGCTTGCCGTCGACCTTCATGCCGCTCCCTTGTCCGTTTCCATGCCGATTCTCCGTGCGAGCAGCTCCCGGTGGTACGCCGGATCCCCGAACAGCAGCTGTGACGTCTTGGCCCGCTTCAGATACAGGTGGGCCGGATGCTCCCAGGTGAAGCCGATACCGCCGTGCACCTGGATGTTCTCCGCCGTTGCCTGCACACAGGCCTCGGAGCAGAACGCCTTGGCCAGACTCGCCACGGCGGGCAGCTCCGCGTCCTCGTTCTCGGCGGCGAGCAGGGCGTAGTGCGCGGCGGCGCGTGCCGACTCCACCTCGAGGAGGACATCGGCGAGCAGATGCTTCACGGCCTGGAAGGAGCCGATGGGCCGCCCGAACTGGTGCCGCACCTTGGCGTATTCCACCGCCGTGTCGAGCGCGCGGGAAGCCACCCCGACCTGCTCGGCGGCCAGCGCTACCGCGGCCCGGTCGAGCACCTCCGACACCAGGTCCCAGCCGTCGGCGTGCGTACGCAGCCGGGTCGCCGGTACGTCCTGGTAGTCGAGGCGCGCCTGGCGGCGGGTCGGGTCCATGGTGGGCAGCGGCTCGCGGGTCAGGCCCCCCGCGTCGCCGTCCACCCAGAAGACGCCGATGCCCTCGCCGGTGCGGGCGACGGTGAGGACGACATCGGCGGTGGCGCCGTCGAGGACGAACATCTTGTGCCCCGTCAGCCGCCAACTCCCCTTGGTTTCACGGGCAGTGAGCTGAACACCCTCCGCGTCCCAACGGGCCGAGTCCTCGGTCAGGGCCAGTGTCCCGACGAATTCGCCGGAGGCCAGGCCCGGCAGCAGGCGTTTGCGGGCGTCCTCGTCGGCGCAGCGCAGCAGCGTGGTCGTGGCGAGTACGGCCGAGGACAGGAACGGTGCGCACAGCAGCGCGCGGCCCATCTCCTCCATGACCACGCCCACTTCGACCGGCCCGCACCCGGCGCCGCCGTACTCCTCGGGGACCGCCAGCCCCTGCAGACCGAGCTCCGTTCCCATCCGGCGCCACAGCGCCCGGTCGAAGCCCTCGGGCGTCTCCATCAGGCGTCGCACCTCGGTCTCGGGCGAGGTGTCCGCCAGGAACGCCCGTACCGTGCGCCCCAGTTGCTCTTGCTCCTCGCTGAACGCGAAGTCCATACCTCAGCCCTCCTCGCCGGCTCGTCGACGACCGCGGGACGCGATGATCTTCTCGACGACGGCGATGTGGTCCGGTGCGTGCATGCTGTCCCGTTCGGCGAGCAGGGCGGGTTCCAGCACCGTCGCGAGTGCCTGCTCAAGGTGCAGGTTCACCGCCCGCTTGGTCTCGCGCAGTGCCTGCGCGGGCAGTGCGGCCAGCCGTCCGGCCAGGTCCATGGCCTCGTCGAGGAGCTTGTCCTTCGGCACGGCGCGGTTGGCGATGCCCAGCCGGACCGCGTCCTCGGCGCTCACCCGGTCGCCGAGGAACAGCAGTTCCTTCGCGCGGGTCAGGCCGACGAGCAGGGGCAGGACAAGAGCGCCGCCGTCGCCCGCGACGAGGCCGACCTGGACGTGCGGGTCGGCCACGTAGGCGTCGTCGGCGATCAGGACGAGGTCGCTGAGCAGGGCCAGGCTGCAGCCGAGGCCGACGGCGGGCCCGTTGACCGCCGCGATCACCGGCAGCGGGCAGCGGACCATACCGGTGATGATCCGCCGGGCCTCGTCGACGTTCTGCTGCCGGAAGGCGCGGTCGCGCTGGACCCGGGTCATGATGTCGAAGTTGCCCCCGGCGCTGAACGCCCGTCCCCGGCCGGTGAGTACGACCACCCGGGCCTCCGGATCGTCTGCGAGTGTGTCCCAGACCGACGCGAGACCGGCGTGCAGCTCCTCGCTCATCGAGTTGAGCTGGTCCGGCCGGTTCAGCTCGATCAGCCGGACCGGCCCGACGGCCGTCACCAAGAGGTCCGTCATCTCCACCGCCATCAGTCATGAACGAACGAGTCAGTAGAGTTGAATGCTATAACTAATTAAGCTTTCTGGAAACGGCTCGCCGGAGTGACGGAGGACGCGTATGCCGGAGCAGGAGTACGAGACCGTGCGGGCCGAGGTGGCGGACCGGATCCTCACCGTCACGCTCAACCGGCCCGAGAAACTCAACGCCTTCAACCCCCGGATGATGGCCGACCTGCTCGACGTCCTGGACGCGGCCGACGCCGCCGACGACATCCGCGTGGTCGTGGTGACGGGTGCCGGGCGGGGCTTCTGCGCGGGCGCCGATGTCAGCTCCGGCGGCTCTTCCTTCGATCACCGTAAGACGGGCGCCTGGCACCGGGACACCGGCGGCCGGGTCGCGCTGCGGATCTTCTCCAGCACCAAGCCGGTGATCGCGGCGATCAACGGCCCGGCGGCGGGCGTCGGGGCCAGTATGACGCTGCCGATGGACATCCGGCTGGCGTCGACCTCGGCGAAGTTCGGCTTCGTCTTCGCGCGCCGGGGCATCGTGCCGGAATCGGCGGCGAGCTGGTTCCTGCCGCGGGCCGTCGGCATGCAGCGGGCGATGGAATGGGTGGCGACCGGCCGGGTCTTCGGTCCCGACGAGGCCCTGGCGGCCGGGCTGGTCCGCTCCGTCCACCCGCCTGAGGAGCTGCTGCCGGCGGCGTACGAACTCGCCCGTGAGATCGCCGAGAACACCTCGGCGATCTCGGTCGCCCTGTCGCGCCAGATGATGTGGCGCATGCTCGGCGAGCCCCACCCGATGACCGCGCACCGGCTCGACTCGCGGATCATGAGCCAGATCGGCGGCGGCCCGGACCCGGTGGAGGGCGTCGAGTCGTTCCTCGCCAAGCGACCGCCCGAATTCCCGGGCCGGGTCAGCAAGGACATGCCACCCGTCTACCCCTGGTGGCAGGATGAGGAGTTCCGCCCCTTCGGGGAGCAGGAGCAGGCACCGGCATCCGCACCGGCATCGGAGCGCCAGGGATGACGACGTTCGACTACATCGTGGTGGGCGCGGGTTCCGCGGGCTGCGTGCTCGCGAACCGTCTCTCCGAGAACCCGAAGACGACCGTGCTGTTGATCGAGGCGGGCGGCAGGGACTCCACTCCGCTGATCAGGATGCCCAAGGGTTTCGGCAAGCTGCTGGGAGACCCACGGTTCGCCTGGCACTACCCGGTCGAGCCGGTGGGACCGACCGGGCGCGTCGAGCACTGGGTCCGGGGCCGGACCCTCGGCGGGTCCAGCTCCGTCAACGGCATGGTCTACAACCGCGGTGACCGCGCCGACTACGACGAGTTGGAGCGGCTCGGCAACCCCGGCTGGGGCTGGGACGCCATGCTGCCGATCTTCAAGGAAATCGAGGACAACGCGCTCGGCGCCTCCGAAGCCCGGGGCGCGGGCGGGCCGTTGCACATCTCGACCGCGCCTCGGCCGGAACCGCTGTGCGAGGAGGCGATCGCCGCCGGAACCGGACTCGGCTGGCACCGCATCGACGACCTCAACGCGAGCGACGACGAACGCATCGGCTACGCCATGGCCACCATCAAGAAGGGGCAGCGGTTCAGCGCCGCCCGCGCCTTCCTGCACCCCGTCGCGGACCGGCCGAACCTCACCGTGTCGGTGGACACGACCGTGACGCGAGTTCTGACGGACAAGGGCAGGGCCGTGGGCGTCCGTACCCGCAGCGGGAGCCAGGAGGCCGATGCAAGAGCCAGGCGTGAGGTGATCCTCTCCGCCGGCAGCATCGCCACGCCCAAGATCCTCCAGCTCTCCGGCATCGGCCCGGCCGAGACACTGAAGTCGGCGGGCGTCGACGTCCTGGCCGACAGCCCGAACGTGGGCGGCCGGATGCGCGAGCACCGTTGCTTCGTCGTCCAGTACCGGCTGAAGGACGACCTCGGCTACAACAAGGCCCTGAGCACCCCGCTGCGGCAGGCCCTGTCGGGCGCGAAATACCTGGCCACCCGGCGCGGCCCGCTGGCCGCGCCCGCCTTCGACGTCATCGCCTTCCTCAAGACCCGCCCCGAACTCGCCCGCCCCGACGCGCAGTTGCTCATCGCGCCGGTGTCCCTGAAGCCGGACGTCCCCGGCAAGGAGACCGGCGTGGAGCGCGAGCCGGGGGTGATGGGCCTCGGCTACATCCTGCGCCCCACCGCCGAGGGCAGCCTGCGCATCACGTCCGCCGACCCCGAAGCCCCGCTCACGATCACGCCGAACTACTACGGCTCCGACCACGACCGCAGGGTGGGAACCGATCTCTTTCGCCGCATGCGAGAACTCTTCGAGACCGAGCCGATCGCCGGACGGATCACGGCCGAGACGCTGCCTGGCCCCGCGGTGCGGGAGGACCAGGAGATCATCGACGCCGGCCTCGAGCACGGGCGCTGCGGCTATCACGCCGTCGGCACCTGCGCCATGGGCCCGGCCGAGGACGACGTCGTCGACGGCGGGCTGCGCGTGCGCGGTGTCGAGGGCCTGCGGGTCGTCGACTGCTCGGTCATGCCGACCATGGTGTCCGGCAACCTGAACGCGCCGATCATGGCCATGGCCTGGAGGGCGGCCGACCTCATCCTGGGGACGGCCTGATCCCGTATCGGGAGATCTGGCCGAAACATTGTCGTAGTTTGTTTGACCTGTTAGCGTCCGGTCGGCGGGCATTCAGTTGAATGCGCTAAACCATTGACCGCCTGGACGGTAACCATGAGCGATGGTTTCCTGCACGAATCCCTTCGCGGTGTCGACTGGGGGGTCGCCACCGCGGACACCATCGCGGCCCCGCCGCCGCCCCTGCCGGAGCGGGGCGGGCACTTCCGGCAGTGGACCGACGACATCCGGCAGCTGACCGGCGTCGCCGCGGACACGCACCGCATGGTCGCCGGATGGCCGCGGCTCCAGCCCGACGGCCCCGGCAGCTGGGACCCGGATGCCCTGGGCCGCTGCGACCGCGCGCTCGATTCCCTGCTCGCGCAGGGCCTGCGGCCCAGCCTGACCCTGCTCCACCGCTCACTGCCGCCGTGGCTGGACGCCGCCGGCGGCTGGCTCGTCCGCGACTGCGCCGAGCACTTCGCCGCGTACGCCGCCGAGCTGGGCCGCCGTTTCGGCGACCGGGTGGAACGCTGGATCACCTCCACCGACCTGGCCGGGCCGACGCTCGCGGACCATGTGGCCGGAATGTATCCACCGGGCCGGGGCATCGGTCTGGCGGGGCTGCCCACGGTCCACCACATCCTGCTCGCCAACGGACTCGCGACCCAGGCCCTCAGGGCCGCCGACGTACGCGGCAGGATCGGGACCACGATCACCCTCGTCGGCGGCTACACGGCCACCGACGACCCCTACGACCGTCTCGCCCTGGAGCGCCTGGAGAGCTGGACCAACCGCCTCTTCCTCGACCCCCTGCTGCTCGGCGAGCACATGGTGACCGAGGACGACGTCTCACCGGCCGAGGCCACCGGCTGTGTCCGCCCCGGCGACCTGGAGGTCATCGCGACCGCCCAGGACCTGCTGGGCCTCTCCTGGCACACCCCGTTCCGCGTCACCGCACCGGAGAACCTGCCCCGCGTGCTGCCGTCCGGGAAGTGCCAGAGCGCCCTCAATGACGTGAACCGCCTGCTCGTGGGCCTCGGCTTTGCCATCGTCCCCTTCGATGACGTGGAGACGACCGCCTACGGCTGGCCGATCATCCCCGAAGGACTCGCCGACGCCGTCGCCGACCTGTACGAGCTGTACGGAGAACTCCTGCCGCCGCTGTCCGTCGTCGACAACGGCATGGGCGACCTGGACCTGGTCGACGAGACGGGACACAGCGACGACGCCCGGCGCCGGGCCCTGCTGCGCGCCAGGCTCTCCTGGCTGGCGCGGCTCGTCGCGGCCGGAGTGGACGTGTGCGGCTACGAGTACTGGTCGGTCCTCGACAACCTGGAGACCAAGTTCCGCTACACCCGCCTGTACGCGATGGCGGTTCCGAACCACGAGCCCCCGCCGCGTCCCCCAATCCCTTCCGACTGGCTGCACCGTGGCGCGTTCGCCGACGCCACCGCGCCCGACGGCGGCCGCGCGGCCGGTCTGAGCCTGGTGCCGGCCGCGCCCCGGGCTCAGGGCGCCGGAGCCTCGTAGTCCCTGCCGCGGATCAGTCGGACCGGGGTGTAGACGAGCACCTCCTCGTCCCGCTGGTTGCGTACGGTGATCCGGCTGGTCACCACGCCCCGGCCGGCCTTGCTGGAGGGGCGGGAGTCCGTGGTCTCCACGACGGCGTGCAGGGTGTCGCCGACGTACACCGGACCCTGCACGGTCAGTTCCATGTGGAGGAAGGCGAGGCCCGTGCCGTGCAGCACGTTGGTCTGCAGGACGAGTCCTTCCGCGATGCAGTACGTCAGCGCGCCCGGGACCAGCCGGCCGGTGTAGCCGCCGTCCGCGGCGTGCGAGGCGTCCCAGAAGAGGGGCTCGTTGAAGCCGCCCCAGGTGACGAAGTTGACGAGATCGGTCTCGGTGATGGTGCGGCGGGCGGTCCGGAAGATCTGGCCCTTCGGCATGTCCTCGTACGTCATCCCCTTGACCAGCGGGGGGATCTCGGTGGTGGTGTGCTCCGACGTCATTGCGGGCTCCTCAAGCATCCTCATGCACCGTATGCATCCGTATGCATTCGTGGGTCAGAGATCGAGCGGGTACTTGCCGGCCACACCCTCGAAGTCCGGTGCGCGCTTCTCGCGATGGGCGGCGAGCCCCTCGACTACCTCGTGTCCGCCGAAACCGAAGAACTCCAGCCCCAGCGAGGCCTCGAAGATCGGCTGGGCTGTGCGGTACCAGTGGTTGAGGGACCGCTTGGTCCAGCTGAGGGCGCTGGCGGGCCCGGCGGCCAGGGCGGTTGCCACGCGCAGCCCTTCCGCATGGACATCCGCGTCGTCCACGCACTTGGACACCAGGCCGATGCGCTCGGCCTCCTCGCCGGTGAGCGTCTCGCAGGTCAGCAGGTAGTACTTGGCCTTGGCCATGCCGCACAGCAGCGGCCAGCAGATCGCCGCGTGGTCACCGGCCGCGACCCCGAGCCGGGTGTGTCCGTCGACGATCTTCGCCTTGCGCCCGGCGATGGAGATGTCCGCCAGCATGCCGATGACCAGGCCCGCGCCGACGGCTGGGCCGTGGATCGCGGACACAACGGGCTTGCAGCAGTTGATCACCCCGTAGACCATGTCCCGTGCCTCCCGCATCACCCGGGCACGTACCGCGTAGTCCTCGGTCATGGCCTCGATGGAGTCGAAGGTCCCTCCGGCGGAGAACGCCTTGCCCGCTCCCTGCACCAGCACGGCACGGGTCTGTTCGTCCCGGTCGACGACCGGCCAGATGTCGGCCAGCTCCCCGTGCATCCGCGGATCCACGGCGTTGAGGTTCGGGGCATCGAGCACGATACGCAGGACGCCGGACGCGGGCCGCTCGAAGGTCAGGCTCGTGAACTGGTCGTAGAGATCGGTCACGTCGCGCTCCTGGTGTATTCAGTGTGGATACTATAATTATCTAACTGTATCGAGCGGCGAGCAGCAAGCGGGCGGCAAGCCCGGGCACCGAGGACGGGAAGCTCGGCATGGATCTCACGTTCAGCGAGGAACAGGACGAACTGCGCAAGGTCGTACGGTCGTTCCTCGCCAAGTACTCCGACGAGGCTCAGGTGCGCCGCCTGGCCGCCGACCCGCAAGGCCACGACCCTGTCGTCTGGCGCCGGATGGCCGGCGAACTAGGCCTGCAGGGGCTGGCAGTACCGGAGGAGTACGGCGGCTCGGGCTTCGGCTATGCCGACCTCGGTATCGTCTTCGAGGAGGCGGGCCGTGCGCTGCTGTGCGGGCCGTACTTCGCCACCGTCGCTCTGGCCGCCGAGGCGCTGCTGCGCTGCGACGACGAGCAGGCGCGACGCGACCTGCTGCCGGGTATCGCGTCCGGCGAGACGGTGGCGACGCTGGCACTCACCGAGGACAGCGGCCGCTGGGACGAGCCCGGCATCCGGCTCACCGCACACGACACGGCGGACGGGTGGCAGCTGACCGGCGCGAAGACGTACGTCCCCGACGGACATCTCGCCGACCTGCTCCTGGTCGCCGCCCGCACCCCCTCCGGCATCAGCCTCTTCGCGGTCGAGACGGGCGAGACAGGTGAGATGGCCGAGACCGCCGACGCGCCGGGCCTCACCCGCACCCCCCTCCCCACCCTCGACCAGACCCGCAAGCAGGCCCGGGTGCAGTTCGCGGACGCCCCCGCCCGTCTGCTGGGCGTCGAGGGCGCGGCATGGCCGGCCCTCGAACGCACCCTCGCCACAGCCTCCGTCCTGCTGGCCGCCGAACAGGTCGGGGCAGCCACGGCCGCCCTGGACGCCGCCGTGGAGTACGCGAAGATCCGCGAGCAGTACGGCCGGCCCATCGGCTCGTTCCAGGGGATCAAACACAAGTGCGCCGACATGCTCGTGGAGATCGAATCCGCACGCTCGGCCGCGTACGGCGGACTGTGGGCCCTGGACGCGGTCGACGAGACGGAGATCGCCATCGCGGCGGCCCTCGCGCAGGCCTTCTGCTCGGAGGCGTTCACCAAGGTCGCCGGCGACAACATCCAGGTCCACGGCGGAATCGGCTTCACCTGGGAGCACCCCGCGCACCTCTATCTCAAACGGGCCAAGAGCTCCGAGGTGCTGCTCGGCACTCCGTCGTACCACCGGGAGCTGCTCGCCACCCGGCTCGGCATCTGAGACCTCAGGGAGAAGCAGACATGGAGCTGGACTTCGGGCCCGCGGTACGCGACTTCCGCGACGAAGTGCGGGACTGGCTGGCGGACCACCTCGTGGGGGAGTTCGCCGAGCACCGGGGCGTGGGCGGCCCGACCGACGGCGAGGCGTGGGAGGTCCGCCTCGCCTGGGACCGTGAGCTGTCCGCCGGGAACTGGCTGGGCGTCGGCTGGCCGCGGGAGTACGGGGGCAGGGGACTCGGACTCCTGGAGGAGATCGTCTTCGAGTACGAGTACGCGCGCGTGAACGCCCCCTACCGCGCCACTGTCAACGCCCTCGACCTGCTCGGACCGATGCTCCTCAAGATGGGCAGCGAGACGCAGAAGAAGCGCTTCCTGCCGCCGATCCTCGCCGTCGAGGAACTGTGGGGCCAGGGCTTCAGCGAACCCGGCGCCGGCTCCGACCTGGCGTCCGTCCGAACGCGGGCGGAACGAGACGATGGGGGCACCTCCCGCTCGAGCGAAGTCGAGAGTGGGGGAGAGTGGGTGGTCAGCGGACAGAAGGTCTGGACGTCCTTCGGCGTCCACGCCGACTGGCTCTACGTGCTCACCCGCACCGACCCGGCATCCGTACGGCACAAGGGCCTGACCCTGCTGCTCGTACCCACGAACCAGCCCGGCGTGGAGATCCGTCCCATCCGCAACCTCGCCGGCCAGGACGAGTTCGCCGAGGTGTTCCTCTCGGACGCCCGTACCGGCGCGGACATGGTCGTGGGCGAGGTCGGCCAGGGCTGGCGCACGGCGATGGCGACGCTCGGCATCGAGCGCGGCACCACGCTCCTGCCCCAGCAGCTCGCCTTCGAGCGGGAGGCAGAGGCGCTGATCGACGTGGCCCGCGAGCGGGGCGCGCTCGACGACCCCACGCTGCGCCGCCGGATCGTGGACGCCTGGATCTCCGTACGGATCATGCGCACCACCAACCTCCGGACCATCGCCGAACTGACGGCGGGCCGCACGCCGGGCGCGCAGGCCACGACCGCGAAGCTCTACGCCTCGACACGGCACCAGCAACTCGGCCATCTGGCCATGGAGTTGGCGGGCCCCGCCGGGCAGATCGTCGGCGAGGACTACGGCCTGGACACCCGACAGCGCTCCTTCCTGCTCTCGCTCGCCGAGACGATCTACGGCGGGTCGAGCGAGATCCAGCGCAACATCATCGGGGAGCAGGTCCTCGGTCTGCCGAAGGAGCCGCGGCCATGACTCCCATCGAGGAACGCGTCGACCGCATCGAGTCGCAACTGGCCATCCAGCAACTGCCCATCCGCTACGCGCTGGCCGTGGACGGCCGCGACCTCGACGCGTGGGTCGGCTGCTTCCGGCCGGACGTGGACATGGGACGCCGCGGCCGAGGACGGCAGGTCCTGCGCGAGCACATCGAGCCCTTGGTCCGTGGCTTCAACCGGTCGGTCCACCAGATCTGTGGCCACCGGATCGAACTCACCGGACGGGACACGGCCACCGGTGCGGTCTACTGCAGGGCCGAGCACGAAGTGGGGGACCGATGGATCGTGATGGCGATCTGCTACTGGGACGACTACGCGCGCGTGGATGGCGAGTGGTACTTCTCCCGGCGCCGTGAACAGCACTGGTACGCGGCCGACGTGACCGAGCGCCCCCAGGCGGTGGGCTTCAACGGCTGGGAGGGATCCGGAGAGCCGGCGCTTCCCGAGGCCTTCCCGTCCTGGACGGCCTTCTGGAAGGAGATGACCTGATGGAGCGAGGCACACGGCTGGCCGGGAAGACGGCTCTGGTCACGGGCGGAGGGCAGGGAGTCGGCCGCGGCATCGCGCTCGCGCTGGCGGCCGAGGGAGCGGCCGTGGTGATCACGGGCCGTACCGGGAGCAAGCTCAAGGACACCGCGCACGCGATCACCGAGCGCGGCGGGCGGGCGCACACCGTGGTCGGCGACGTGGGGGAGCGGGACGACGTCGACCACATGGTGGCCGAGACGGTGCGGGAGTTCGGCGGCCTCGACGTGCTCGTCAACAACGCGCAGTCCTCGGTCCAGGGCCGGCTGGAGAAGACGTCGTACGAGGATGTCGAACTGGCCTACCGCAGCGGCCCGTTGGCCGCCTTCCACGCGATGCGGGCCGCCCTGCCGCACCTCAGGGAGAGCCGTGGCAGCGTGGTGAACCTCGGTTCCTCGGCCGCGGTGCAGGGCGAGGCGACCTTCGCGGCGTACGCGATGGCCAAGGAAGCCGTCCGGGGGCTGACGCGGGTCGCCGCGCGGGAGTGGGGTGCGTACGGGATCCGGGTGAACGTCATCTGTCCGGCCGCACTGAGCCCGGCGGCGGAGGACTATCTCGCCGCGCACCCGCAGAAGGCGGCGGAGCTGGCCAGGGAGATCCCGCTGGGCCGGCTCGGCGACCCGGAGGCGGACATCGGCCGGGCGGTGGCCGCTCTCGTCAGCGACGACATGGCCTATCTGACGGGCGCGACGCTGATGCTGGAGGGAGGCAGGACCCTGATCGGGTGAGGCCCGTCGTCATACGACTGCGGGTGAGGCCGTCGTCATACCACTCCCCGCGCTCGCAGTGCTGTCAGCTGGTCCTCCGTCACTCCGGCCAGCCTGCCCAGGACTTCGGCGGTGTGCTCACCCAGCGCCGGCGGCGGGGTGTACCCCTCGACCGGCGTCGCCGTGAACCGGATGGGATTGGCGAGCAACGGCAGCTGTCCCGACACCGGGTCCTCGACGTCGACCAGCATCCCCCGGTGCTGGATCTGCGGGTCGGCGAAGACTTCGGGCATCTCGTTGAACGGGCCTGCCGGGACGTCGTGTTCGTCGAGCACGGCGAGCCACTCGTCCCGGGTCCGGGTGCGCAGGATCGCCTCCAGCACAGGCAGGATGTCCTCGCGGTGGGTGATCCTGGCGGAGGTCGTGGCGAACCGGGGGTCCTGGAGAAGGTCGGTGCGGTCGGCCGCCGCGCAGAACGCGGCGAACTGCTTGTCGTTGCCGGCGACGAGGAAGATCGGCTTGTCCTTGCAGTGGAAGGCCTGCGAGGGGATCCCGCCGTAACCGCCGTTGCCGCGCCGTTGCGGGACCTCGCCGGAGACCAGGTAGTTCATCGCGAAGTGCGAGAGCGAGGCCAGCCCGCAGTCCAGCAGGGACAGGTCGATGAACTGGCCCTCGCCGGTGGCGTCCCGGTGCCGCAGTGCCGCCAGCACGGCCGTGGAGGCGTACAGGCCCGTGAGGATGTCGACCATGCTGACCCCGACCTTCATCGGCTCCTCGGGGTGCCCGGAGACGCTCATCATCCCGGACATGGCCTGGAAGATGCCGTCATAGCCGGGGCGCGAGGCATAGGGGCCGGTCTGTCCGAAGCCCGTCACGGAGAGGTAGACCAGCCGTGGGTTGAGCTCCCGCAGACTCTCCTGGCCGAGCCCGTACTTCGCCAGTGTGCCCGCCCGGAAGTTCTCGACCAGCACGTCCGACCGGGCGGCGAGGGCACGGATCAGTGCCTGCCCCTCGGCGGTGGAGTGGTTGACGGTGACCGACTGTTTGTTGCGGTTGCAGGAGAGGTAGAAGGCAGCGGTGTCGGTCCTCTCGCCCTTGGGGCCGGGCGCGAAGGGCGGGCCGTACGTCCGTGAGTCGTCGCCCGCCCCGGGCCGCTCGACCTTGATGACCTCGGCGCCCAGATCGGCCAGCATCTGGGTGGCCAGCGGCGCGGCGAGGATGCGGGACAGGTCGAGGACGCGGATCCCGGCCAGGGCGGTCGACGGCATCGAGGTCTCCCTCTGTTCATGGGCACAGAATCAGTTATATAAATAATACATCTAGGCTCCGGATCGCGCCCCGCATAATTGCTTCAACTATCCAATTCATGTAACTATATGGATCGGCTGACAGGCCGAGACCGGAGGGCGTGCTGATGACCGTCGCGGCGAGGACCCTCACCGAACAGGAACAGCGCGAACGCCGGACGTGGTTCCGGGCACGCTGGGAGCGCGGGGTCGCCTTCAACCGCCGCTGCCGTATCCGTGTGACGCGCTGGGACCCGGACGGGGTCGAGATCGCGCTCCCCTACGCCGAGTCCCTCTCCGCCCACGAAGACGTCTTCCACGGCGGAGTGATCTCGGCGCTCATCGACACCGCCGGTGCCGGCGCCGTGATCGCCGGGCACGACTTCACGAAGGGGAGTCTGCTCAGCACGGTGTCGATGTCGGTGCAGTACCTCGCGCCCGCCCGCGGCCGTGAGGCCGTCGCGTACGCGCGTTGTGTGCGACGGGGGCGCAGGCTGCACTTCGCCGACGTCGACGTGATGACCGACGGACGTATCTGCGCGCGGGGGCAGGTGGTGGTGACCATCTCCGGGGAGCGGCCGGGCGTCGGCGACCCGATCGAACCGCTGGACGAGGAGTGATCTGATGCCCGAGGAACCCGTGCTGTCTCCCGAGGACCTGGACCTGGTGCTGTACGAGGTCGACGAGGACGGCGTCGCCACCGTCACCCTCAACCGGCCCGAGCGCAAGAACGCGTGGAGCATTCCCATGGAGCGCCGCTTCTTCGCGCTTCTGGACGAGGCCGCGCAGGACCCCGCCGTCCGGGTGTTGATCATCACCGGGGCGGGCAGGGCGTTCTGCCCCGGGATGGACATGCAGCGGCTGGAGCAGAACTCGCAGCCGGGCCAGTCCCTGGGCCTCCACGCCCGCGTCCCCATGTACAGCAGGCGCGACATGCCGAAGCCGATGATCGCCGCCGTCAACGGCGCCTGCGCGGGCATCGGCCTGGTCCAGGCGCTCATCTGCGACGTCCGCTTCGCCGCCCGTGGGGCCCGTTTCACCACCGCCTTCACACGCCGCGGACTGGCCGGCGAGTACAACCTGCCGTACGTCCTGCCGCGCGTCATCGGTCTGGAGAACGCGCTCGACCTGCTGCTGTCCGGCCGGGTCTTCGACGCCGACGAGGCGAAGGACCTCGGCCTCGTCAGCCGTGTCGTGGAACCCGAGGACCTGCTCGACGCCGCCCGCGCCTACGCCCGGGACATCGCCCGCAACTGCTCCCCGCGCGCCATGGCCGTCGTACGTCACCAGGTGTACGGCGACCTCGACCGCCCCTTCACCGACGCCCTCGCCCGCTCCTACTCCGCCATGGAGTTCTTCGCGGGCTCACCGGACTTCCGCGAGGGCGTGGCGAGCTTCGTGGAGAAGCGGGAGCCGAAGTTCGAGGGACTGCCGCCGGACTTCGACCCGGACGAGGCCACCCGCGACGCGTTCCTGCCGTACTGACCTGCTGACCTGCTGACCCGCTGGACCGACCGTATTCGCCGTATCGACCGAGGAGCACGACGATGACAGGGCAGCCGTTCCCCGTCGAGGCCGGGCACATCATGATGTTCGCCCGCGCCATCGGCGACGAGAACCCGGCGTACGAGGGCGAGTCCGCGCTCGCACCGCCCACCTTCACGATGGCGAGCGCCCATTACGACCCGGAGTACCACCTGCGGCCCAAGCCGGACGAGGAGTGGTTCGGGTCGGGACGCGACGCCGGTGTCATGGCTGAGGGCGGCGGTGGGCTGCACGCCGAGCAGCACTTCGAGTACCACCGCCCGGTGCGCGCCGGCGAGACCCTCTACGCGCACACCGCCACCGGACGCAGCTGGGAGAAGCAGGGCCGCACCGGCCGTCTGCTCTTCAGTGAGCGCATCACCGAGTACCGGGACGCCGACGGCGGACCGGTCGTCAGCGCCAAGACCGTCGCCGTCGTGCCCGAGGGCCCGGCAACCCCGAAGGACACCCGATGAGCCTGAGCACGGACGACATCAAGCTCGGCGAAACCCGCGAGAGCGTCCTCGTCGACGACCTGAAGCGCACCCGCATCGTGCAGTACGCCGGCGCCGCCGGCGACTTCAACCCGCTGCACACGGACGACAAGTTCGCCGTCGAGGCCGCGGGATATCCCGGCGTGTTCGCCCACGGCATGTTGACGATGGGCATGACCGGCCGGGTCCTGACCGACTGGGTCGGCCCCGAGGCGCTGCTGCGATACGGCGTGCGCTTCAAGGCCCAGGTATGGCCCGGCGACACCCTGACGGCCACGGCCACGGTCGAATCGATCGAGGACACGCCGACTGGCCCGGTCGCCCACTTCGCCCTGCGCACCGTCAACCAGGACGGCGCCGAGGTGGTCACCGGCACCGCGGCGGCCCGCTTGGAGCCCTGATCCGGTGGGCGCCGCACAGGACGCCGGGACGACAGCCACCTGGACCGCCACGGTGAGCCGCGCCTACGACCATGCCCGCCCCGCCGTCCGGTTCGGCGACCTGACCTGGACCGGACGCGAACTCCTCGACCGTGCGGCCGGCGCGGCCGACTGGTTGGACACCCTCGGCCTGGAGCCCGGCGAACCGGTGCCCGCACTGGTCGCCACCTCCGCCGACGCCCTCGCCCTGGTGATCGGCGGCGCCGGGTCCGGGCACCCGCTCGCACCGCTCGGCGTCCGCATGACGGCGTACGAGATCGCCGCTGTGGTCAAGGAGACGCGGGCTGAAGTCCTGCTGGCGCAGGCGGAGTTCTCCGATCTCGGCAGGCAGGTCGCCGAGCTGTCCGGCCGACGCCTCGGCATCGTGCCCGAACTGCCCACCACTGCACGGGCCTTGACCGCCATGCCCGACGACCTCGCTGCCGTCCTGCACACCTCCGGGACGACGGGCCTGCCCAAACCGGTCCCCATGAGCCAGCGGCGGCTGGCCGCCCGAGCCCGCGTGAACAGGCGGCTGTGCGGGCTCGACCCCGACAGCTTCTACGGCGGCAGTGCTCCCTTCCACCACATCGCCGGCCTGGGCAATATCGCCGTCGCGCTCGCCGCGGGCGCCCTGATCACCGGACTGCCCCGCTTCACCGTCGAGGGCTGGGCCCTGCTGCGGGACCTCGGCACCACGCACACCAGCATGGTCCCGGCGATGCTGGAGACCCTGCTGGCGGCCGGACAGGCCCGCCACGAAACGCTGCGGACCCTCCAGTACGGCGGCGCACCCGTCCGCCCCGGCACCCTGCGCCGGACGTACGAGGCGATGCCCGGCGTCCGCATGCTCAACATGTTCGGCCAGACCGAGGGCTCACCGATCAGCGTGCTCACCCCCGAGGACCACCGGGAGGCGATCGCCGGGCGCACCGAGCTGCTGCGGTCGGTGGGGCGGCCCGCCCCCGGTGTCGAGATCAGGGTCCACGGCGTCGACCCGGACGGCATCGGCGAGATCCACGCCCGCGCCGACCACTTCTTCCGGATCGACACCGAAGGCTGGCTGCACAGCGGCGACCTGGGCCGCGTGGCGGAGGACGGCTATCTCTACCTCCTCGGCCGGCGCACCGACATGATCATCCGTGGTGGCGAGAACGTCCACCCGCTCGAGGTGGAGACGGTCCTGTCCGCTCATCCCGGCGTGGCGGACGTCGCCGTCACCGGCGCTCCCGACGAGCGGCTCGGCCAGACCGTCGTCGCCTTCGTCGTACCGGCCGATTCCGAAGCCCCGCCGCAGCCGGAAGCGCTCAGAAGCCACACCCGCGCCAGGCTGTCCGGTTTCAAGGTCCCCGTCCGCTGGTGGTTCGTGGACGCCCTGCCGCGCAACGCGAACGGCAAGGTCGTACGCCGCCACCTGCGCGAGCCGAGCCAGGGAGGAACACATGACGCTTGACCACGCTTTCGCCAGCCCGGAGACCGCCGGTGTCGACCCGCACCGGCTGGACGTACTCCTGCGCCGGATCCGCCTGGAGGTCGAGCACGGACCGCTGCCCTCCGCGCAGGTAGCCGTGGCCCGAGGCGGGCGGCTGGTGGCCTTCGAGACGTGGGGAGACACCGAACCGGACACGCGATACGTCCTGCAGTCCGTCGGGCGCTCGATCGTCGCCGGCGTCGTGTGGAAGCTGATCGGCGAGGGACTCCTGGACCTGGGCGAGCAAGTCGCCGCGATCATCCCGGAGTTCGCGCCGAACGGGAAGGAGACGGTGACGGTCGAGCAGGTGCTCACCCACACCGCCGGCTTCCCCTTCGCACCGCTCGGACACCCGAAGATGCTCGACCGCGAACAGCGTCTGGCCGCCTTCGGCCGGTGGAGGCTCGACTACCCGCCGGGCAGCCGCTTCCAGTTCCACCTCACCTCTGCGGCCTGGCTGATCGCCGAGATCGTCGAACGGCGTACGAGCCTGGCCTTCGCCGACTACCTGCACGAGCGGATCACTCTGCCGCTCGGCCTGTCCTCGATGGAGCTCGGCGTGCCGGTCGACCGGCAGCCCGGCACCGTCGCCCCGATGACCGCCACCGACCGCACGAGCGACGACCAGGAGGCCGATCCCTGGGGCCCCTGGTATCTGTCCGACCCGCGGGTGCTCGCGGCCGGCGAGCCCAGCCACGCGCTGGTCGCCACGGCCGCCGACGTCGCCCTGTACTTCCAGGCGCTGGAACACTCGGGCCTGTGGAAGCCGGAGGCCGTGGCGGAGGGCACCCGGATCCGGCTGACGGACCATCCGTACGGGGAGCAGATCTACGGGGGCGGCTCCAACCGCCGTACCAGCATGGGCCTGTTCGTCACCGTGGCCGGACCCGACGCGGGCAGCAACCTGCCGTCCACCGGCTCGCCCGCCCTCTTCGGCAGCGCCGGAGCCGCCTACCAACTCGGCTTCATGGACCCGGAGACCGGCCTGTCCTTCGCCTGCCTGAGCAACGGCTACCCCCTCGCGGGCTACGACCACTCCCGTCGCGGCACGGCACTGCTCACCAACATCGCGAACCTGGCAGCGGATCTCACGAACTGAGCCAACGGACTGATCCCACGAACTGAGCCCGGTACCGAATGCCGGTACCGGGCTCCAAGCTTCTCTCCCGCGACGCTCAGCGGCTGATCAGCTGCTGGGCGTTGTTGTACATGATGTCGTCCTGGGCTGACTCGTCGAGCTCCGCGATGAGCTTGCGGAAGTCGGCAGGGTTGGCCAGGCCCTCGGCGTGCGGGAAGTCGGAGCCCATGACAATGGACTCGTGGTAGCCGAGGCGCTTGACGACGTTCACGATGTCGTCCTCGGGATAGGGCACCACGCGGACGTGCTTGCGGAAGACCTGGCTGGGACGCTCGTCCAACTGCCCGCCGATCCAGGGTCCGTTGCGGCCCATGCCCCGGCTCTTGTCCATGTGACGCACGAAGTGCGGCACCCACTCGGAGCCGAACTCGGACACCAGGACGTTGATGTCGGGGAAACGGCCGAAGAGGTTGTCGAAGATCAGCGCGGACAGCGTCTCCTCGATGGGGCGCTGGCCGTAGGTGTTCTGCCACTGCCAGGCCGACATCCGGAAGTGGATGGGGTGGGGGTCGTAGCCCCAGGAGGGTGCCACCTGCGAATTGTAGTAGAACTCGCTGATGTGGTAGCAGACGCTGGCCTTGGCCTCGTTGACCAGCTTCCAGAACGGGTCGAAGTACGGGTCACCCGGCGAGCGGCCGTAGACCGGTCCGGTGGGCAGCAGGAGGAAGCGGGCGCCCTGCTCCAGGACGTACTCCAACTCCTTGACCGCGCTGGGCAGATCGCGCAGCGAGAGCAGGGCGGGGGCGTAGATGCGGCCCTGGTGGTTGAAGCCCCAGACCTCCTTCATGTACCGGTTGAAGGAGTGGTAGTTGGCGTAGAGCGGCTCGACGCCCTTCACGTACTCCTCGGCGACCAGTGCCCAGCCGCCCGGATAAATGATCGTCTGATCCAGTCCCTGCTCGTCCATGACCCGCAGCCGGGCCTCGCGGTTCTGGTACGACTCGTGCATCGGCTCGAACTGGTACGTCTCCTCAGGATTGCCCGAGGCCATCGCCTTGAGCATCTCCTTCAGCGAGCCGGGACGGTAGACCTGCCCGAACTCCGGCTCCAGACATACGACGATCCGGTCCCCGGCGAGGATCACCTCCCGCCCGTCCGGCAGGGTCACCGGTGCGACCGCCGCACCGAGGAACTCCTTCGGAAGGTAGCGGGTGAAGGAGTCCCGCTCCTCGTACATGTGCTGGTCGCAGTCGAAGATGCGCTTGCGCTGTTCGGCCATGGCCGTCGCCTCCGGACCCCAGGATCTATTCAGTACGCCTTCTATAATTATCTAACTGTTTATTGAGCGCAAGGGGGGAGTGAGGGTTGGCTCGCCGCGGGGGTGCCAGTCAGTCGAGGAGCTCGAGCACCGTCTTGGGTCCCGCGGCGTTCACGACGTCGTCGGCGCTGGAGATGTGCCGCTGCCACAGCTTCTCGGCCTCGTCGGCCTTGCCGGACTCGATCAGGCCGACCATCCGCACATGCGCCCGGTGCCCCTTGAGGGCCTGCGTCTTCTGAGCCTCGGCATCGGCCGCGCCCGCGGTGTAGGAGGCGTTGGCCCGGTCGATGATGTTGCGCAGCATGCCGCACAGCAGGATCAGGGTCTGGTTGCCGGTGAGTTCGACCAGCAGGGCGTGGAAGGCGTCCTGCGCGTCGACCAGGGCGAGCGGGTCGTCCAGGACGGCCTTCTCGGCCGCCACCGCGTCGCGCAGCTGCTTGATGTCGCCCGCCGTGTGCTTGGTGGCGAGCTGGCGGGCGCAGGGCGGCTCGATGAGGGCCGCAGCCCGGTAGATGTCGCCCAGGGTGGCCCCGCGGTACTCGAGGATCAGGCCGGCGAAGCGGGCGGCGACATCCGAGTCCGGCGCGCTCACCCGGGCGCCGCCGTGGGCTCCGCGGCGCACCGTGATCAGGGACTCCGACTCCAGTACACGGAACGCCTCGCGCAGGGTGGGCCGCGAGATGCCGAACTGCTCCATCAGCCCCGACTCCGGCGGCAGCGCGTCGCCGGGCTTCAGCTCGCCCCGTACGATCTGTCGGCGCAGGTGTGCGGCGACCAGCTCGGCGGTCTTCGGCACCCGCACCTGGCGTCCGACGCGGCTGCGGGCGGGGACGGGCACGGCCGCCGTTTCTGCGGTGCGGGCTGCCTCGGCCACGGTGGGCTCCTCGTATAGTTAAATGAATCGTCTTAGTGCATCGAGGGTACCAGGTCAAGGTGTGGGTGATCTTCTCTTTGCGTGACGTGATCTGGCGCCCGGACGGCTGTTGGGTATATAGATGATTCATCTAGCTATAAAGCCAAGCCTGGCCAACGGACCCCGTGGGAGTGACCTCGATGACCGAGAACCCGACCCCGGTGATCCTCACCGAGCTCACCGACGACGGGGTCATGCTGTTCACCCTGAACCGGCCTGAGCGGCACAACGCCTGGACGCTGGAGATGGAGCTGCTCTACAACGAGCTGTTCGACCGGGCGGAGAAGGATCCACGGGTACGGGCCGTGGTGCTCACCGGCGCGGGGCGCAGCTTCTGCCCGGGGATGGACATGAGTGTGCTGGACGGGGCGTCGTCGGGCGCCCGCCCGTGGCCGACGGACCAGCTGCCCCCGCGCACCCGCCCCATGTCCTTCCCGAAGCCCGTGGTGGCGGCCGTCAACGGCGCCTGTGCGGGCATCGGGTTCAACCAGGCGCTGATGTGCGACGTCAGGTTCGCCGTGCCGCACGCCAAGTTCGCCGCCGCCTTCAGTGCGCGCGGGCTGGTGGCCGAGGACGGCGTGTCCTGGATCCTGCCCCGGTTGGTCGGCTACGGCAACGCCGCCGATCTGCTGCTGTCCTCGCGCCGGGTCACCGGGACGGAGGCCCTGGCGATGGGTCTGGTCAACCGCCTGGTCGAGCCGGAGGACCTGCTCCCGGCGGCGCTCGCGTACGCGACCGAACTGGCCCGGTCGGCCAGCCCGTACGCGATGTCCCTCATCAAGCGGCAGCTCGCCGACGACCAGGCGAGGACCTTCACCGAGAGCCGCGATCAGGCGGCCGCCCTCCTGGCCACCGCGAAACGCGCCCCGGACTACCGCGAGGGCGTGCGCAGCTTCATCGAACGTCGGCCGCCGGAGTTCGCGGGTCTGGGCGAGGCCACGTCCACGCTCGAGGAGGCGACGTCGTGACCCGCTCCGAACTCCCGCTGCACCGCCGTACGATCACCGTCTCCGCGTACGAGGAGCCCGGCGACGAGATCTCGGTGGAGGCGGAACTGCGCGACGAACGGCCTTGGGAGGAGCCGCCGAGAGGGGTCGTACACCGGATGGTGCTCGTGGTGCGGATCCGTCTCGCCGACATGGTCGTCGTGGCCGCCGAGGCGGACATGGGGGCCTTCCCGCACGCCGAGTGCCCGCTGATCGCCCCGGTCTTCGAGGGCCTGGTCGGGATGAGCATCGCCGCCGGATACAACCGGGCGATCCAGGGGCGGTTCCGCGGGGTGTCCGGCTGTACGCACCTGTACGAGCTGGCCCGTGCTCTTGGCCCCGCGGTCGTACAGGCCGCCATCTCGTCGGGAGCGTCGCGTCGCGCCGGCGGCGATCCGACCCACAACCCGCGGGCCACCGCCGGAGTGCTGAACAGTTGCCACATCTGGGCACCTGACGGCGTGGGCCTGCGCAAACTCGACGCGGGCTGGCGCCCGGGGACCGGCCCACTTCCGGTCCCCGAGCTCAAGACCTTCGAGAGCGCCGACTAGCCGACCAGCCGACGTCCACCGGGCCGTCGTCGGTCTTCTTGTCCTTGCCCGAGTGCAGCTGGATCAGGCCGCCCGCGTTGCCCTCCTCGGGGCGGCGGCCGTCGGAGGAGTCCGGGCCGTTCAGGAGCACCGTCGCCCCCTGGGCAGTGGATCCTCCGACCAGGCGAGAAAGGTCTCGGAGCCGCCTCTGACCGGCACCAGGATCTCGCCGGGGCCCACGGACCCGCGGGTTCCGACGAGCACCTTCCCCGTACAGCCGATCACGGCCTCGTCCTGCGGCATCACCGACCGCCCTCCATCGCTCTGGCCCACGATTCCGACGACAGACCCACCCGGCCCGGGCACCCAACGAGCGTGACGCTTCGCCCCGCCTCGCCGGGGACGTGCAGGCCCTAACCCGCCGTGGCCCTCGGCTCACGCGGCAGGCCCAGCACTTTCTCCGCGAGGATGTTCCGCTGCACCTGTGATGTGCCCGCGTAGATCGTGCCCGAGCGGGCGATGAGGTACGTCGTCGACCAGGACGCCGACGAGTTCGCCGCGCCGGGGTCGTCGGTGCGGTAGGTGCGCAGGGGCGGACGGCCGACCGGTACCTGGCAGTGCAGGCCCATGATGTCCATCGCCAGGTCGGTGACCTCGGTGTGGTACTCGCTCCAGTACAGCTTAGCGATCGAGGTCTCGGGGCCCGGGTCGGCGCCCTTGAGCCAGCCGGTGAGGATGCGGTAGCCGAGGTAGCGCATGATCTCGACCTTGGACCAGCACCAGGCGATCCGCTGCCGGATGACGGGGTCCTGGTCCTTGCCGTACAGACGTGCCAGCTCGACGAGACGTTCGACCTCCGCCTTGAAGAGGATGGGGTTCGTCGCAGCCTCCTCCCCGCGCTCCACGCCCAGCAGGCTCTGGGCGACCGTCCAGCCGTTGTCGACGCCGCCCACGACGAGATCGGCGCGGGTGCGGGCGCCGTTGAAGAAGACCTCGTTGAAGTGCAGCTGTCCGCTCATCATGCGGAACGGCCGCACCTCGACGCCGGGCTGGTCGAGCGGGACGAGCAGGAACGAGATGCCTCGGTGTTTGGGAGCGTCGGGGTTGGTGCGGGCCAGGACGAAGATCCAGTCGCTGTGATGAGCGCCCGAGGTCCACACCTTCTGGCCGTCGATCACCCATTCCTCGCCGTCGCGCACCGCGCGTGTTCTCAAGGAGGCGAGGTCCGAACCCGCGTCCGGCTCCGAGTAGCCCTGGCACCAGGTGTCCTCGCCGCTGAGGATGCGGGGGAGGAAGTGGCTCTTCTGCTCTTCCGTGCCCCAGCGCAGCAGCGTGTTCGCCAGCATCTTCACGCCGAAAGTGTCCTGCGGCAGCCCGAACGGCACACCAGCCAGGGCGAGTTCCTCCATCAGGACGACCTGGTGGAGCTTGGACAGGCTCCGGCCGCCGTACTGCTCGGGCCAGGTGAGGGAGAGGTACCGGCGCTCGGCGAGCCGACGGCGCCAGTCGCGGGCGAAGGCCCACGCCGGCTCCTCGTCGAGGGCGCCGATGCCCTTCCAGTCCGACGGCAGCGTCTCGGCGAGGAACGCCCTGACCTCGGTGCGGAACGTCTCGGTCTCCGGGGGATAGCTGATGTCCACCTGGCTTCTCTCCTCGTCCGGCCCCGCTGGCCCCAGCACATCGCTGTATTGATTGTTTCAGCATAATAGGTTATCTATTTGAGAGGAATAGCGTCGAGCCAGGGCGGGCTGACATGGGACTGCTGGACGGCCGCAACGCGGTGATCACCGGCGGCGCACAGGGCATCGGCTTCGAGATCGCCGGCGTCCTCGGCGGTGAGGGCGCGTCCGTCGTCCTCGGCGACATCAACGAGGACGCCGCGGCGGAAGCCGCCGAACGCCTGGCCAAGAACGGCGTGACCGCCACCTCGCTGCGCTGCGACGTCACCGACGAGGACGAGGTCGCCGCCCTCGTCGCCCACTGCGCCGACACCTTCGGACCGGTCGGCGTCATGGTCAACAACGCCGGGATCACCCGGGACGCGACCCTGCGCAAGATGGCCCTGCGCGACTTCCGCGCGGTTGTCGACGTGCACCTGACCGGCGCCTGGAACGGCACCCGGTACGCCGCCGAGGCGATGCGCGCGCACGGCCACGGCGGCAGCATCGTCAACATCTCCTCCATCGCCGGCAAGGTCGGCAACTTCGGCCAGACCAACTACAGCGCGGCCAAGGCCGGACTCGTCGGCCTCACCAAGGCCTCCGCCAAGGAGCTCGCGAAGGCGGGCATCCGCGTCAACGCCGTGCAGCCCGGCCTGATCCGCACCGCCATGACCGAGGCGATGCCCAAGGCCGCCTGGGACGCGAAGCTCGCGGAGATCCCCCTGGGGCGTGCCGGCGAGCCCGCCGAGGTCGCCCAGGTCGTCCTGTTCCTCGCCTCCGACCTGGCGAGCTACGTCACCGGAGCCGTGGTCGAGGTGACCGGCGGCCGGTACATGTGACCACTCATGAAAGGCAGTGCTGATGCCCGCCCTCCTGCGTGACGCGGTGATCTGCGAACCCCTGCGTACCCCCGTCGGCGGCTACGGCGGCGTCTTCCGCGAGGTGACGGCGACCGAGCTGGCCGCCACGGTCGTACGCGCCGTACTGGAACGCACCGGCATACCCCCTGGCGCCGTCGACGACGTCCTGCTGGGCCAGTGCTATCCCAACGGAGAGGCACCTGCCATCGGCCGGGTAGCCGCCCTGGACGCCGGTCTGCCGGTGGAGGTCCCGGGACTCCAGATCGACCGCCGCTGCGGCTCCGGACTCCAGGCGATCATCACCGCCGCGATGCAGGTGCAGACCGGTGCGAGCGACCTCGTACTGGCCGGTGGCGTCGAGTCGATGAGCCAGGCCGAGTTCTACACCACCGACGTCCGCTGGGGTGTACGCGGCGCGGGCACCACGCTGCACGACCGGCTGGCCCGCGGCCGGGTCATGTCGGGCGGCAACAACCACCCGGTCCCGGGCGGCATGCTGGAGACCGCCGAGAACCTGCGCCGCGAGTACGCCATCCCCCGCGAGGAGCAGGACCGACTCGCCCTGCGTTCGCACGAGAAGGCCGTCGCGGCCCAGCGGGATGGCCGGTTCGCCGACGAGATCGTGCCGGTCACCGTACGCACCCGGAAGGGACAGACGGTCGTCGACACCGATGAACACCCGCGCCCCGACTCGTCGTTGGAGAAGCTCACGAAGCTGCGTCCGGTGCTCGGCCGCCAGGACCCGGAGGCCACCGTCACGGCCGGCAACGCCAGCGGCCAGAACGACGGCGCCGCCCTCTGCATCGTGACCCACCCCGAGCGCGCCGCCGAGCTCGGCCTGCGCCCGCTGGGCCGCCTGGTCTCCTGGGCCGTCGTGGGCGTACCACCCGAGACGATGGGCATCGGGCCGGTACCCGCCACCGCCAGGGCCCTGGAGCGAGCCGGACTGAAGCTCGCCGACATCGACCTGATCGAACTCAACGAGGCCTTCGCCGCCCAGGTGCTGGCCTGCACCCGCGAATGGGGCCTGACCGAGACCGACTTCGAGCGGTTCAACGTCAACGGCTCCGGCATCTCGCTGGGCCACCCCGTCGGCGCGACCGGCGGCCGCATCCTCGCCACCCTGCTGCGCGAACTGGACCGCCGCCAGGCCCGCTACGGCCTGGAGACCATGTGCCTCGGCGGGGGCCAGGGCCTGGCCGCGGTCTTCGAACGGCCGACGGACGCAACCCACGCTCATGGAGGACGCTGACATGGCCGGACTGATCGCATACGGCGCCTATGTGCCGTACCACCGCCTCGCGCGGAAGGATGTCGCAGCCGCCCTGGGCGGCAAGGCAGGCAAGGGAACCCGCGCGGTCGCGGGCTACGACGAGGACACCACGTCCATGGCCGTCGAGGCGGCCCGCGGCGCCCTGGCCCGCGACGGCCTGCGCCCCCGCGTCGGCCAGCTCTTCCTCGCCACCGCGGCACCCGCCTACCTCGACAAGACGAACGCCACCGCCGTCCACGCCGCGCTCGGCCTCGACGAGCATGTGCTCGCCGCCGACATGGCCGGTTCGGTCCGCTCGGGCCTCGGCGCGCTGCTGACCGCGGCCCGCTCCCCGATCCCGACGCTGACTGTCCTGTCCGACCTGCGCACCGGCCTGCCCGGTGGCAGCGATGAGGTCGCGGGCGGCGACGGCGCGGCGGCGTTCGTCTTCGGCGGACACCGCAACGGCGCCCCGGTCATCGCGGAGTTGCTCGCCCACGACACGGTCAGCGACGAGATCCTCGACCGCTGGCGCCTGCCCGGCGCCGCCTCCTCCCGCGTCTGGGAGGAGCGCTTCGCCGAGGAGATCTACGTGTCGCTCGCGGACAAGGCGCTCACAGCGGCCCTCGACCATGCGGCAGTCGACATCGGATCGATCGACCACTTCGTGGTCGCGGGCCTGTACGCGCGCGCGTGCGCGGCGGTACGGCGTACAGCCGGTGTACGTCCCGAGGCGGTGACCGCGGACCTGGCCGGAGCGATCGGCAACGCCGGCACCGCTCAGCCCGGCCTGCTCCTCGCCGATGTCCTCGACCGGGCCCGACCGGGAGAGATCATCGCCCTCATGGTGCTCGGCGACGGCGCCGGAGTTCTCCTGCTGCGCACTACCGACGCGCTCCCCGCACACCGCGCGGCCCGCCCGGTCGCCGCGCAGATCGCCGCGGGCAGCGCCCCGATGCCGTACGCCACGTACCTGTCCTGGCGCGGTCTACTCGACCGGGAACCACCCCGTCGGCCGGACCCGGAGCCGCCTTACGCCCCGCCCGCACACCGCCGCACGGGCTGGAAGTACGGCTTCGTCGCCTCCCGTTGCGAGAAGTGCGGGACGCGGCATCTGCCGCCGGACCGGGTGTGCGTGTCGTGCCGGAGCGTCGACGCCATGACCGACGAAACGATGGCGCACGTGCGTGGCACGGTCGCCACGTTCACCGTCGACCGCCTGGCCCACACGCCGAGTCCGCCGATGCTCGTCGTGGTCGTCGACTACGACGGCGGCGGCCGGTTCCGCTGTCAGTTGACCGACGCGACCGAGGCCGACGCGGTCATCGGCGCCCGGGTGGAGATGACGTTCCGGCGCACGGTCACGGTGTCGGGCGTGCACAACTACTTCTGGAAGGCCCGGCCGGTGCGCACGGGCGAGACCGAGGGGACACACTGATGGGCTCGCACGGAATCCGGGACCGGGTCGCGATCGTCGGCATGGGCTGCACGCCCTTCGGCGAGCACTGGACCCGCTCGGCGGACGACCTGCTGATCGACGCCGTGGGTGAGGCGGTCACCTCGGCCGGCATCACTCTCGACGACATCGACGCGTACTGGTTCGGCACCCAGGCCTCCGGCGTGTCCGGGCTGACCCTGAGCCGGGCGCTCCACCTGCCGAACAAGCCGGTCACCCGTGTCGAGAACATGTGCGCCACCGGCTCCGAGGCCTTGCGCAACGCCTGTTACGCGGTCGCCTCGGGCGCGTACGACGTGGCGATGGCCGTCGGCGTGGAGAAGCTCAAGGACTCCGGCATGTCCGGGCTGTCCGGTACCGCCATTCCGGGCGCGGGCGACGACAGCCGCGGGGAGATCACCGCCCCGGCCAACTTCTCCCTTCTCGCCCCCGCATACGCCGCCAAGTACGGCCTGGCAGCGGAGGAGATGAAGGACGTCATCACCCGCATCGCCTGGAAGAACCACGTCAACGGGGCCCGCAACCCGCGCGCCCAGTTCCGCAAGGAGGTGCCGCTGGAGCGCATCCGGTCGGCACCGATCGTCGCGGGCATGCTCGGCGTGTTCGACTGCTCGGGCGTCTCGGACGGTTCGGCGGCGGCGATCGTCGTACGAGCCGAGGACGCCTACCGGTACACCGACAAGCCGATCTTCGTGAAGGCCCTGTCCTTCGTCGCCGGCCCGGCGGACGGCCTCCACGACCCGGAGTACGACTTCACCACCTTCCCCGAGGTCGTCGCGTCCGCGCAGGAGGCCTACCGGCAGGCGGGCATCACCGACCCGCGCGCCGAGCTCGCGCTCGCCGAGGTCCACGACTGCTTCACGCCCACGGAGCTGGTGCTGATGGAGGACCTGGGCTTCTCCGAGCGGGGGCAGGCCTGGAAGGACGTCACCAGCGGGGCGTTCGACCTGGACGGCTCGCTGCCGGTCAACCCGGACGGCGGCCTGAAGGCCTTCGGCCACCCCATCGGCGCCTCGGGCCTGCGCATGATGTTCGAGGCGTGGCTGCAACTGCGCGGCGAGGCACCGGCCGAGCGGACGGTGAAGTCCGTGGCCGAAGGACGCTCGCTCGCCCTCACCCACAACCTCGGCGGCGGACCCGGCGAATGCGTCTCGTTCGTGTCGGTCGTCGGCAGTCAACTCACCGAGCAACTCACCGAATAGAAAAGGCGGTTCGGCCATGGCGCGACTCGTAGACAAGATCGCCGTCGTCACCGGGGCCGCGTCCGGCATCGGCGCGGCCACTGCACGCCGCCTGGCGGCAGAGGGCGCGCACACGGTGGTCGCTGACCTGAACCTCGACGGCGCCAAGGCGGTTACGGAGGAGATCCGTGCTGCCGGAGGCTCCGCGGCGGCGGTCCCGGTCGACCTCGGCGACATCGAGAGCGTACGGGCCATGGTGGCCGCGGCGGTCGAGACGTACGGCGGCCTCGACGTCCTGCACAACAACGCGGCGGCCACGCACCTGGCCGCCCGTCAGGACCTCGCCGTCGTGGAGGCCGATCCCGCGGTCTGGGACGACACGATGCGCATCAATCTCCGCGGGACCATGGTCGCCATCCAGGCCGCGGTCCCGCACCTGATCGCCCGAGGCGGCGGCTCGATCATCAACACCTCGTCCGGGTCCGGCCTCGCGGGCGACCTGCGCAACCCGGCGTACGGCGCCTCGAAGGCCGCCCTCATCAATCTCACGCAGTACGTCGCCACCCAGTACGGCAAGCAGGGCGTGCGCTGCAACGCCATCGCGCCGGGGTTCATCGTCACGCCGGCGAGCTCCGGTTCGGCGCACGGGGCGATCCGGGAGGCGATGCTCCGCCATCACCTCACGCCGCGCCTCGGGCGGCCGGAGGACGTCGCCTCCGCGGTCGTCTTCCTCGCGTCCGACGAGTCGGCCTTCATCACCGGGCACACCCTGCGCGTGGACGGCGGGCTGCTGTCCCATCAGCCGTACGTGGCCGACCTCCGGGACGCGTGAACCGCTCTCAGGACAGCGTCTCCGGCTCCAGGTCGCCCAGGTAGGCCGCCCGCACCGCCGGATCGCGGCGCACCTCCTCCGGCGTACCGGCGCAGATGAGGCTTCCGAAGTCCAGGACGACGACCTGGTCGCAGACGCTCATGACCATGTCGACGTCGTGCTCGACGAGCAGCACGCCCATGCCCCAGTCCTCGGCGAGCCGCCGTACCAAGTGGGCCAGTTCCCGTGTCTCGTCGTCCGACAGACCCGCGGCCGGTTCGTCGAGGAGCAGCACGGACGGCGAGGCCGCCACCGCGCGGGCGATGGCCAGCAGCCGCCGCTGTCCGTACGACAGGTCGTCCACCGGCCGGTCCAGACTGTCCTGGAGACCGAACTCCCGTACGGCGACGAGCACATGGGCGGGGAGTGGGCGGCTGCCGGGACGGATCAGGTCCGTGAGGTACGCCCACCGGCCGGGCCGGTCGCAGGCCGCGTACAGGTTGTCCAGGACGGTCATGTCCTCGAACAACTCCAGCGACTGGAAGGACCGGCTCAGCCCGGCGGCGGCCCGCCGGTGGACCGGCAGCCGGGTCGCATCCCGGTCGCCGAGGCGGACACTGCCCGATGCGGCCCGGGTGAAGCCGGTGACCGCGTCGATGGCGGAGGTCTTGCCGGCGCCGTTGGGACCGATGAGGCCCACGACCCGGCCCGGCTCGACGTCCAGCGAGAGCCCGTCGACGGCGACGACACCGCCGTAGCGGACGATGAGGTCTCGCACGTGGAGGGGGAGCGGGGCGGCGCGAGGGACGTCCGCTGCTGCTGTTTCCTCTTCCCGCAAGCCCTCCCGCAAGGCCCCGTCTACGGCCCGCCGCTCGGACGAGCCGCGCTTCGGGAACAGCCTGCGTCGGCTGACCGCCGACTGCCTGCCGAGCCCCTTCCCTATGCCGTCCTGGTTGCCCACCAGTGTCAGCACCAGGATGATCCCGCCGATCAGCGGCATCCACTCGCTCAGCCCGGGAAGCACCAGGTCCCCGAACCGGGCACCCACCGTGCCCGCGGCGAAGGTGGCGGCGAACAGCGGGCCGACGAGGAATCCGACACCGCCGATGACCGCGAGGCCGAGCGCGGTGATGGAGTCGAAGCTGGCGAAGTCGGACAGGACGACCGAGGTCGAGCGGAAGCCGGTGAGCACTCCGGCGAGTGCGGCGATGGCCGCCGACAGGCCGAAGGCGTAGAGCTTGGCCGCGCGGACGTCGATGCCGAGGGCGGCGGCGGCACGCTCGTTCGCCCGTACGGCGATCAGCCGGCGGCCGGTTCGGCTGCGCCGCACGTTGGCGACCACGAGGGCGGCGGCGAGGAACATTACGAGCACCACAGCGGCGTACCGCTGCGGATGGTCGACTCCGGAGATGCTGATCCCGAAGAGTGTCTGCTTGCCCACCGCGATGCCGTCGCTGCCGGGGGTCGTCGACAGATCGGTGTTCTGGAAGACCATCGCCTCCAGCGTGGTGCCGAGGCCGAGCGTGATGATCGCGAGATTGACCCCACGGGTGCGGACCGCCGGAAGCGCGAAGAGCAAACCGATCGGCACCGTTCCCAACACCCCGGCCAGCAGGGCGAGTTCGAACGGCCATCCCCAGTCGGCCGCCGCGTGTCCGGCGATGAAGGCGCCGGTTCCGGCCAGCGCGTAGGCCGCGAGCGAGACCTGCCCCGCGTAACCGGTGACCACGACGATCGACAGGATGATCAGCGACAGCACCAGGGTGGTGGTGATCGCGTCGGCCCACAGCGGCGTCGCCAGGCTCACCAGCGACAGACCGGTCACGACGGCGAGAGCCAGCGGTACGAGGCGCACCTTCCCGGTGCCCAGCGCGGGCAGCCGGTCCAGGAACGTGCCCCGCAGCGGTAGTGCCCGGCCGCGTGCGACCAGCACCAGGGCGATGAACAGGAAGGGGACCGACGCGGCGAGCCCGGTGACGTCGGAGCCGAAGCGGGTCAGTTCGGACTGCACGATCCCGATGACCAGACCGCCCGCCAGGGTGACGGGGAACGACGAGAACCTGCCGACCAGGGCGGCGGCCAGCGCGCTCAGCAGGAGGGTGGTCAGCCCGGTCACCGACAGACCGATGACCGGCACGATCAGGATGCCCGTCAGCCCCGCGAGCGCCGAACCCAGCGCCCAGTTGCCGGTGGCGATCAGGTCCGGGGACCAGCCGAGCGAGGCGGCGGCGCCCTCGTTCTCCGCGACCGCGGTGGTGCCCAGGCCGAACAGGGTGCGCTTGTAGAGGAGATGGAGGAGCACGGTCACGACGACCGCGATTCCGAGCAGCCAGACGCGGTCCTCGGAGACCGTCGCCCCGGCGATCGTCACCAGCTTGGTGGGCAGCTTGCCCGGCACCAACTGCAGGCTGTCGCCGTAGCGCTTGACGGCGAGCGCGGTGAGCACGATGAAGACCGCCAGGGTGCCGACCAGACGCGCCAGCGAGGACGCCCTGCGCAGCGGACGGAGCACCAGCAGGTGGGTGAGCACACCCAGTACCGCGGAGGTGAGTACGCCGCACGCGGTGGCGGGCCAGTACGGCACGCCGTGCTGGGCGGCGAGCTCCCACTGGACGTAGGCGCCGGCCATGCCGATCGCGCCGTGCGCGAAGTTCAGGACGCCGGAGCCCCGGTAGACCAGCACGATGCCGTGCGCGGTGAGCGCGTAGAGCGCGCCCAGCCCCAGGCCGAGCAGCGCGAACCGCAGGATGTCGTCCATCGGGGAACCTCCTGGAGGTAGGGGCTAGAAAGCACATTCATTTAAATAATTGTGCCGAGAGTACTTCACTAACTCGAAAACACACCCCATGCTGTTCGCCATCTCGACGACGAGCCCCGCGGAGGAACCATGAACGACTCACGCCGACGCAGAACCGCCACAGCGAGCTGTCTCGCGGTGACCGGAGTCCTGCTCGCCGCAGGGTGTGGGGGAGAGACGGCCGGCAGTTCCAAAACAGAGGCCACCTCCCTGAAGGGCGCACCGGTCAAGGTGATGGTCTGGGCACCGGAGGACACCCAGGGCAGCGCCCAGCCCGGAGTCCGGCTCACCGCCCAGGCGTACGAGAAGTGGATCAACGCCAACGGCGGGATCAAGGGCGGCCCGCTGAAGGTGCTGACCTGCAACGAGAAGAACGAACCCGACGAGGCCGAGAAGTGCGCCCAGCAGGCGGTCGCCGAGAAGGTGATCGCGGTGGTGGGGTCGTACAGCCTCGCCGGTGACCGCTACATGCCCATCCTGCAGAAGGCCGGCATCCCGTACATCGGCGGGACCGGTGTCTCGGCGGCGGAGTTCTCCAATCCGCTGTCGTTCCCGGTCAACGGCGGCACCCCGGTGGTGTTCGCGGCACACGGCAAGCAGCTGGTGGATCAGGGCTGCAAGAAGATCTCCGGCGTACGGTACGACGTCGCGGCCGCCGAGACCGTCGCGAAGTTCCTCGCCCTCGGTGTGATCTCCGCCGGCGGGTCGGCGCCCAAGGACCTCAAGGTGCCGGTCACGGCCACCGACCTCGCCCCCCAGGTCGCCGCCGCGACCCGGGACAGCGACTGTGTGGACGTCATCCTGGGTACGCACTCCGACCTGTTCGTGACGTCGTACGTGCAGTCCGGCGCGAAGACGAAGCTCGGCAGTGTCGTCGGCAACCTCACCCCGCAGCTGGCCGAGAGCACCGGCGGGAGCGGCAGTCCGCTGGAGGGCTCCGCGATCACCGGCTACTACCCGCCGACCTCCGACGCCGCCTGGAAGGACTTCCTCGAAGCCACCAAGGGCATCAAGGAAATCGACACCAGCAACGGCGCCAACGGCACGGCCTGGGTGGCGTTCAAGGTCTTCACCGAGGCGGTCAAGAACCTCCCGACGATCTCCTCCAAGGCGCTGGTGGACGAGCTCGACACCACGACGGGCATCGACACCGGCGGCCTGACCCCGCCGCTGACCTGGAAGACGTCGACGGCCTTGCCGATCAAGGGCCTCGACCGCATCCACAACACCACCGCCACCGAACTGACCATCCGCGACGGGAAGATCGAGTGGGCCAAGCCCGGAGCGACCTTCGTCGATGTCCGCAAGGTGCTGACGGCCACGTCGTCCGGCTGAGGAGAGAGCCCGTGCACGACACCGATGTGCCCCTGATCGCGACCCGCGCTCTGTCCGCCGGATACGGCAGCCAACCCGTCGTGCGCGACCTCGGCATCGAGGTCCGCGCCGGCGAGGTCGTCGCCCTGCTCGGACCCAACGGCGCGGGCAAGACGACGACCCTCCGGGCGCTCTCGGGCAGCCTGGCCCCGATGCACGGAGAGGTGCGCTGGCTGGGCGAGCCCGGCCGCGCACCGCTGCACCGCCGCGCCCGCCAGGGTCTGGCGTACGTCGGCGAGCGGGCGGTCTTCACCCGGCTCGACACCGCGGACAACTTGCGGGTCGGCCGGGTGACGACACAGCAGGCACTGGAACTCTTCCCCGAGCTCGAGAAACGCCTGAAGACCGGCGCGGGCATGCTGTCGGGCGGCGAGCAGCAGATGCTGTCGCTGGCACGCGCACTGTGCCGTGCCCCCAAGCTGCTCCTCGCGGACGAACTCTCGCTCGGTCTCGCCCCGCTCGTGGTCGACCGGCTCCTGCACGCGGTACGCGAGGCGGCGGACCGCGGCCTGGGAGCGTTGCTGGTCGAACAGCACGTGCGCAAGGTGCTGGACATCGCGGACCGCGTGTACGTCCTGAACCGAGGCCGCGTCACCATGACCGGCACCCCGAAGGAACTGCGCGGAAACCTGGACGCGATCGAGTCGTCGTACCTCGCCGAAAAGACAACGCAGATGACAACGCGGAAGACAACGCAAGAGACAGCGGAAAGGACAACGTACGCGACTGATTGAGGTGAACGCTGTGCCAGGCGCACGCGAGCAGATCCGACTGGTCGGGGCCCTTTGCCGTGTCAGGGAAACATCCCGCTTCTACCTGCGAGTTCCCGGGAGTTCCCGCGCAAGTGTGCACGCGTTGTGCACTGGCGCGGGGTGCCGGGCGGTGGGTTCGATGAGTGATGTCAGCGAGCCTCGGGAGGGGGCGGCCGGGAGCCGGGGTTTCGATCTGGACGCGTGGATCCGGCCTCTGTGTGCTCTCGTCGTGGCCGGGGTCGCCGCGTATGCCTCGTATGTGCACCAGCGGGAGTTCGCGCTGCAGGGCGGAGCCGACACGGTCAGCGCTTCGTTGTGGCCGCTGTCCGTGGACGGCCTCCTGCTGCTGGCCACGGTGGGCCTGCTGAAGCCCTCCGGGGCCGACACACGCCGGGCGCGCGGTGCCGTGTGGTCGGCGTTTCTGCTGGGGATCGCGGTCTCGCTGGCGGCGAACATCGCGGCGGCCCCGGCCCTGGAGTGGAAGCCGGTGCTGGTCGCGGGGTGGCCTCCGGTGGCGTTGCTGCTGTCGGTGGAGCTTTTGGTGCACCGGCCGGTTGACCGGCTGGATGACACGGTGGACCAGGGAGACGGACACAGATGTGTGAAGGGCGAGCGGCGGCAGCGGGGTGAGGATCCGTTGCTGGTGCGGGCTCGGATGCTTGATGTCCGGCATCGGGAGCTGCACCACCGTCCCGCGTCGGCAGAGACCCTGCGGAGAGAACTTCGCGTCGGCGCGAGACGCTCGAGGCAGTTGACCGCACTCGTACGGGGGAGCCGGAGTGGCAGCGACGATGGATTGAGCCCTGGCGATCGCGGCGACTTGCGAGGCGAGGCTGCTGCGCTACCCGGCGCTGTTGTCGCCTGGCGGGCACACCTTGCGGCGGCGACGTATGACTTGCTGCAGCGGCTTGGCCTCGGGTCCGAGTCCTGGCCAGAGCCGCAGTTAAGGGCTGGTCGTGCCACGCCCACTGTGAACTGCGGAGTGCGTTCGTCGTGACGACGTCGGCACATCTCCCGAGAACGCGCGGTGGGCTGACGCGGTGAGCGCACCGCTCTGTTCGATCCGCACTGCGCAGGTTCGAGCCCCCGGGGGACTATTCACAGATGGTTGCGGGGCTGACCAGCGGGTTCTTGTTGGGCGGCTGGTGGTGGAGGGGCGGTTCCGTCCTGCGGTGTGGGGGGGGCGGGGGTGCGATGAACGCCTCGGGTGTGGAGTCCGTCCCGGGCCGGGGGCCGCGCCGGGTGGCGGGGAGTGGGTCGTCTGATCTTGATGCGTGGTTGCGGCGGGGTTGTGCGTTGGTGGTTGCGGGGGTGGCGGCGTATGCCTCGTATGTGCATCAGCGGGAGTTCGCCCTGCAGGGCGGTGCGGATGAGGTGAGCGCGTCCCTGTGGCCGTTGTCGGTGGACGGTTTGCTGCTGCTGGCGACGGTTCCAGAGCTTCACGGTCGGCCGGACCGCACCCGTCCGCGTCAGCTCAGTGTGAGTCCGGAGTCCAGGCCGTCACCAGGTCCAGGAGGCCGGGGAAGCGGGCGTTGAGGTCGTTGACCCGGACGTGGCTGCGGCGTTCCAGGCCGTACTGGCGCTGGCGGGTGATGCCCGCCTCGCGCAGGGCCTTGAAGTGGTGGGTGAGGGAGGACTTGGGGCGGTCGAGGCCGAACCAGCCGCAGGTGTGGTCGAACTGCTCCGATTCCAGGAGGAGTTTGCGCACGATGCGCAGGCGCAGCGGATCGCTCAGCGCGCCCAGCACCGTCTCCAGGCGCAGGTCCTCGACCGCCGGCTCGGGCAGCGGTTCGGGCAGTCCCGCGGGCTCCGGCAGTACCTTGATCACCGGCATTGGACTCACCGTCGAAGACATAAGCGGCTCCTCATAACCCAAAATCCTATGTACGACTTCGATCGTACTACCTGCTAAGTTCGACTTAACTCGTACTGAGCGTCCGGGAGGGAGCGGCCATGTCGGAGAGTCGAACGGTGCCAGCGGAGGCGGTGGACGAACAGCAGCCGCCCGCGGCGGGTGAACGGCCGGAGGTGAGCGCCTCCGCGGCTCCCACCTGGTGGGTGTGGCTGGCCGCGTGGCCGGTGACCGCGGTCTTCATCCTGTCCAACGCGGCGACCCCCTTGTATGTGCTGTGGCAGAGCGACATCGGGTTCTCCAAAGGCACCCTGACCGTGATCTTCGCCTGCTACATCGCCGGGCTGCTCGGCTCCCTGCTCGTCTCCGGGGTCGTGTCCGACCGGCTCGGGCGCAAGCCCGTCCTGCTGCCCGCGCTCGCGCTCGCCGTGGCCGCCTGTGTCATCTTCGCGACCGCCTCGTCCGTGGTCGCGCTCGTCGTGGCCCGGCTGTTCACCGGTATCGCCGTCGGCGCCGTCGTCTCCGCGGGGATGGCTGCCGTGACGGACGTGGCGGGCCCAGGCCACAAGCGGCTCGCCGCGCTGCTCGCCTCCTGCGCGATGGTCTTCGGAGCCGGCCTTGGCCCGCTGCTCGCGGGCATCCTCTCCGAGAGCGTGCCCGCGCCGACCGTCACCGTCTTCGTCGTCGAGATCATCCTGCTGGCCACCGCGGTCCTCGTGGTGCTGCGCATGCCCGTACGGCGTCCCGCGAAGGCCGCGAAAGGCGCCTGGGTGCGCGTGCCCGGTGTACCGCACAGCGCCGGCAGGCAACTCGTCCTGGGCATCGCCGTGTTCGCGCCCGGTATCACCGCGACCTCGTTCGTGCTCTCGCTCGGCCCCTCGCTGCTGTCCGGCCTGCTCGGCACCACCAGCCGGATCGTCGCCGGAGCCATGGCGTTCGTCATGTTCCTCGCCGCCACCGGCGTGCAGTTCGCGGTCCAGAAACTGGGCCGGCGCACCATCCTGACCGCCGGAGCGGTCAGCACCACCCTCGGCATGGTGACGCTCATCATCGCCGTGCACATGTCGTCGGTCCTGGTGCTCATCGCCTCCGCGCTGCTGGCCGGCGCCGGCCAGGGCATGGGCCAGCTCGGCGGCCTGTCCCTGCTCAACTCGAGTGTGCCGCCGCAGCGGCTGGCCGAGGCCAACGCGGCGCTCAACGTGGGCGGTTACGTGCCGGCGGGCATCCTGCCGGTGTCGGCGGGCTATCTCAGCGACGCCGTGGGGCTGACCTCCGGGGCGACCATCTTCGGCATCGTCCTGATGGGCCTCGCGGTCGTCGGCGGCCTCGTGGTCGTCGCCGGCCGGCGCCGGGTGCCGGAGTCCGCCTGACACAGCCCGGCCGCCGGATGCGGCCATCCGAGAGTCCGGCACCGGCGGCCGCACGCACGACAGCCACAGCAATTCCCACCCCGTCGGCGCACCGCGGCACCAGCCGCGCCGTGGGCCCGCTGCTGCTGATCGGTTGGGCCGAGGTCGGCCCCGGCCTGCTACAGGCGATCAATGGGATTCGTGCTGTCGCCGGCGTCGCACCGACAGCGGTGCGCGACAGCTCGGGCTCCACCGGAGTGTGGCTGCGTAGCGTGCTGGCAGCCGAACCCTGTCCCTGGGCCGACGGCGATGACGACCTCCTCGAGCGCGCTCGAGCGGAAGACGCCAGGCACTGGCAGACTCACCGGCGGCCGATCTCTGCGGAGACGCTCCGTAAGCGTCTGCATATCGGCGCGGCGCGTTCCCGCTCACTGGTCGCCGTCCTGCGTGCAGGAAGCGTGCCGGAGGTCGAGAGCGGGATCCGTGTCGGACCCGGCTAATACTCCAGCCGTAGATCGTGATCTCGATGGTGAGTGGCGCCTCTCCGCCTACCCGAGTTCACCGAGCCGGAGGGCGTCCCTTATCTCGCTGAGCTTCGCGGTTGTCGCCGGGGTCCGTTCCTTCGCC
>NZ_JBQQCG010000040.1:0-100365 GCF_052245575.1 Streptomyces sp. 2A115 | reverse complement strand
AAGGAGAGTTACGCGGTGGCCCACCTCCTGTTCAGGGAGCGGTACCCATCCGTGGAAGTGCGCCCCGGGCAGACGCCCGCGCACTCCCAGCCGCTGATCCCGTACACCACGACGAGGGACACCATCCGTTCCCGGAGCAGGCGCTCACTCCGACGCGCCGACGTAACTACGACCTCATGGCATGACCGGGGCGGGGGGAGAGAGGCTTTCGCGTTCTCTTTGGGTGTGGAAGGTCCAGTACTGCGGGAAGTCGCCGTTGCTGATGAGGGCCCGGAGGGTCAGGACGGCTTCGGCTGAGGGGACGCTCCACCGGCTGCCGGTGATATCGAGACGTTCGGCCACCAGATGACGTGCTGCTCCTTCGACGATGCCGCTGGCGATGGGTCATCCGGCATCGAGGGCCTTGTCGTATTGGAGATAGGCGGCGTTGTCCTCCAGGTAGCGGCAGGCCCTGTCCGCTGCGGCCGTTGACCGGCGGACAGGATCTCGGTCATCGTCTCCCGCGTGATCTCCAGCCCGGGACAACACCTCCTCCCGCTCAACGAGACGCCTGCTCAACTCCTCGATCCTGTCCATCAGTTCGGCGATTCGGCGATCTCCTCCCGCGCGGCGGCCGCCCGCCGATCGAGCTCCTCCAGCCACGACCTCATCGCCGCCTCCAAGACCGCGTCCTGGAACAGGACGATCCGCCGTCCGACCACGAACGGCAACGGCGCACGCCATCACCAGCTCACCGCAGAAGAGCCACACCCTTTCGAGTTCAGGAGTCGCTGTCGGCGGTATCAGCGTGTGAGGCGACGAGGGCACCGGGCTGATGCCGGGGATGGGTTGGCTTGCGGTAGTCGAGTCTGCGGCGGCGTTCCCGCCGCTCCCGCAGTCTGTTGTGGACAGGGCTGAAGAGGGTGGCGGCCAGCAGGCCGCACGAGGTCTGGAAGGCCCACCGCTGCCAACTGCCGGAGGTTTCCCCTACTTGGGCTGAAGCCATGTCCGCGAGCGGCTGGGCCAGTATCATCCCCACCGGAATGGGCCACAGCGGGCTGTGCCACCATCCCAGACCTTGTACGGCGACCCCGATGATGGTGATCCCGATGGCGAGTGTGACAGCGACGGCCGTCAGTGCGGAATAGTTGATCTGCATAGGACGGGTTCCCGCTTCGCTCGGAGGACGGCTGAGGTCGAGGTGCCACATGGGCCCGGTCCTTGCAACGGTCACGCGGTTACGGTGGTTCACCGGGGCAGCAGAGGGCGCGACGGATGGACGCCCGCTCAGTGAGCAGTGGCACCCCAGGCGTCCGGCGTCCCGTGATCGAGCAACAGTCGATGCCGAACCAGCAGCCAACGCGTTGTGTGTGGTGCCGTTGCGCAGACGATCCGCGTGGCCAGGGTCTTGCTCGACGAAGACCGGCGTGCGCTTGGCCAGTGCCCGTGCCGGAAACCAACCACTCTTTGGCGAGAGTTCAGACTCAGGTGCCTATGCCCCGCCAGTGGTTTCATCCCGCGCAGAGGGGTTGTAAGTCGCCGCCCTCGGCATGCCGACGCCTACAGGAGTTCCTCGTCGCGCCCAAGTGAGCACCGATGGACATGAGTTGGACATTCACTGCACTGTTTCCTGCTCTCGACCAGATGCAACAGTGGCACGTCAGGCCAGGACCGGTCCGCTCGGCCCTGTGCAGCACGTCGGCTTCAGCAAGGACACAGCACGTTGCTCAGTCTCCCTCCCGTTCATGTACCTCCGGATGGCGGCGAGCGCGTCTTCCTCGGGGAGACACTTACACCGACTCTCCTCAAGTTGGCACAGACGAATGGAGAGCTGTCGTTCGTCGAGGTCATCACGCCCGCTGACGCTGGTCCGTCGCCCCACACACCGAGGGGAATCGGAAACGTTCATCATGATGGAAGGCCAGTTGGTCATCACCGCGGGCGACGGGGGGTACGAGGTGCAGCCCGGGGGAGTGGTGAATGTGCCCAAGGGCCTCCGCCACTCCTTCATGAACCTGAGCCGGACCAAGTCGGCTCGTATCTACTTCCTTTACGCCCCCGGGGGAGTGGACGGGATGTCTGCGGAGATCGGCACCCTTGGCGTACGAGGTGTCGTGAGCCCTTCGCTCAACGAGACCAGCGTGAAGGCCATGGACTATCTCGCGGACCAGTACTGGTACAACTTCGACTGGCGGAGTCCGCTCTCCGGATCAGGACGTCCAGCCCCAAGCCGTAGGCCCGCCCGCCCAAGGCGGCGGGCTGTCAGTGAACAGGAACCACCGTGATATCCGCAGTCGTCATGCCCGAACCCGACGCGCCGCTCGAGGTGCGCACCTACTCCCAGCCGGAACTCGAGCCCGGGGCCGTCCTGCTGCGCACCCTCGGCAGCGAAGTATGCGGCACCGACGCACACTTGTGGAAAGGCCAGCTCGCGGGCGTGCCGTACCCGATCATTCCGGGGCACGTCAGCGTGGGACGTGTCGCCGCCCTCGGCCGCGCCGACGGGACCGGCGAGGTCGCGAAGGACGTGTCCGGGACACCTCTCGAGGTCGGGCAGGTCGTGACCTTCCTGGACGTGTACGGGACCTGCGGACGCTGCTGGTACTGCACCGTCGGCCACGCCACCACCCGCTGTCCGGAGCGCAAGGTGTACGGGGTGACGCTGTCGGCCGACGAAGGCCTGCTGGGCGGCTGGGCCGAGTACATCCACCTCAAGCCCGGCGTCCACGTGATCCCCCTGCCCGACACTCTGGACTGGCGCGCGTTCCTCGCCGGCGGCTGCGGCATGCCGACCGCACTGCACGCGGTGACCCTCGGTGGGATCGACTTCGGCGACACGGTCGTTGTCCAGGGTGCGGGGCCCGTGGGTCTGTGTGCCGCTGTGCTCGCCCAGTTGCGCGGCGCCGGGCAGGTGATGGTCGTCGGCGGTCCCGAGGTCAGGCTGGACGCGGCGACCCGGTTCGGTGCCGATGCCGTCCTCGACATCGGCACCACGACCCCCGAAGAGCGCCTGGCGGCGATCCGGGAGGCCACCGGAGGCCGCGGAGCCGACGTCACGATCGAGGCGACCGGGGTGCCCTCGGCGGTGCCCGAGGGCATGGGGATCACCCGGGACGCGGGGCGGTACGTGGTCGTCGGCCAGTACACCGACGCCGGTGAGGCCACCTTCAACCCGCACCTGGACCTGAACCAGAAGCACCTGGACATCCGCGGGTGCTGGGGCAGCGACGTCGGACACATGTACCGAGCGGTCCAGGTGATGGCCCGCTATGGGCGGCAGTTCCCGTGGGCCGACCTCATCAGCAGGGAATACGGCCTCGACGAGGCGCAGAGCGCACTCGAGGACGTCGCCGCGCAGCGGGTGGTGAAGGCGCTCATCGTCCCCTGACACCGCCGCCCGCGTCGGGGACCCAGGCACGGGCCGCTGCTCCAAGGGAGCCGGTGTCGGAGCGGGCTCAGACAAGCAACACCACCTGGCCCAAGGCAGCCCGCGCCTCCAGTGCCGCCCGCGCCCCAGGCGCGTCAGCCGGACGGAGGGTGGACACCGACGGGGCGGAGTCGGCCCGCCGCCTCGGCCAGCGCCGGGTCAACCGGCGCCCGTACGCCGCTGGGCGGTTGAACAGGTGGACGACGAACCCCGCGTGCCGTGCCGTGATCGCGGACGGGCGATCGCGTCAGCATCCAGCAGCAGTGCTCGGGCCGCTGCGGCGACCACCTGCTCGGCACCGCCGCCGGCGCGTCCCCAGCCGTCCGGTGCTGCTCGGTTGTCCTCGACGGCGGCGTCGGCCATCACCTGAAGCGCGATGGAGTCGCGCAGATGCCCTCACCCACGGGTGGCCATGGTGCGGGAGAGCTGCCAGGCCGCCCGTAGAACACGGTCGACGTCGTCACGGGTATGGAACAGGTGGGTGGAGATGCGGACCGCGTGATGCACGAGATCGGACCCGGGGACCGGCACCTCCGTACTGCGAACCGTGATGCGGTGCTCGGTGAGGAGCCGCTCGACGAACGTGGCCGTCCTCGTCGCGTCGAGCACGTCACGCCTGTCGGCGAACGGGTTGAACGCGGTCAACGCCGTCCGGAGCCGGGAGTCGTCCAGCGGCGAGTAGAGGGCGTCGAGCCCCCACCGCTGCGCGATCTGCTGTTTCAGATGAGTGGCCAGGGACAGGGAGTGCCGCTCGATACGCTCACGGCCGATGTCATCCCAGATCTCGCAGGCCTTGGCCAGACCGTGCACCTGCGGCAGGCTCGGGTTTCCGACGTCCTGCAACAGGTCCACAATGCCGTAACCAGCGACATCGGTCGGTGTGCGCCGACGCGTACCGCCCTCGGGGTAGAACTCCGCGGAAGTGATCGTGGGCCAGAACTCGGGCAGCGGATTCGGATTGTACTGCGGTAGGACCTTGTTCCGTATGTACAGCAAGCCGGTCCGTTCCGGACCGCACTGCCATTTGGCGCCGGATCCGGCAAGGAAGTCGACGCCGAGTTCGCGGTACCGCAACGCCAACTGGCCGGGGATGTGTGCCCCGTCGACGACGGTGATGAGGCCGTGGCGCTGGGCCAGTTCGGCCAGCATCCGGATCGGCAGCATGGTGCCGGTGCGGTAGACAGGTGCCGAGAACAGCATCACCTTGGTACGTGAGGTGATGGCCTCCTCGAAGCGTTCCACGTAGTCCTCGGCACGCTGGTCGTTGCCAATCGGCAGGGTGACCCGGTGCACGACGACGCCGCGCCGGTCTCGCAGGATCGCCAGCGGAACATCCGCAGCGGGGTGTTCGTGGTTGGTGGTGAGTACCTCGTCCCCGGCGTTCAACGCGAGACCGGCAAGGACCGTCCCGATGCCGTCAGTGGTGTTGGCCGAGATGAACAGCTCGCCGGCGTCGCAGCCGAGTCCCATACCGATCTGCCGCCGAAGGTCCGTGAACGTCTCGTGATAGGCGCTCAGTCCCCGCTCGGCGATCTCCCGGTGCTGTTCCCGGATGGTTTCGAGCACTTCACGGGGCGGTGAGCCGACCGTGCCCACGTTCATGAAGAGCGGATCTCTGCGCAACACGAACATGCGCTGCCACGCAAGCGGATCGGTCGGTCCCGCGGCTTGGTCCTCCGCAGGGTCGACAGCGGGCTCGATGAGTGAGACGTCTTGAGTGTGTTCCATTGGTGTCTGCGGTTCCAGATTTCGTGAGTACGTCATTACAGGGCACCCATGAGCGCTGCGCCTCCAGGGCAGCCATGAGCGGACCGCTGGACCGCCACGATGTGTCTCTGCTACCGCGCATCCGCGGCACCTGGCGGTCGGGAGCAGGGCAACACTGCCGGGTCCGGCGGTGCTGGGGCGTCGGCGACCGCTACCCACTTCGGCATCTCGTGCTGCCCAGTTCCGCACAGGGGGTGTCGTACTCAACTGCGCGTCGGGCTCGCTGCGTTACTTGTGGCCGTCCTGGGCCCGGGCGTGTGCCAGGCGGGCTTGTCGGGCACCAAGCTCACCCCGGAGCCGGCCCGAATACAGGTGCCACATGGCGAGCGCTCCGAGTGCCGGCCCTGGAGCGAGGACGAGGAAGCCGTACCGCCAGCCGAAAATACCGCTCATCACAGGCACAAGGTTGATCGTCACTGTGGTGAGCAGGAAACCCATCGCTGTCTGAGCGGTGAGCGCGGTGCCTACATACCGAGTGTCGGCGACCTCGCTCAGGGCGGTGGAGAAGACCCCCGAGTCCGCGATCACCGCCGCGCCCCAGAGGGCAAACACCGTGTACTGGATGGCGCCTGACTGCCCATATACCAGCGGCGAGGCGAAACAGCACAGTCCGCTCACCACGAGTGCCACGATGGCCGCCGGGGCTCGCCCATGGCGGTCGGCCGCCCACCCGCCCAGGAGGCAGCCCACAGCACCGGCGATTCCGATGACGAGAAAGGCGAGTACACCGGCCTCAGCGGTGCCTGCCTGGCTGCCCGCGACGACGAAGGACGGCAGCCAGGCCCAGAAAGCGTACAGCTCCCACATGTGGCCGAAGTATCCGAAAACGGCCAGTCGTGGTCCGCGCTCACGGAACATCCGGAGGGCGTAACCGGGGTTGTGCCGGACGACGCCCTGGCCGAGATGAGGCCCCGGGCGGATCAAGGTGAGAGCAAGAAGCGCGGCACCCGTGCCCATCGCGGCCGACACGAAGAGCACGCCCTGCCACGGCAGTCCACCGAGTCCGTTGACCAGATGCGGCAGCGCCGATCCGACGGTCAATGAACCCACGAGCACGCCAAGAGCGATGCCGCGCCCCGTCGCGCTGAACCACGACGCCATCAGTTTCATCCCCACGGGATAGACCCCGGCCAGGAAGAAACCGACAAGCAGACGGCACAGCACAGCCGTCAAATAGTCGTTCGCGAGGACCGGCAGCGCCGCGGTCACTGCCGCCCCACCCATGGCACCCAGTGCCGCGACGCGCTGGGGCGGGTACCGGTCCGGCAGGTTGAGCGCGGCAGAGGTAACAGCGCCCATGACGAACCCGAGCTGCACCGATGCCGTGAGCCAGACGGCCTGCAGCTCTCCGATATGCCACTGGTCACGGAGCGCGGGAACCACCGCGGAGGCGGAGAACCACATCGCCATGCCGAGCACCTGCAGCAGCGCGATGAGGCCGAGCTGAGTCTTCGGGCTTTCCAGCTTCAACGGCTTTGCTCCTGGGGCGGTTGACACGGATGGACAGCAATCTCCGGAGGCGTGTGGCTGCTTGTACGGCGATCCCCTGCGGCCAAGCCCCTACGCGGTGATCCACTGCGCGGTGCGCGAGAGTAGCGCAGACCGGCACCTCGCACGGGGCACTGCACCGTCCATGCGTACGTCCCCACGGTGCCGTCAGCGTTGCCTGTCCGCCTGCTCAGGCAGCCAAACACGCATGTGCGGGCCGGCCTCACCGTGAGCATGACTTGGCAGGGAATGGCCAGGGAACGAGCACCGGATCCACGCGGTTGCGGCCCTGGACCGTGTCACGCTGCGACGGTGAGACGCTCGATGCTCGAACGTGAACCGGAACTGGCAGACCTCGTCGCAGCGACTCAAGAGGCCGCTTCCGGCCGCGGCTGCGTGGTACTTGTCCATGGCGAGGCCGGCATCGGCAAGTCCAGTCTTGTCGCAGCGCTGCGGGACAGCGTGCCGGACACCGTGCGAGTCCTCACCGGCTACTGCGACGATCTGCTCACGCCGCCTACGCTGGGCCCGTTTCATGACCTGACGCACAGTGTCGGGACGGAGCTGCGGCACGCGCTGGAGGAGGGCGCGGACCGGGACAGGCTCCTGACGACGCTGGGCGCCGAACTGCGGGACGCCGGACGCCCCACGGCCATGATCGTCGAAGACGTGCACTGGGCGGACGACGCCACACTCGACGCGCTGCGCTATCTCGCGCGGCGGATCGCCGGCCTTCCTGTCGCGCTCGTGCTGACCTACCGCGACGAAGCCGTGTCCCCGGAACATCCGCTGCGTAGGCTGCTCGGTCAACTGGCCGGCTCCGACCGGCTGCGCAGAGTGTCCTTGCGCCCCCTGTCACCCCGCGCCGTCAAGGAGATGGCCGCGAGCAGCCCGCTGGACACCGACCGGTTGTACGCGGCCACGGCGGGCAACCCCTGCTTCGTCAGTGAAGTGCTCCTCCACGGATACAGCGACGCGGTACCCGCCACGGTCGTCGACGCAGTGCTGGCACGAGTACATCAGCTGGGTCCCGACCTTCACGACACCGTGGAACAGCTTGCCGTGATCCCCTCCGCGGTGGACCGGCAGCTCGCGGAACTGCTGCTGGGCAGCAACCTCGACCTCCTCACCGCCGCTGAGCAGCGGGGTCTGCTCACGGTGACCGCCCGCCAGGTTGCCTTCCGCCACGAGATAACGCGCCGCGCCATCGTCGACTCACTGCCGGGAGCCCGCCGCACCGAACTCAATCGCAGGGTACTCGCGGTACTCACGGCGGCGGAGGGAACCGAACTGGGTCGGGTGGTCCACCACGCCGCGGAGGCCGGCGACCTGGACGCCATCGCACGATTCGGTCCGGCGGCCGCTCGGGAAGCGTCCCGGGCGGGGGCCCACCGTGAAGCGGTCGCACACTACGGACTCGTGCTGCAGGAACCGGGCCGCTTCGCGCCGGCCGAGCGTGCCACCCTGCTGGAGGAATACGCGATCGAGTGTTACACGCTCGGAGACGGGGAGCGCTCGGTCACCGCGCAACTGGAGGCGGTGGAACTGCGCCGCCTCCTCGGCGCCCCGGAGGAAGTCGGCGCCGGATTGCGATGGCTGTCGCGCATGCACTGGTGGAACGGACAGCGACCGGCTGCCGAACACGCCGCACAGCAGGCCATCGACACCCTGACCGGCACTGGTGACAACCGCCTGCTCGCCCTCGCCTACAGCAATCAGGCTCAGTTGCACGTCTCGGCCGACCGGTACGCCGAGGCCGTCGAGTACGGCGAGCGAGCGACCGCTCTGGCCCGCGATGTGGACGCACCGTAGGTACTGGCGCACGCCCTCAACAACCTGGGCTCGGCCCGGTGGGCCCTGGGACAGCGAGCGACGGGCCAGGCGATGCTGGAGGAGAGCCTGCACGTCGCCCTGGCGGCAGGAGAGGTCGACCACGCCTGCCGGGCCTACGTCAACACCTCGTGGCGGCTCTTGGACGACCTCTGCCCCGGAGCTGCACGCCGGCAACTCCTGGAGGCGGTAGCACTGGCCGAGGAATCCGAGCATCTCGGGTTCCTCGGCTACATCCAGCTGGGCTGCGCCCTCGCGGACTTCGCAACCGGAGCGTGGGACAACGCGCTGAATGAGGCGGCCGTTGAACGAGAGCAGGAACTGCCTGTCACCCGGTCCGGGTTCCTCACCGTTGCGGGGCGTATCCATGTGCGACGCGGCCAGGACGACGGCAGCAGGCTTCTTGAACACGCCCTGGAGCTGGCCGAACCCGTCGGCGAGCTCCAGCGGACAGGAATGATCGCCGCAGGGCTGGCTGAGGCTGCCTGGCTCCGCGGCGACCTCGACGCCACTGGCCGACATGCCGGTGCGGCCTACGCGTTCGCGTGCCGGGCCGGGCACGTCCGGTTGCGGGAGGAACTCGGGTACTGGCTCGCGAAAGCCGGTCACCCCGTTACTCCTGTGGCCGTCGACCATCCCTACGCGCTTCAGGTGAACGGGCGTTGGCGAGAGGCGGCGGACCTCTGGAAAGCATCCGGTCACCCCTACGAATACGCCGCCGCTCTGGCGGACAGCGACCAGCCCGATCCCCTGCTCACCGCTCTTGACGTGCTCGACGAGCTCGGGGGAGGACCGTTGAGCCGATTCGTACGCGCCCGGTTGCGGGCCCACGGAGTGCGGCGCGTCCCTCGTGGCCCCATACCCGCCACTCGCCGGAACCCGGCCGGCCTCACTCCTCGGCAGGTCGAGGTGGCCCAACGCCTCGTGCGAGGCCTCACCAACGCGGAGATCGCTGCTGAGCTGTACGTGTCAGTGCGTACGGTTGACCATCATGTCGCCGCCGTCCTGGGCAAGTTGGGAGCCGGAAGCCGGCGGGAGGTACGGCGCCGGGCGATCGCCCTCGACGTTCCCCTGGAAGAAGAGGGTTAGCGCGGGGCGTCGGCAGGTGCGTCGTACCTCGGTGCGGGCGCGCGCCGACTGTTGCCCGTGCCGCGGCCCAGCAGCATGCCGAGCAGGATGATCAGTCCACCCACCGGCTGGTTCCACTGCATATGTTCACCCAACAGGACCACACCCGTGAACGCGGCGATCGCGGGCGACAGATACGTGACCGTCGACGCGGCCGTCGCCCCCATGTGTTCTGCCACCTGCGCACTGAGCAGGAAGGCCAGACCAGTGGCGAAGACGCCCAGCGCAGCTACCGCGCCGATCGCGCCCGCGGGCATCGTGCCATACCCAGGCGGCGGACCGGCCACGAGCGGCGCCACCACTGCCATCTGCAGGGCAGCCATCACAAGCTGGGCCGCACCGAGTCCCAAGGGTGTCACGACCTGGCGGTTGAGGATCCACCGGGTGTGGCTGAAGCCAAGGCCGTAGCAGGCGACGGCGCCCGTCAGCATGAGCTGGCCGGTGAACGACGCTCCTCCCAGACCGTTCCAGACTCCCAGTACCACGGCCACGCCCAGGAAGCTGAGCAGAAGCCCTGCCAGCAGCCGTCGGGTCGGCCGTTCGGAGGGCAGCAGGAGTAGTGCGGCCAGCGTGGTGCTGAGTGGGGTCGCAGCGCTCCACACTCCCGCGGTCGCCGAGGAGACGCGCTGCTCGGCATACGCGAACAAGGTGAAAGGGATCGAGTGGAGGCACAGCCCGATCAGGAACGCATGCCCCCATGTCCGCCGGTGGCGCGGCAGACGTTGGCCCACTGCGGAGAGCAGCACCAGGAGAGTCAGGGCACCCAGTACGATCCGGCCGAAAGCCACATAGACGGGAGCGATGTCCCGCACCGCTACCTTGATGAACAGGAAGCTGGTGCCCCACATGACCGCGGTCGCCGTGAAGGACACCACCCAGCGGCCGGCTATCGGCTTCCGCGTGGGACGTGGGGGGTGGGCGAGGACGCTGTCTGTATCACAGGGAGACGCTGCCATCGGCAACCTTTCGGGCGTGGGTGAGCGCGGATCGAGCCCGCAGGTGAGCCGGCCGTCCTTCTCATCACCCTCGGTGGGAGACGACACCCACTGATCGGGAGCCGCAGGCACCGGCGCTCGGTCATCGACAGTGCGCCAGGCGCCACGAACCTAAGCCGCGCTGGACGGACACCGGATCGGCATTCACTGCCTGTAGTGGTCGGCCTGTTACCCACTTCGGGGCCGACGTATTGCGTGCTCATGGGCAGCGGGGATGCCAACAGCATCGGGGGAGTGGTGACTGACCGCCGGATTTCGTCCGGCGGTCAGTCTCGTGCAGCGCGTTACTGCCGTGCGGCGCAACCGCGTTACTACCGGGCGGCACCGCGCTGCTACGGTGCGGCACCGTGTTACTGCCGCGCGGAGGTCCCCGGCCGTCTCACCGGACAGCCGTCGGGAGTTCAGCCCTCAGGGCCGGACCTACCGCAGCTGGTCGTAGACACTCAGGGCCACGGTGTACTGCCCCATCCAGTTCGGGTGTCCGGGCAGGGCACCGGAAGCGGATGTCAGCGGCTCGATGTACCGCACCTCCTTGGTCTCGCACATGTCGTGGCCGACCGTGGGCTTGTAGGTGTCGACGTATGCCGCGCCGGCCCGTGTGGCCTGCTGGGAGAGCATCGAGTTGAGCCGCTTGGTGGTGTCGCGGAGGTACCCGAAGTCGCCGGCTGCGATGGGAACGGCCTTGCAGCCGACAGCGTTGTCCGGCATCAGTGAGGGGTAACCCACGACCATGACCCGAGCCTGCGGACTGCGCCGCTTGATGTCGCTCAGTACTGAACCGATCCGGGTCGACAGCGTGTTGATCCGGTCGCTGAGCTGATCGCTGCCGCCCGCGGTGTACTTCTTCTTGCAGGGACTGCCGGCCGGATCGGAGGACGCCACGAGGACGCAGTCGGTAAGGACACTGGTGAAGCCGATGTCGTTACCGCCGATGGACAGGGTGACCACACGGGTGTCGGCCGACAGGGCGTTCACCTGCGGAGGCTTGCTGCCTTGTGCGTTCCACATACTGCGGGTGGTCGCACCGCTGCAGGTGACGTCCTTGAACGAGGGCATCTCGTTCATCGTGGCCAGATAGGAGGGATAACTCTGGGTGGAACGCGCGCACTCGGCGTCCTTCTGCGTGGGCACACCGGCGCCGGAGGCGTACGAGTCGCCGAGCGCGACGTAGTGCGCGGAGCCTGCCGCTGCCGAGCTGAGGGTTCCAGCGGTGGCAGACGACATGGCACCGGCTATGAGCGATGCGGTCGCTCCAAGGGCTGCCGCGGTCACGGCGGTTCGCCGGACAGCGCGTAAGCGGCTTGAGCGAGTCATGGGATCTCCAATTGGTATTCAGAAAACGAGAGATGTCCGGGGCGTGCCAAACCGCCCATGGGAACAATCTGTTGACGGAACGCCGGGGGTACCGGTTCACCATTGACACGCTTCGTCACCGCCGTCAGTGCCCTGACGAACCGCACGGGCCGGGGACGTCACATCTGGCGGCCGACTCCGCGGACCAGCGGAATGCCTGACTGCCCTTCACGATCGGTACGCACTGCGAGTACCTGGTTCACACCCATGGTGTTGCGCTCGAAACCAAGTGCGGAGGCCGCCATGTAGAGCCGCCACACCCGGGCCCTGGCGGGCGTCGTCAGCTTTACCGCAGCGTCCCAGTGCGCCTCCAGATTGGTCACCCAGGCGCGGAGGGTCAGTGCGTAGTGCTCGCGCAGCGACTCGACGTCCCGTACCTCGAACCCGGCCTGCTCCAGTAGTGCCACGGTGGAGCCGACGGTGGACAGCTCCCCGTCCGGGAACACATAGCGGTCGATGAACGCGTTCAACTGGTACTTCGCCTCCCGTTGCACAGGGCGGCGCGCTATCTGATGGTTGAGCAGCCTGCCTCCGGGCCGAAGAAGGCCGTGGAGCCTTCCGGCATAGGCGAGGTACTGCTGGGTTCCCACGTGCTCGGCCATCCCGATCGAGGAGATCGCGTCGTACGGGCCGTCATCGATCTCGCGGTAGTCCTGTACTCGGATCTCGATCCGGTCAGTCAGCCCCGCGTCCCTGACGCGTTCGCGGGCCAGGAGTGCCTGCTCCTCGGAGATGGTCACACCCACGACCTCGACCCCATGATGCTTCGCCGCGTGCAGAGCCATTGAGCCCCATCCGCAGCCCACGTCGAGGAGCCGTTGTCCCTGACGCAGCGCGAGCTTCCGGCAGACCAGTTCGAGTTTGGCCTCCTGAGCGTCTTCCAGAGTGCGACCTGACGCAGGATCCGACTCCCAGTAGCCGCAGGAGTAGACCATGGAAGGGCCCAGGAAGAGCGCGTAGAAGTCGTTACCCACGTCATAGTGGTGGCTGATGGCGGCCCGGTCGCGACGCAGACTGTGCAGCGCACCACGCCGTCGGGCCACTTCCTCGGCGGGGGGCCGGGGCGGCCGCAGATCGCCGACAAGAGGCATCACCTCGCGCAGGGCGCGCAGGGCACCCGATGCCCGGCGAGCCAGCGACGCCGGAGGCGGACCCGAGGAGCCCTGGTGCCAGTCGTCGCTTTCCCACAGCAGCCCTGAAAGGCTGTCCAGCACCTCATACAGGTCGCCGTCCACCTCGAGATCCCCCGCGACCCAGGCCCGGGCCAGACCGAGATCGTCCGGCCGCCACATCAGTCGGCGCAGAGCCTGAGGGCCGTGGAGGACAAGGGCCGGTCTGTCCGGCGGACCCGCGCTGCTGCCGTCCCAGGCACGCAACCTCAGAGGCAGGGCGCTGCCCAGTACGTGGTGGAAGCTTCGAGCCACGATCGCGGCTGTCTCAGCCAACTGCTCTCTCCTCGGTCCGTGCCGGATCGGTTCGCCCGGCGCATCTCGCCGGGAAAACGTGTTCCGTAGGCGCCTGGTTCATCCGTGATCGGCGCAGCGCGGCGCCGGCGAGGCCGTTTCGCATGGACCGACTACGACGGCGAACTCCCCGGCCGCTCGCGGCTGCGTCTGAACGGTTCAGTGACTCGGCCGGTGCCATGCGAGGCAGGTCACCGCTGATAGGGAATGCCCTCACGCAGCAAACCGGAAGGGGAGCTCGCACAAGGGCATGTGGTACTGCGTGACGCCCTGCGAGTGGCGCGGGGCCGCCAAGGGTGTAGCCGCTGGGTGCGGATGAGGACGGTGGATCGCCGGCCCAGAGTACGGTCCGGTGCGAGGCTGCTTTGTGGTCGGCCGACCTGGGCCTGGATGCTGGTGGTGGCACGGGGCGCCAGACTCGCTTCCCAGAGATCGTCGATGAGACTGTGTCGACGGGCAGAGGCCGGCCGCTGCCGGTGTGGAGCACGGTGAGCAGGACACGTCGTCTGGCGGGCCAAGATCCAGGAGGGCATCTCCGTGCCAGACCTCCAACGGACCCAACAGACCGAACCGCATCGTCGCCCGCAAGCCGCCCCCTCTCGGCCATGGGCGACTCCCAGTCAGAAACCCAGGGCCAGGCAGCTGGGGGTCGCCGCCTGGCCCTGAGGGGAAGGACGGCCCGGGAAGAGTCTCACTCCGAACCGTCCGTCACATGCCAAACGGATGAAGCCGGTGGAAGGTTCATGTGCTGCTTGATCCCGTTCGGCGAAGCCGGTTCACCTGACTCCGCACGCCGCGGGACCGGTAACTCGATTTCCCGGGGGTGGGCCCGCGTGATGTCCGACTTTCGCGGACGCGGAGGAGTTCACCGGGGGCCTTCCCATTCGCACGTTCCCCCGTGCACGGTAGGGCGGTCATGCCATGACACAACCGACGCGACGACACATCGCAGGGCGTGCTCGATGTCGGCGCCTTTGTGGCGCCATGTCTTCGGGCTGTGGCGTCGTGTCTTCGGGTTCGCCGGGGCTGATCGTCGAGGACGTGGCGGACGAGGCCGTCATCCGGACGATGGCCCGGACCCAGGACGGCCCGGTTCTGCGTTCCCGCGTCCCGCCTGCGGTGTGCCGGCGGAGGCGGATGCACGGTCTACACCGGCGTACGGCGGCAGACCTGCCCGTGGATCGCCGACAGGATGGTGCCGGCCGCCGCCCGCCGCGGCACCCGGCACGGCACCGGCAGGGCGTCCACCGGTGGTGATCGAGAGATCCTTCTTGCTGCACAACTTCCGACGCCTGCGCGTGTGTCGACAACGGTGAGCCGACATGCACGAAACGCTCCTCAAACTCGTCGGCTGCCTCGTCACCCACCGACAACTCACGTCATGATGTCAGCCGTTGTGACTGAGGGATTGCAACGCCACGTAAGGCCATGGCCGATCGCAGAGCCCTGATGGCATGAAAGCAACGCGACTTGACAGTTCCGGTGGGTATTCCCAGCGTCTTCGAAACCTGAGCGGTGCTCTGGTCGAAGAAGTAGACTTTTTGCAGTATTTCCTGGTGATGCCGACTCAGGTCTTGCAGAGCCTCTGCCATGACGATCCGCGTCAGCACCTGATCAAGAGGATCGAAAACTTCGACCTCTGGCCAGTCACTGTCGTCCGTTGTCTGTGGCCGTACCATGCGCGCCCGGTAATCGTCTATGACCAGGTTCCTGACTACCATCTTCAACCAGGCCCGGAGGTGAATCTTCGCTTCAGGACGTTCCTTGGCATGGATCCATGCTCGGACTACAGCTTCCTGGACGATGTCCTCAGCTCGTTGCCAGTCCCCGCCGAGCATGTTTGTGGCAAAGCGCATGAGTGCCATGGCGTGCTGATCGTAGATCTCTGCCACCACGTTCTCCGGACTGACTTCCTGTGGATCCGCGATTTGGCCTTGGTGCCCGGTAGGCGAACAAATCATTTTGAGCATCGTGAGCTTCCCCTGGCTGCGCTTACTCGAAGTGATGCCTCCGCGCTTTCGCAATGGAAGAATCATCACTGACGCTACTAGCCGCAAACGCAGACATTGAGCCATCGCCTGACCAATGCTTGCTCACATTGATGCAACCTGTGCTCAAAATTTGCTCACGTGGGCCCGCACGGGCTTTGCGTCTCAGTGCTGGACTCCGGTGGTGCGACGTGAGTAAGGGGGCGCTCACGTAGCGTACTGCAGTCGCGAGCTGGGACTGTACCGGGCCCGTCCAAGGCGCCGGCAAACCTGCGCGTACCCGCCTGTTCTTACTTCGGACCAGTGGTTTCCTGGGAGCCAGAATTTATGAATCGGGTAAAAGGTGAAGAATCCTTTCGTAGGTGGCGGGTAGGCCGCCTGTTCACGCCCGGCAGCTCGTCGACACCTACCGGCTGACGCGATACGCACACCAACCCTGGGCTGTCATCAGCTGCTCGACCCCGTACCTGGCCCCCGTACCGGGGGATCGATCGACCGTCGGTGCCGGCACGCCTGTCGGCCAGCCGCTCCGGCGGCGCGCCGTGCACCGTCACGTCGCCGGTGCCGATCACCCGCATCCCGGCAAGGGCCGGGGCCGACTCGGCTGTGGGGGAGTCAGGTCGCTGACGGGGCATGCCGGTCAGTCAGCAGACGTCGTCGCCGGTCCAGACGCGGCGACAACACCCCGAATTCCCTGCGAGCCCGTGGGCGGGGGTCAAAGCAGCTCTCCGTGTCGGCCGGACAAGTCCCCGCCGGCCGGGAGCGCGTGGACGCCCACGAGAGCAGCGGTCCTGACGTAGACAGCGCGGGCGAGAGCCGCGTCCTGGGCGAGTTGGGAAGGCGTGGCCGGCCGGGAGTCACTGAAGAAGCCGCCTGCGGGTCGTGGCGCCGGGGAGGCGGTTGCGAGCCACAGGACGGTCTGCACTCCTTCGTCGGGCGTGATGGAAAACGGCCGGAACAGCGGAGCGGTCAGCCGCATGAGCCCGCCCGCGTTGGTGCTCATGCCCGTGCCCTTCACCATGCCGGGGTTGGCGCTGTAGATCTGGATGCCGTCGGGCAGGCGCCGCGCGAGTTCGCTGGTCGCCAGGAGGCTGAGCAGCTTGCTGGTCCCGTAGACGTGGAGCTGCGAGTAGAAGCGGTCGCGCCATGAGGTGCCGGACACGTCAGGGTCGGCGGGGTCGAGTCTGCCGCGCTTCTCCACGAAGGTGGAGAGATTGACGATCCGCGCGTCGGCGGTGAACGCACCAGCCGCCAGGAGAGCGTGTGTCAGCAGAAACGGCGCGTGGTGGTTGACGGCGTGGGCGCGCTCGACACCGTCCTCTGTCTGTCCGTAGCGGGGGAACGCAGCTCCCGCGTTGTTGACGAGCACGTCGACACGGACTGCGTCGGCAGTCAGCTTCGCCGCCAGGACGCGGACCTGTCCCCACTGCGACAAGTCGGCCGTGTACGTCCGAGGCGCGCCCGCGTCGTTTCGGCCATGGGCACGGAGACTCTTGGCCGCGGCGGCGGTGCGCGCCTCGTCACGGCCGACAAGAACGACGTCGAGGCCCTCTTGGAGCAGGCGGCGTGCCGTCACCAGACCCAGGCCACCGGCGCCGCCGGTGATGACTGCGGTTTTGATGCCCATCATGACTCCTCAACTCTGGTCGTCGCCCGTCTCCGCCGCCTCGATCACGGGCGGATCGTCGTGCGCGGCTGCTTGGAAAAGCGCGAGCAGACGCAGCCGGCCGTCTTCGTCGAGGCGGGCGAACGGGGAGTGTTCGATGGCGTGCCGGATGACCCGTTCACGTAGCTCGCACCCTTGGGGGGTGAGTTGAAGGATCTTCGCGCGGCGGTCGGTGGGGTGGGGTACCCGTCGGACCAAGCCGTGCTTCTCCAGGCGGTCGATCATGGACGTGGCGGTTGACGCGTCGCAGTGCAGCTTCTCGGCCAGTCGGCGCGCGGTCATCTCCGGCTCTCCGCTGAGCCGCCACAGCGCGTCGGCCTGCGCATCCGTGAGCTCCAGGTCGCGCAGAAGCACCTTCAACTCGCCCTGTACCTGGTCATGCAGCAGGAACAGGTAGTCGATCAGACGGTGGTCCACAGGTCCGGCATCCATGAAACCAAGTTACATGGAAGTTCCAATAAAGGGAACTTCAAACTATTTCCCCGGGTGTGCTGAAGCCCGCTATATGCGCGACCACGCGGCCGGCGGGCAGGGCGCTCGCCGTGTCGCACTGGTGAGTCCAGTCCCAGGAGGCTGTATGCGGAGGCCAGGCGCCGACGAGGCAGTCGAGGGCGCCGCCGCCGATTCTCCCGGCCGAGATGACGCCGAACCATTCACTGCGGACAACGCGACATCGATCCGGCCCTGGACCGGCCGATCTCCTCTGCTTCCCGCCCCCGTCTGGCAAAGATGAGTTCTGTTTGCCTCATCAGGCCTCGGCTGGAGGCGTGCTTCGCCCCGCCGGCTGCTGGGCGGCTTCGGCGAGGCAGGCGTGCGAGTCATCGACCATAACTGACGCATCGTCAGAAATGAACAGTGTGTTTTGACAACCCGATGACGTCCCCGTCCGTCTCTAGGGCGAGCCGCCTGCACACGGGTGAGGCTCCGGGTTGCCGGGGCCGCAGGACGGCTCCTGTCCGATTTCGAAGTGTCAGGAGTTCAGGTGGAGTTACGCGCGAGACGAAGGCGTGCGGTCGTGGTGGCAGGGGTTGCTTCCACGGCCCTACTACTCGCCGGTGTGCCGGGCGGGGTGGCCGAGGCCAGGCAGTCCGGTGAGCCGGCCAACCTGCGTTCCCGAGTGGTGGCCCAGGGCGTGAGCGCCGTCGGCACGGCCAAGGTGGTGAAGACGGTGACGCTGGTCACCGGCGACCGGGTCCTGGTGGACGGGGCCGGTCGGGTCAGCGGGGTGGAGCGGGCGAAGGGCCGGGAGCGGATGCCGTTCTCGGTGCGGGTGGTCGAGGGCCACACGCATGTCGTGCCCGGCGACGCGGAGTTGCTGCTGGCACGGGGCAAGCTGGACGCCCGGCTGTTCGATGTGACCCAGTTGGTGGCGGACGGCTACGACGACACGGGCCGTTCCGACCTGCCGCTGATCGTCACGTTCCGGGGCAAGAAGGCGCCCGCGATGAGCCCGTTCACGCGAGCAGGGACAAAAATCGGCCGTGCCCTGCCGGTCGTCAACGGCAAGGCGATGCGCCCCGTGAAGAAGCGAGGCGCCGAGTTCTGGGACGCCGTGACCGACGCCGGCGCGGCCGGTCGCGATGCGGGGGGAACGGCGGAGTTCACCGCTTCGACGGCGGTGGAGAAGGTGTGGCTGGACGGCAAGCGCCGGGCCAGTCTCGACAAGAGCGTGGCGCAGATCGGCGCGCCGATGGCCTGGGAAGCCGGGTTCGACGGCACTGGCATCAAGGTCGCCGTCCTGGACACCGGGATCGACAAGACCCACCCCGACCTGGCGGGCCAGGTCATCGCGGAGAAGGATTTCTCCGAATCGTCCGGCACCGGTGACGCGCAGGGTCACGGTACCCATGTGGCGTCCACGGTGGCCGGGACGGGGGCCAAGTCCGGCGGCAAGTACAAGGGTGTCGCCCCGGGCGCGAAAGTCCTGAACGGCAAGGTCCTGGGAGACGCCGGCTGGGGCTCGGACTCCGCCATCGTCGCGGGCATGGAATGGGCGGTGGCCGAGGGCGCCGACATCCTCAGCCTCAGCCTCGGCGGCGAAGACACGCCCGGCATCGACCCGATGGAGGAAGCGGTCAACCGGCTCTCCGCCGAGACCGACGCACTCTTCGTCATCGCGGCCGGCAACGACGGTAAGTTCGGCGAACGGACGGTCGGCTCGCCCGGCAGCGCCGAGGCCGCGCTCACCGTCGGCGCGGTCGACAAGGCCGACGAGCTCGCCGACTTCTCGAGCCGTGGGCCGCGCCTGGGTGACGGCGGGGTCAAGCCCGACCTGACCGCGCCCGGTGTCGACATCACCGCCGCCGCGGCACCCGGCAGCGCCCTGGAGGGCGAGTTCCCCTCCGACATACCCGGTTACCTCACGATCAGCGGCACCTCCATGGCGACCCCGCATGTGGCGGGCGCCGCCGCCATTCTCGCCCAGCAGCACCCCGACTGGAGCGGCGAGCGCATGAAGGCGGTACTGACCGGCTCCACGAAGCCGGGTGCGTACAGCTCCTTCCAGCAGGGCACCGGCCGCACCGACCTGGTCCGGGCGATGGAGCAGAATGTCATTGCCGAGCAGGGGCCGATCAGCTTCGGCATGCAGCAGTGGCCGCACAACGACGACGAACCGGTGACGAGGCAGCTCACCTACAACAACCTCGGTACGAAGCCGGTCACCCTGGAGCTGTCCGCCGACGCGTTCTCAGTGGACGGCAAGCCCGCCGCCGAGGGCATGTTCGCCGTCTCACCGCAGCGGCTCACCGTCCCGGCGGGCGGCGAGGCCAGTGCCGATGTGACCGCGGACACCCGTGCGGGTAGCGCCGACGGTACGTTCGGCGGCTCGGTGTCCGCCGTCTCGGCCGACGACAAGGTCGCGGTGCGCACCGCCGTCGGGGTGGAGCGCGAGGTCGAGTCGTACGACCTGACGCTGAAGCACATCGACGAGAACGGCAAGCCGACCGGCGACGCCGCCACCTCCTTGGAAAGCTTCGAGGGCGACTTCTACTACTACCCCAGCGATGAGGACGGCGAGTTCAAGGTACGGCTGCCCAAGGGCGACTACTCCCTCAACGGTTCGATCCACCCCGACTTCACGTCCTCCAAGCTGGCCATACTGATGCAGCCGAAGCTGGAGCTGGACAAGGACACCGCCGTCACCGTCGACGCCCGGCAGGCACAGCCGGTGGACGTCACCGTGCCCGACACGGCGGCCGAGAACGTCGAGGCCACGGTCGCGATCGGCGTCGACCGGGGCGAGGGGGTGGACGTGGGCACGCGCGTGTTCGCTCTCCCGACTTTCCAGGGCGCGCGGTTCGGGCAGCTCGGCCCCGAGCCGGCCGTCGGCGAGGTGTTCGCCCAGTACTCCGGCGACTGGAGAAGCCAGGACGACGAGGGCAGACCGGTCACCTACCACCTGGCCTGGGACCGCGGCCGCAAACTGGGCGGCTTCGCCGCCGAGGTGAAGCAGAACCAGCTCGCCAAGGTCGACCTCCAGGCGGGCGTCACCGTCACGGACAGGAACGTCCAGGTCGAGGTTTCTCCCCACACACCCGATGGGGGCCTGCTTACCGGCTACGACGACCTGAGGGGGAAGCTGCCGCTGCGCACCACTGAGTACATCCTCGACAACGGCATCAAGTGGTCCCTCCGCATGTGGCAGACCAGTGGCGAAGGCGACGACAAGCGCTTCGAGTCCTTCCTCATGAAGAACCCCAGGACCTGGCAGGTCGGCCAGAGCTACACGGAGCGGTTCAACGTCGGCGTCTTCGGCCCGGCCCTGGGCGGGGCCGCGGACCCCGGACCGAGTAGGGGACGCCCGGGTGTCGAGCGGCACGGGAATGTCATCAGGGCCTATCTGCCGCTGTTCGGCGACGGCGCCGGGCACTGGGGTGTCAGCGAGCACACCTCGGTGGAGAGCTCGCTCGAGGCAGACGGCAAGGAGATCCCCGACGACTACGGCTACCCCCCGACCGACGACGTCACTGAGTACACCGTTCCCGCCCAGGACAGCGCGTACAAACTGACCCTGGACAACTCCCGTGATCCCGCGGTGTACCCGGTCAGCACCCGCGTCAGGGCGGAGTGGACCTTCCGCTCCGGCAAGACCCCCGAGGACGAGCCGACCGCGCTGCCGCTGTCGGTGATCCGTTTCTCCCCCGCACTGACCCTGTCCAGCACGGCGAAGGCGGGCAAGGAGTTCGAGGTGCCCTTCAGCGTCGAGGGCGCGGCCGCCGGAAAGCGGCCCGCGAAGCTGGCCTTCGAGGTCTCGTACGACGAGGGCACCACCTGGCAGCCCACCAAGGCCATCGGCGGCACGCACCTGTCGCTGAAGCACCCGGCGAAGGCGGGCTCGGTCTCGCTGCGGGCCAAGATGACCGACCGTAAGGGCAACACGCTGGTCCAGACGATCGAACGCGCCTACATCACAACCAAGTAGACGCCTGCCCTGCACATGGCCTCGCCCGAGGCGGCTTCGACGCCGCCCCGGGCGAGGCTGTTCGTGAGGCACAGCGGCCATCCCGCTCCGCCGGTCCCTGATCCCGGTCGCTTGCCCGTATGCGCGCACGCACTGACTCTCCTCGTTCTCGCGCACAGAACTGAAAGCCCGGCCCAGGACGTCGGCGATGACACCGTCGTCGGCGCGGAGGACCTCGGCATGCTCACGGTCTGGTGGCTGTGTTCGCCGCTGGTGAGGCCACTGCACGGCCTGAGTGGGCACCCTTTGAGCAGAGATTGACCTGTCGATGAGCAGTCCCGTGCAGCAAAATGGGTCGGGTGTGCCTTCGCCACCAGTCATGCCGTCGGCTTGCGGCTCGTCGTCGATGTGCGTCCTTCGCCGGACGCCGAATCGGGTTCCTGGTGTCGAGCCCAGTTGTGGTGTGCCGCCCTTGAGCGGTCCGAGGCGGAGACGCATTGCGGCGTCCGGAGGCAGACGGTGCGTCAGCGCCGGGCGCATCCACCGGCAGGCATTCTCCCGGGTGCTGCCTGAACCTACGAGCACGCGAAGGACCTCATGAAGATCGGTTTCGCTTTGCCCCAGTTCCACCACCAGGCTTTTGAGATCGCGCAGACGGCGAACTTCGCCCGCCAGGTGGAGGACGCCGGCGCAGCCAGTCTCTGGGTCGGCGACCGCAACCTGGCCGCCGTCAACCCGGTGGTCGGCTACGGCGGCGTGGGCAATACGATTCCCTCGGAACTCAACCCGGCCGCCGACCCGTTCGTCTTGCTCGGGATCGCCGCCGCCGCGACGCAACGGGTACAGCTGGGATCGCACGTGCTGATCGCGCCGCTCTATCCGCCCGTCCAACTTGCCCGGTCGCTGACCACCATCGATCTGGTCAGTGGCGGCCGACTGCTGCCAGGCTTCGGCATCGGCTGGTCACCGGAGGAGTATCAGGCGGCCGGTCAGGACTTCACTCGCCGCGGCGCACGCATGGAAGAACTGCTCGACGCACTCGACGCCATCTGGACGACCGACCCTGCCCAGTACGAAGGCGATCACCTGTCGGTTCCTGCCCATCACTCTCCGCTCAAACCCGCCCGTCGTCCCCGTCCGCCCTTCTACCTCGGCGCCCTGTCCGAAAGGGCACTGCGCCGCGTCGCCCGCCGCGGCGACGGATGGCTGCCGCTTTGCGTGGTGCCCAGTTACATCGACACCGACGGACTTGTCGCCTCGCGCGCCCTGCTCGATGACCTCGCGCGTGACGCCGGGCGGGATCCGGCCGACATCGACACGGTGCTCCGCGTGAACATTGACGCCGGCACCGGCACCGGCCAGGTGGCGGACGCGATCAGGTCGATCCACGAAAAGACCGGCATAAGCCACTTCATGGTTGATTCGATGTACGAGGTCCCTACGGTCGACGGGGCCATCGCTCACGCCTGTGACGTACTCGAGCGGGTTGCCAAGGGCTGAGAGACGGCGGCCGCTCCACCCGCCCAAGGGACGGGAGCGGCCGACGCAGCCGTCCGGACACGCTCAGACGCGGCGCCGCGCGCCGCGCATGCGGACGGTCGTCCCGGACTTCTGGTGACAGCATGACAGTGCGCAGCATTGCCTCGCGGTCTGTCCGGGCGGCGTTCCGCCGAAGTGCGTGACTGATCTGTCCCGCCGCCTCGCAGGTGCCACCGACTCCAGTATGGTGTCGGGCCGCCGCAGATACACCGTCCAGGCCTGGCGGACGCGTGCGCTGACGGGTGGGCCGTGCCCCACTCAGCAGACCCGTCGTGGTGGCACATCGGCTGGTCAGCTGACGCGAGCACGTTCAACGTCGGCGTCGAGGCCTCGGCGTCAGCCGGCACAGCCGGTTCCGTTACACATGAGTCGGTCGACGTGTCCACCTACCTGCCTCTTGATGTCCTCGGCGGTCAGTCCCTGCCGGCGAATGAGGTGTTGTATCAGATCGGCGCGAAGCGAGGCGAGCAGGGCATGTGCCGTCCAGTCAGCCTCCGCGGGCCCGTGCAGACGCACCAGTGATTCCCGCAGGGCCTGGTGAGCCCATACGTAGTGGTCGACGAGGAAGGGGTCGGTGCTTTGCGGGCTGATGCTCCCGCAGCCGGCGTCGAGTTCGGCGGCAAGACCGAGGTGGTCCAGCTTCGCCTGCAACAGGGCCATGACGACCGCAGGCAAGCGTTCCTCCGGGGCGGCGGCCGGTCCCAGCGGCCCGGGCCCGTGCTCAACGGCCTCGCGCAACGGCTGGAGCCGGTCGGCGAAGATGGCGCTCATCAGGCCCGCGCGGTCCTTGAACCGCCTGAACACCGTGGCCTTTCCGACGCCGGCGGCGGCTGCCACCTCGGCCATGGACACGCCCTCGGGTCCCTGAGGCCGGTCGAAGAGGGCGTGGGCAGCGGTCAGCACTGTGTCCCGGTTGCGTCGGGCGTCCGATCTTATGACCGCCTGGGCCACGGCTGCTCCTGAGTGGTTCGGCCCTCGGCTCGGCACCGGCCACGTGATGGGCGGAGGCCGCAGAGGAGTGGGACGAGGACAAGTGGAGGGAACGGCGCCGCGGGGGCTGCAGGCCGCACGGCCCCCGTCGTCGAGTAATCAGCTTGTCTGTTGCCGCTGATCAACTGCCGTCCAACTACCGCTCATTTCATGCTTATCCTGCTCATCGATGTTGGCAGGTCCGGGGTGACGGCGGCAGGAGCCAGTTTTCTCGACCTCGGCGGCATGAGTGAGAGGCAACAGGGCTGGGGAGCGCCCCTTTCGCCGAAGGCGAGCGCACACCTGACCAAAGCGGCGAGCTTCCATGCGGGTACCGAGGCAACCGCACGCGGATGGCTCTGACTCTCATCAGGCGGCACCCGAGCGACCGGCCGGCAGCGGCCACCCACGGTGACCCAGCGATACGCTGCCTGTCGCCCCATTCTGACGGGGTGGTGGGTGAGCGGACCGGTCATCGACCTCGTGGCAGTGGTCGACCAACGCTCGCCGGACAGGTGGTCACGTATGGGCTGATTATGAGCAGAGATTGAACTTGTTCATGAGCAGTGGGTCCCGACATGATCAGCGGTGTAGGTGACCGAGGCGGAACGCCACCTCGCAGTCAGGCCGGAAGAGTTGCCGATCTTCATGCGCCAGCTGACCGTTGTCGTCCGGTACCTGCTGGAGTTGGCCGGTACGCGGGTCGTCGTAGGCGTCACCATCGGTCTGTGGATCGCGTGTCGGCCTGCCGCCCGCCCGCGACGGGGGAGGGCGTGGTGGTCCACGCCGCAGCCCTGACCGCCGTCCACGTCGCCGACTCCATCGTCCTCTTCGATTACTCCGTCACCGATCCAGTCAGGACCAGCCATGTCTGCCGCTGCCACGCCGTGCCCCGCCCCGCACTTCCCGGAGGCCGTCGCAACCGACCATGCCCGTCGTCAAGTGCGATCGATGCTGGAGGACCTGCGCTCGGGTGCATGGGCGCCGACCGTGCTTGAGTGCCGCGTTGCCGAGATCCTCACGACGAGCATCGCGGCTGACGGCATGCTCTCCGCTGACCGCGTGCGTGCCGCCCTGTGGGAGGGGAACATGGCCATGACGTACGCGAACGGCGGCCGCTTCGCCAGGGCCCTGGCGGACATCGTGCCGGTGCTGGACCACTCGGAGCTCATGTCCCTGGACGTGGTGGACACCGCCGGTGAGCTCGTCAGGGCGGTGGCCGAGCAGAACTGAGGGCCGGCCACCGAAGTCAGCCCGAACCCGCAGTCGCCCGGAGATCGTGGCACGCTTTCCGGGCAACTGCGCCGTACGATTCGGCACCCGAGGTGCATCCGAGGTGCACCCGAGGTGCCATCCGGCTCTGCTTGGCCGTGAACAACGGCGCGTGCGGTCACCGAGCAGTGCGGTGACGATCCCATCCCAGGGCAGCGGCCGGTCGACCGCCCCTGAGCGGTCGAAGGCACTTGACGCCCACCTGATCGGCGACCGCCGGTGCAATGCCGGAGCCCCGCCCCGCTCGGCCTGAAGGGACCTTCCACACCGGCCGCGAGCATCAGCGCCTCTACCCCGCCCCTGACCACCACCTCTACCAGCTCAGCGCTCGATCAGAAACTTTCCCTGCGGAGGAACTGCACCCGTGCGAGACAAGCCGCCCATGGCCGCCATCGCTGAGATACCGGGCCCCAAAGGCCTTCCCCTGCTCGGCTCGGCACTCGACCTCCAGCGCGACTCACTGGACACCTTCCTGCGCGCGCGGCACGAGTACGGCGACGTGGTCCGTATCTCCGCCGGCCCGCCAGGACTGCGTTCGGTGATGCACTGCGTCTTCTCCGCGGAGGGCGCACAACAGGTCCTGGCCACGCAGACGGCCAACTTCCGCAAGGACAACCGGCTTTACGAGGAGATACGGCTGTCCATCGGCAATGGCCTGCTCACCAGCCAGGACGCCGACTATCGTCGCCAACGCCGCCTCATCCAACCGCTGTTCACCAAGCGGCAGGTGGATGGCTACGCCGCGGCGGTGACACTGGAGGCCGACAGTACGGTGGAACGCTGGCGCGCCGCCCGCGACGCCGCCGGGGACACGGTCGTCGACGTGATCAGGGAGATGGACCGGTTCGCGCTGCGCACAGTGGCACGCATCCTCTTCGGCGCGGACATCGAGGCGGCCGCCGACGTCGTGCACGACAACTTCCCTGTGATCAATGCGTACGTGCTCCGGCGTGGCTTCTCACCCGTCAACTCGCCGCGCTCCTGGCCCCTTTCGGCCAACCGCCGCGCCGAAGAGGCAACCCGCGCGGTGTACGCGGTCTGCGACCGGATCATCGCCGAGCGCCGGGCGGCCGGAACGACGGCCGCTGCCACCGAGGGCGACGACCTGCTCTCCCTCCTCGCCCGGGCAAGCAGCGAAGAGGACGGCAGCCTTGACGCCGCCGAACTCCGCGACCAACTCCTCGTCTTCCTGATTGCGGGCCACGAAACGACCGGGACATCCATGACCTTCGCGCTGCACTTGCTGTCCCGGCACCCCGAGATCCAGGCACGGGCCCAGGAGGAGGTCGACCGCCTGCCGGCCGGGCGTACGCCCTCGGCCGCCGACCTTGACCGACTGCCGTACCTGACCCAGGTGTTGAAGGAGGCCATGCGGCTGTACCCGGCCGCTCCGCTGATCGGCCGCCGGTCCGTCGAAGCCGCCGAAGTCGGCGGGCACCTCATTCCCGCCGGGGCCGACGTCCTGGTCCCGCCGTGGGTCATCCACCGCCACCCGGACCTGTGGGACGACCCGGAGCGCTTCGACCCCGAACGCTTCACCCCCGAGCGCGAGGCCGTCCGGCACCGGTACGCCTGGTTCCCCTTCGGCGGCGGTCCGCGCGCCTGCATCGGCCAGCACTTCGCGATGCTCGAGTCCGTGCTCGCTCTGGCGGTGTTGCTACGCGCTTACGAGTTGGAGGCGGTGGACAGGGAGATTTCCCTGGTGGCGGGGATCACGCTTCAGGCGACGGGGACGGCGCGGGTGCGGCTCAGGGCGCGCGCCCAGACCCGTTGATACGTGAGGCACTGCCTTGCCTTGAGGCACTGCCTTACTTTGAGGGCGACGTCAACTTGTTCAGCGCGTTGCTGGTGGCGGGTGGGCTGGTGGGATTCGCGGCCTGGTCGTTGAGGTGCTTCGACCGCCGGTGTCGCACGGATCGCATCCGGCGCAGCCGACGGCGTTCTCGGTGGCGGAACTTCGCACACCACTGAGGCTCTCGGGGGGACAGCCGAAGCCCTGCCCGCCCCGGCTGAGGCAGGTGATGCCGGACTTCTGGGGGTGCAGTCGCATCCTGAGCCGATCCAGCACTCCCGCCGCCAACTGCAGATGAGGAACCTCACGTTGTCCGGACAGCCATCTGACCCGTCCCCTTTCATGCGGCGATTCGCAACTTCTCATACCTGGCGCGGACTTCGCGCGGAGGGCCGCATCTCGACGAGTGGCAGCGCCGCCTTTTGATAGGGGTGGATGCCCAGTCCCTCGGCCACGGTGGGATCAGAGCGGTCGTCCGCGCCGCCGGTGTCCGCGAAGGTTCGACCGGTTGATGCACCGTTGGGGACCTGCTCAAGGTGTCGCCATCGTCACCACCATTGCCGTCGGCGTGGTCGTGGCCGCCACTTCGCCAGGTCCGGAACGCTCCGTCCGAGCCGCCGTCTGGGTACGCTCATCGAGATCAGCATCGTCCCGGGGAAGGCGCGGTGGATGCGGCGCTGCCCGCCCATACGCGGTGAACACGGCGCGGCGCGACGGCGGCTCCCCCGGGGCGGCGAGGGACACCATGCGGCCGACGTTCACGTCGGTGGGGGGACTGCGCGTGACAAGGAACCAGACGAGACTTGCGTGGGCGGCGGCCGTCGCGGTGGTGGTTGTGGTGGTGGCCGTGTCGGGCATCGTCTACGCCTACGGTGCACGGGACAAGAGGTGCGGGGAGGACTTCGAGTCCGCGGCTCTGTCGGTGTCCGGCGTCATCACCGCGGATTTCACGTGCGAAACTGAGTTCGAGGGCTCGCTGCAGTGGGGCACGGTCACTCTCGACGCGGAGACCGAGGAGGATGCGGTCGCGCTCATGGAGTCCGTCCTCCGGGCCTACACGGAGAAGCCGGGCATTCGTAGCGCATGGGGCCCTTCCGTCGACTACGTGAGCGAGAACGGCACCATCTCGGTATCGCCAGCAGACGCGGGCCTCAACGGGGGATCCCCGCCCCTGTATGCCATCCGCGAGCACTACGGCCTGTAGAACCATCCGATACGGCGGCTGCGCCTTTGGCGGCAAGGACACTAAACGCGGTCGGGGTTCACGGCGGCGGCAACTGGGATCGGATGGCCTTCGGTGTCGCCATATTCTGCCAGCGGGTCCAGCGGGTCCAGCGGGTCCAGCGGGTCCAGCGGGTCCAGCAGGAGTCGGTAGTCGGACGCCTCTCCGGATTTCAAGTGATCTTGCTCTGGGAAAGGACTGCTCGCGAGAGTCGCATCCCGACCGACATATCCGGAAGCGCGATCGGGTGGCGGGGCCGGATCATAGTAATCCGGGCCACCCGCTCACGACTTGGCCAAAGAGCGGTTCAGCGCAGGATGAGCAGTGGCCGGTCGCGTGTGGTGTGGAGCTGCCACAGTTCCTGGGCTACCTCGTCCGGTTCGTGTGTGGCGCCGCGCCCGATCGGGCCAACGACCGTGACCTGCGCGGCATGTACGCCCTCGTCGGCGAGTGCGTCGTGGAGCATCCGCACGTAGGCCGACTCGGCGGCGTAGGCGATTCCCGACACCGCGCGGTCGCGGTGTGGTTCGACGGCGGCGCCGCCGGTGGTGAACAGCAGGGTGCCGTGTTGCCTGCGGCGCATGTCCGGTACGACCGTGCGGACGGCCGCGGAGGCGGCGATCACGCTCAGTGCCAGGGCGCTCTCGATGTCCGGTGGCCCGGTATCGAGCACGGGCTTGATCCACGCGACACTCGGCCTCGGGCTGAACAGGACCACCTCGATCGGACCGAGCCGCTCGCGCAGTGCGCCGAGCGCCGCGGCGAGTGCTTTCTCGTCGGTGACGTCTGCGGTTTCGATCGCTGTCGTCAGGCCCTCAGAGGTCAGGTCGGCGGCCATCGCTTCCAGGCGTTCGACGCCGCGCGCGATCAGCCCGACCGGATGTCCCTCGCGGCCGAACCGGCGGGCCGTCGCAGTGCCCAGACCGGGCCCGGCGCCGATGACGACGAACGCGCCCATGCTGCTCACACCGCCTCCAGGTCAACGCTCTTGGTCAGTGCCTCGTTGGCATCGATCTCGCCTCGCATCCGGTCCAGGCGGGCGCGTGCCCCGGCGAGCGCGTCGGAGCCGAGCAGTAGCCGCAGTGGCGGTGTGTCGGCATCCACGGCCGAGGCGATGGCCGCGGCAGCCCGTACCGGGTCGCCGGGCTGGCGGCCGGACACGCCCAGTGTGGCCTCACGGCGCTTGCCCGCGGTCTGCTCGTAGTCGTCCAGGCGCGTCGGGGACTGCTGCATCGACGTCCCCGCCCACTGGGTTCGCAGACCGCCGGGCTCCGCGATCGTCACCGTGATGCCGAGCGGTGCGAGCTCTCCGGCCAGCGACTCCGACAGGCCCTCCAGCGCGAACTTCGTGGCGTGGTAGTAGCCGGTCGCCGGGAACGCGGCCAGGCCACCGAAAGAGGAGATGTTGACGATGCTCCCCGAGCGGCGGGCCCGCATGCCGGGCAGCACGGCCTTGAGGACTGTCACCACGCCGTGCACGTTGGTGTCATACAGGGCACGGACTGCGCTGTCCTCGCCCTCTTCGATGGCGGTCAGGTAGCCGTATCCCGCATTGTTGACCAGGACGTCGATGTGCCCGAACTCTGCCTCGCACGCCTGGACGGCCGCGGTCACCGACTCGGGGTCGGTCACGTCCAGCCGGAGGGCCAGCGCGCGGTCGCCGTACTTGGCGGCGAGATCAGTCACGGATGCGCGGTTGCGGGCGGTGACAGCTACCCGGTCACCCCGTTCAAGGGCGTGCTCGGCCAGGGCGCGGCCCAGACCACTGGAGCATCCGGTGATCAGCCATACAGACGTTTCATGCGTTTCGTTTGCCATGCCTCCATGGCACCAGCGAGTCAGCTGACGTGCCACACCCCCTTGAGGGAGGCTCTCGCAGGGTCAGTTTCACCAGTGGCGCAAGAGCGGCCCGGCCGGTGAGTAGCGGTAAAGTCCCTCTGGATGGCACCTGATGACAACCAGCTCGGTTCCTTCCTGCGCAGTCGCCGGGAGAAGATCGACGCTGCCTCCGCCGGTGTCGTCGACAACACGCGACGGCGGGTCAAGGGGCTGCGCCGCGAGGAACTGGCGCTGCTCGCCGGGCTCAGCCCCTCCTACTACGCCCGGATCGAGCAGGGCCGCGACCGCCATCCCTCCCGCGAGATCCTCGAAGCCCTGGCCGGTGTCCTGCGCCTGGACGACACGGAGCGGGCCTACCTGTGGTCCCTGGCAATGCCGTCGCTGGCCCCGGCCGACAGCGACGCCATCCCTGCCCACACTGTGCGGCCGGGGGTGCTGCACCTGCTGGAGCGTTGGGCTGACCTGCCCGCGTTCGTCGTCACACCCAGCCGCGACGTGCTGGCCGGAACGCCGCTCGCCGCCCGGCTCAACCCGGCATGGAGCCCGAAGCGCAACCTGATCGAGTTCGCCTTCCTCGACCCACGCGCACAGGAGGTCTATCCGGACTGGGACGAGATCACCCTGCAAGCCGTCGCAGGTCTGCGCGCCACGGCGGCCACGCGCCGCACCGAACTCGCAGGCTTCGTGGCGAGCATGCGCGAGCGCAGCGAAACATTCCGTGCCCTGTGGGACTCCCACGACGTGTACGAGCGCGTGATGGGTGAGAAACGGCTCGCCGTCGATGGCCTCGGTATCCTCCGACTCAGTTTCGAGACCTTCGCGCTCGCCGGGCCCGAGGGCCACGTCATGTACGTGTACTTCCCGCAGCCCGGCAGCACAGACGACGAAGCACTGCGCGGCCTTGTCTGAGAAGGCCCACCCACAGCGAGGAGCAATCCCGCCCCGTTGGTCAGTCCCCGCCGCTCTCATCGTCCTCGAGTCTCGACACTTCCAGATCGCGCAGGAGCCGCAAAACTCCAGCGGGCGGAGTGGACGCGGTGAAGTCGTAGCGGCCGAGCACGTTGAGGTTGCGGTGCTTGAGCGGGGGCAGACGAGCGACGTCCTCGTCTCGGATCTCGTGGCCTTCGGCGTGGAGTTGGGCGACGGGGCGTGGTGACCCCCGCGGAGGCATCGGTGCATCCGCGTCATGTGATGAAGGGGGCAGGGGCCTCCCGCTCCGGCCGGGTGCAGACGGTGCTCGGTCCACGAACGTGGGAATGCGTCCGCAGGATGCTCCTGATGGACAGTCACATAGCGCACGCCGGACCGCTGTTCGTCGGAATGGACGTGAGGAGGTGCCCGGTGGCCAGTTACTGCCGTGCCGGCGTCATCACGTCCCGCACCCGGCAGGTCGTCTCTTTTCACAAGAATCACGACCGGATGCCGGTGGATGTCTTCGAGCCGGCAGGCGCTCCCCGGATTGCCCGCATGCTGCTGATCAGAGACGCTGGCGCAGCGTCGCCTCGAACACCGAGAAAGGTGAAGGCGTTGGCAGGGTCCGGTCGAGCGTGAAGCCGGCGTTTTTGAGCAGTTCGTCGTACTCGTTCGGCGTCCGCTCACGACTTGTCAGCATGGCCAGCATCGTCAAGTCGATCATCTTGGCGAGATGCGGCTCGTCATTCTCCTGCAGAACCGCTTCGATCACTACGAGCCGGGCGCCGGGGTTCGCGGCCTGCGCGATCGAGCCAAGTATCTTGCCGCAGGCCGCGTCGTCCCAGTCATGCAGGATGTACGACAACACATAGACGTCCGCGGCCGGCACCCCGTCGAAGAAGTCGCCCCCGACAATCTCGACCCGGTCCCCAAGGCCCTGTGCCCGCAGCACCTCATGTGCGTCGGCCACGACATGCGGCAGGTCGAAGACAATCCCACGACGGCCTTCGTCGCGACTGAGCAGTTCGGCCATGACGGTGCCGTCGGAGCCGCCGATGTCCGCCACAGTCCTTCCCTCAGGCAGGACGTATCCGCCGAACATGCCCGTCCGCAGGCTTCCCGTCACATTGTCCATGGCGCTGCTCAGCAGGGAGAAGCGCTCCGGGTCTTCGCCCAGCCACTCGAAGAAGGGCTTCCCGAAGTGGATCTCGGAGGCAGGTTCACCTGCTTTGACGGTGCTGAGCAACTCGCCGAACGGTTGGTAGTGCGTCTCCATCCAGTACAGGGCCGCGTCCCGCAGCGACGCGGGGTGCGTCGCGAACAGGAGCTCACCGAAGGGAGTCACCTCGACCGTGTCCTCGACGTGGCGAAACAACCCAAGCGGTGCGAGCGTGCGCAGGAGGCGTCGCAGAGCGCTCTCGTCGGCACCGGTCTCCTCCGCCAAGCGCTCGACGGGGCGAGGCCCTGCCGCGAGCTTGGTGGCCACGTTCAACTCGGCCACGACGTACAGCGCTTGGGAAACCTGGAACCCAGCCAGCATCTGCGTCATCAGGGCCGCTGCGGACGGGGCAGGTGGCGCAGTTCCGAGGGTGTCGCTGGTTTCAGTGTTGCTCAACTCGTGTCCTTTCTAGCGGTGCCAGGGCACTGCTTCGCGCTGCTCGGCAGATGCTCTGCCGAGCATCACTGACCCTTTCACCGCACGGCGGGCAACTTAAGCTCAATCCCTGTTCAAGCGGTGCTGACGAAGGGCCCAATACTGCTGATGAGCTCTCTAAGCGGCACGACACGAGCCCGCCCTCGGCGCTGTGCCGTGCCGCCGCCCTGCTGCGGGAATTCCTAGGGACGTTCGACCTGGGCGGCTGGTTCATGGCGACGCGACGACAGGAAGCAGCGCACCTGGTACAGGATGATTGGACGGTCGGAGCCAAGGCTCGTCGCCCGGCCCGATCCACCGCCCTCGCCCAGCGTGGTCGATGCGACGGCGTCCTGCCCGAGGCGACGCTGCTGGCCGAACGGCCCGAGGAGGCCGAAGAACCCACCGGCTACTGGGCTCCAACCTGCCGCTGGATGGGCGGACGCCTCAGTAGTGTCGGGCACCGACCTGGCGGAGTGCCATGTTCCGCGGCGGCAGTGGCCATCGCGGTGTTTCTCGGTCGTTCAGGACCCCTGGGAGGAGGTGGTGAACGGGGCGAGGAACGGCTGCTGGGTCTGTGTCGGTCTCGTTCAGCGGTGTCAGGCGAAAGCGCCGGCCGTCCTCTGGGCCAGCGCTTCTCACACCGTCATGTACCAGGAAGCACACTGCCGCAACGGCTCACGCCGACAAGGCAGTCGCGGCACTGACCCACGCGGTGGATGCGCTATGCCGCTACGGACACGGCCCGAAGAAGACTGATTGCGGCCCACTGCGTTCATAGGTGGCAGCACTCGCCGACGGTATCGTTCCGGGCCCTTGGGCGGTCGGTTCAGCAGGGAGGATGCCTGCTCTACTGTTCCGCTGATCGGTCCCGGCTGACCATGATCGGTTCTCCGCTCAGTTCATGGCTCCACAGAATGTCGGTGACCCGTTGCACGGCGGCGGTCAGATGGCGGCGGTAGGTGCTGAAGGACATGCCGAGGCGTCTGGCTGCCGCTTCCTGGGTGGGGGCGGCCTTGCTGTAGGCGGTCATGAGGGTGTGGTGGCGCTTTTCCCCGCCGCGCTCGTCGAGCAGGGTGTCGATGGCACGCAGCAGGACATCGTGGAGGCTCCCGCCGTTCTCCGCGACCAGGCGGCTGCGGCTGAGGGGGTTGCCTGCCAGTTCGTTGGACCACCACAGGGCACGCAGGGCAGCCTTTATGGCGGTGTCGAATTCCGGCCGGGACAGTACGACGTGTTCGCCTCGCTCGTGCGGGGTTCCGACCGGAGAGGCGACGGCACCCTGGCTCTTCGGCAAACCGTGCTCGGCCGCCCACTCGATGGCGGACTGGGCACGCCAGTCGTGCGCGAAGAGGCGGTACCCATGCTGGCCGACCACAGGTCTGGCATCCGTCGGCGGCATGTCGGAGCGCTCGAGATAACTGTTCCAGTACCCGTCGTCCCGCTTCACGACGAACGACCATGCCAGACGGTCGGCCCGGATGGCCTCCGCCGTCGCGCGCAACGTGACCAGGTTGTGGGTGGCCGAGGGTCGCTGGTACGCCTGCGGGTCAACGTGGAACCGCGCGATGGCCATCTGCTCGCCCGCTCGCAGCGGACTGCCGGCGTGTGTGTGAGCCCAGGCGGCGGCCACCACCGGATCGACGTCCTCCCCCTCCGGCCCGCTGAACCGCAGCAACGCCGAAAAGGCGGTGATGTCATCGGTGCGGGTCGCGCGATAGACAATGAACGCTTCGGGCTGCCGGTCCAGCCAGGAGCGGACGATCGCGGCGGACTCGGCACCCTCCATCTCCTGCGCCAGTTCCACCACACGGCTCTGATCGGCAGGAGTACAGGGCATTTCCCGCACCTCGCCGTCGGGACGCCACACGACGGTGTCGGTAACGGAGCCGGCGGCCCGTTCCAGGTATGCCAGGGCTTGCATCGCCTGGAGCGCCTGTGCGGCGGGGACCTCCCGGACCCGGCCGAACAGATACTGGTGCATTCGTCCGCGCAGGGCTGCGAATCCGTCCGGGTCACGCCAGCGGAGATCAGCCGCCAGCACCTCGCGCACCACATCGTGGGGAAAAAGCCCCGCCGCGGTGGATTCGATGAACGGCTGGGCGCGCAGCCAGGCGAACAACTGGCCGGCACTCTCGCCCGTCATCGCCCGCAGCAGGGCCTCGGAGGTGACCTCGGCCTGGGCACACACCTCCAGCGCCATACGGTGTTCCGGGCTCGGCAAATCGCCGACGAGTTGCGGCAGCAGCGTGGCGATCACATCCCGGCCCGGCGACCAGTCGGCCGCCCGCGGCGCCCCGTCCGCGTCCTGGCGCACAGCGACCGCCGCAGCCAGTGACAGGGCCAGCGGATTACCACCGGTGAACGACAACAGTGCCTGATGCACCCCCACCGGGACACCACGCACACGCAAATACGTCTCCACATCGGTCTCGGTCAGATTCCGCAGCGGCACCACACGCAACAGACCGATCCATCCCGGGTCGGCGACCCACCGCGGATCAGGAGCCGCACGGCCGGCGACCACCACCACCGAACCCTGCGGAAGCCGCGGCAGGAACTGCTCCCACAACCAGTGCTCCAAGCCCTGACAGTGCTCGAAAGTGTCGACCAAGAGCACCGATCCCGGCTCGCCGATCGCCTTCCCCGCAGCCTGCTCGAAGTCCTCCGGCGTTGCGGGGACCGTACGGCCGTCCACCTCGACCACCAGCCGCCCAACCTCCCGCGCCTCACGAGCAAACCGCCTCAGCAGCGTGGACTTCCCGATCCCGCCGGGTCCCTGCAGAAAGAGCACGGGCGAGGCACCGGGTTCCCCCGCCAGCGCCGACCGGAACAGGGCCCGCTCCGCCACCCGTCCAGCGAAAGCCCGGTCCCGCGCCGCGACCACCAGGTCACCCAACGAGCCGCTGTCCTGCATATCTTGAGCCCTTCACCGACCGAACCGTGTGCTGCGCAACAGCCTACGGCGCACATCCGAGAGCAACCGAAGGGATCAAAGGCGCGCGGGTATGACTTGCTTCACGCCAGCACCGGTAATTGGCCCCGGTACGGCTTCGGTTGGGGTGTTTTCCGTTGGAGAGCGGGCGCACCATCGCCGGATCGGGCAGGGTCTGTTTCGGGGTGAGGGAGCCATGCGAGGGCCGGATGTCGGTCGGGTGGCTCCGCAGTGCTGCGGAGCCCTGGGAAGCGGGCGAACTGCCAGGTTGCAGTCAGTGTCCATGCCGCGACCGTGCCGCCTTCTGCCCGCTGCAGTGGCGCCCGTTCCTGCCCAAACTTTGGGCTTCGGACGCCGGCCGCCGGGCCCAGACCCACATTCCGTCCGACGTCACGCACTGTGAGAAGGGGCGGCTCGCCCTGGACAGGCTCGACACACTTGCCTCCAGCGGCATGGACCGGCATCCGCACCACCTGCCACCAACCTCAGCCCAACAGGACACCCACGACACCAAGATCGAGAGAGGCCTAACGGAGTCCTGGCCTGTCCGGCGGATCTTGGCTGGCCGTCGCCAGTAGCTCTGCGACCAGGGGGTTTTGGTCGTTTTTGCGCCAGGCGACGGCGACTCTTGTGCGGGCGGTGCTGGGCTTGATCCTGCGGAAGGCAACGCCTTTGAGGCGGATGCGTCGGATGCTCGCCGGGGCGATGGAGATGCCCAGGCCAGTTCCCACGAGGGCGCACACGGTCTGCCACTCCACTGCGTTCTGGGTCACCTGGGGCGTGAAACCCGCTGCGGTGCAGAGGCTGGTGATCTGGTCGTGCAGTTGCGGGCCGACCGTGCGGGGCAGGAGTACGAAGGGCGATTCCGCCAACTGTGCGAGGTTCGCGGTCCGTTGGGCGGCCAGAGGGTGAGTGGACGGCAGCACGGCCACGAACGGCTCGCTGAACAGCGTCTTGAAGCCGATCTCTGTTTCGTCGGCGGGGGGTTCGCGCAGCAGACCGATGTCGATGATCTTGTCGTGCAAGGCGGCGATCTGCGGCGCGGTGGTCATCTCATGGATGTCCAGGCGCACGTTGGGGAACTGTTGCCGGAAGGTGCGCAGCAGGTCGGGCAGGACGGTCAGCGCGAGGGAGGCGGCGAAGCCGATCTGTAGGCGGCCCGCCCGGCCGCTGCCGACGGCGCGGGCTGCGTCCAGGCCGGCCGCGAGGTCGGTGAGGGCCCGCCGTGCGGCGGGCAGCAGCTCGCGGCCTGCTGGGGTGAGGGCGACGCGTCCTGGTTCGCGACTGAACAGTGCGTAGCCGACCTTGTCTTCCAGGCGGCGGATCTGTTGGCTCAGCGGCGGCTGGGCAATGCCCAGGCGGGCGGCCGCGTGGCCGAAGTGGAGTTCTTCCGCGAGTACGACGAAAGTGTGCAGCTGCGGCAGGGGCAGTTCGGGACGCTCCATACTCTTAGAGATATCAGACCATGCCTGCAGCTGTATTAGACGTATCAGCGCTGGTCACTTAGCGTTCGGTGCATGACAGAGCGACGAGCGATCCTCAGTGGCTCGCCCTTTGAGGAGCAGATCGGATATGCCCGTGCCGTTGTCGACGGCGACTGGGTGCATGTGTCCGGAACGACCGGGTTCGACTACGCCACGATGACGATCTCCGACGACGTGGTGGAGCAGGCCGAGCAGTGCCTGCGCAACATCGACGCCGCGCTGGCCGAGGCGAAGTGCACCTTCGCCGACGTCGTGCGGGTGCGTTATCTGCTGCCTGACCGCGAAGACTTCGAGCGGTGCTGGCCGGTTCTGCGCCGCTACTTCGGCGAAGTTCAACCGGCCGCCTCGATGCTCATGTGTGGCCTCGCCGACCCCCGCATGAAGATCGAGATAGAGGTGTACGCGCGGCGGGCCCCCAAAGCGACTGTCGCACCCGTCGAGGCCTATGAACCCCCCTACTACATGGCTGTCTTCACTACGGTGGGAACCCAGGACCAGAACGACTACAGCGAGACCAACGCACGCATGGAAGACCTGGTGAAGGACGTCCCCGGGTACCTGGGGATGGACCACGCGCAGACTCCCGGCGGGCTGGGCATCACCGTCAGCTACTTCCGCGACGCCGACGCTCTCACGGAGTGGCGGACCAACGCCGAGCATCGCGCGGCTCAAAAGCGCGGGCAAGCCGAGTGGTACCAGAGCTACACGCTGCACGTGGCGAAAGTGGAACGGAGCCACGGGTTCATACGAGCAGGGGACCCGCGGAGCCCGACAGCAGGCTGACGAACCGAGGCCACCTCAGCGACCGTCCCACCACCAGCTCGTATCGAACGGGTCGGCGTGCCCCCTCGCGAGCCCGATCTCGGACGGCTGTTCCGTACGAAGACGCCGGCCCCCTCGACCGTCTGGCCGCCTACCTGGGTCGCACCCTCACGCTGCATTGCCTACTGCCCAGCCGCGACCATCCTGGACGCGCCCCGCATCACGTTCCACCACCCGCCTGTATCGGACGCTCCCGGCGTATTCCGTATCGTCGGCAGCCGGCGGGCCGTTGGGGAATGTTTCGTGCGACCCGAGGCTGCTTGAGCTTACTGGTCTGCTGATCGATCCCCGTCGGTGGTGATGGGTTCTCCGTTCAGTTCATGGCTCCAGAGAATGTCGGTGACGCGCTGTACGGCGGCGGTCAGATGGCGGCGGTAGGTGCTGAAGGACATTCCGAGGCGTCTGGCCGCTGCTTCCTGGGTGGGGGCGGCCTTGCTGTACGCGGTCATGAGGGTGCGGTGGCGTTTCTCCCCGCCGCGCTCGTCGAGCAGGGTGTCGATGGCGCTCAGCAGGACGTCGTGGAGAGTCCCGCCGTTTTCCGTGACCAGGAGGCTGCGGCTGAGGGGGTTGGCCGCGAGTTCGTTGGGCCACCACAGCGCGCGCAGGGCATCCTTGACGGCGGTGTCGAACTCCGGCCGGGACAGCACGACATGTTCCCCCCGCTCCGGCCCGCTTCCGGCCGGGGACATCACGGCACCCGCGCCCGCCAGCACGGCTTCGTTCACCTCCGCCACCCACGCCACGGCGGACTGGACACCCCAGTCGCGGGCGAACAGGCAGTACCGGTGCTCGCCAACCGCGGGTCTGGCATCCGCCGGCGGCATGCCCTTGCGCCCGAGGTAACGGTTCCAGTAACCATCGTCCCGCATCACGACGAACGCCCAGGCCAGGCGGTCGGCCCGGATGACCTCCCCCGTCACACCCCACTGGGCCAGGTTGTTGGACGGCGAGGGGCGCTGGTAGGCCTGCGGGTCCACGTGAAAGCGCCCGATGGCCATGTGCTCGCCCGCTCGCAGGGGCCTGGTGGCCCGTGCGTGGTCCCAGGCGGCGGCCACCACCGGGTCGACATCCTCCCCCTCCGGCTCGGTGAGTCGCAGCAGCGCCGAGAAGGCAACGATGTCATCGGTCCCCGTCGAACGGTAGACACTGAACGCTTCGGGCTGCCGCTCCAGCCAGAACCGGACGATCGCCGCGGACTCGGCACCCTCCACCTCCTGCGCCAGTTCCACCACACGGCTCGCATCGGCAGGAGTACAGGGCGTTTCCCGCACCGCGCCATCGGGACGCCAGTCGATGGTGTCCCAGTCATGGCCCACGCCGCGTTCCACAAACACCAGGGAGCGCACCGCCTGGAGCATCTGCGCGGCGGGCACCTCCCGGACCCGACCGAGCAGATACTCGTGCATCCGCCGATGCAGAGCGACGAATCCGTCCGGATCACGCCAGCGCAGATCGGCCGCCAGTACCTCGCGCACCACGTCGTGCGGGAAAAGCCCGGACGCGGTGGACTCGATGAACGGCTGGCCGCACAGCCAGGCAAAGAGTCCGGCGGCACGCTCGCCCGTCATCGCCCGCAGCAGCGCCTCGGAGGTGACATCGGCCTGGGCGCACACCTCCAGCGCCATGCGGTGCTCCGAACTCGGCGGCTCACCCACAAGCTGCGGCAGCAGCGTGGCGATCACGTCCCGGCCCGGGGACCAGTCGGTCGCCCGCGGCGCCTCGTCGTCGTGCCGCCGGTCCTGCTGGAGGGCGACCGCCGCCGCCAGCGACAGGGCCAGCGGATTGCCACCGGTGAACGACAACAGCGCCTGATGCGCCTCCGCCGGGACACCACGCACCCGCAAGAACGACGCCGCGTCGTCCTCGGCCAGGTTCCGCAACGGCACCACCTGCAGCAGCCTCGCCCACCCCGGGTCGGCGACCCAGCGCGGGTCAGGAGCAGCCCGCCCGGCGACCACCACCACCGCACCCAACGGCAACCGCGGCAGGAACTGCTCCCACAACCAGTGCTCCAGACCCTGACAGTGCTCGAAGGTGTCGACCAACAGCACCGCCCCCGGCACACCAGTCGCCTTACCCGCGGCCACCTCGAAGTCCTCCGGCGTCGCGGGGACCGTACGGCCGTCCACCTCGACCACCAGCCGCCCCGACTCCCGCGCCTCCCGGGCAAACCGCCTCAGCAGAGTCGACTTCCCGATCCCACCAGGCCCATGCAGAAACAACACCGGCGCCCCACCCGGTTCCCCTGCCAGCGCCGACCGGAACAGGGCCCGCTCCGCCACCCGTCCAGCGAAAGCCCGGTCCCGTGCCGCGACCACCAGGTCACCCAACGAGCCACCGTCCCATATCACTTGAGCCCCTAGCTCCTCGCAGACCGAATACCGTGCACGGCGTAACAGCCTACGGCGCACATGTCAGATCAACCGAGGGGATGAGAGGAGTGTCGGTACGACGTGGTTCGAGGCCCGTGAGGTAGCTCTTGGGTGTTTTGTCGAGGCTTGTAGCGATGCCGCGCCAGTCCTGCAGCCGGCTGATCAGACGCTGGACACTGTAGTTGTCCTGAAGCCGTCGCGGCTGGCGGGGTGGAGGGCGAAGCCTCAGGTGTGCGGGACGCCGGCCCCATGCGCGGAGGAGCAGTAGCGAACCGCTGACGGACACACCAGGGCGAGCTGCGTGGCGTTGGTCGGGACGGGCGCCCGCGGCATCTGCCCGCGGTGCGCACGCATGTGATCCGGGCTGACGTCCCGGCTCCGGGCCCCGAGGGTACCGCTGACGGCGGCAGGCTGAATCGTGCCGACTGACCCATACTCGGAGACGTGAACGGGCGGCTCGACCACGCTGACTTCCTCAAGACCCGACGCGCGGGGCTGCGCCAGGAGGACTTCGGCCCGTCGACGTCCGAAGAACGACGCGACTGAATCGCTGCACCCGACGGCCCTGAGGCAGCTGGCGTGGCCCTGGTGATCGCCGTCTCCAGCACGTTTCCGAACCACCCGATTCCCCAGTGAGCTGCTGACGGTCCGCCGGAACGCCGCGGGTCACCGAGGCATGCCCCGACACGGAGGTATGCCCGCCCACGGAAGTACGCGACTGCCGTGCTCAATTTCTCTGCGAATAGAAGGAGTTGTTATGAAACAGGACTTTGCGGGGCTGACGGCTTTTGTGTCGGCCGCCAGCCGCGGCATCGGGCGAGGAATCGCCCGCGAGTTCCTCAGCAGGGGAGCGGCCGTCACCATCACGGCCCGCGACGCGCACGCGCTGGACGTCACCGCCGATGAACTGGCCGCGGAAACGGGGGCCGCACGTGGTCGCATCCTCACCGTGCCGGGAGACGCGGGAGACGCCGACGCACGAGCCGACGCGGTGCACCGATGCGTGGAAGAGTTCGGCAGCCTGAACGTACTGGTCAACAACGCCGGTGTGAACTCGCTGTTCGGACCGCTGGTCGACGCCGAACTGGACGAGGTGCGCCAGACCTTCGAGGTCAATGTCACGGCGGCACTCGGTTTCACCCAACTGGCCTGGCACGCATGGATGTCGGAGCACGGCGGCACCGTCGTCAACATGAGCTCGACCGCTGCCCTGCGTGCGACCGGTGACATCGGCGTCTACGGAGCGAGCAAAGTCGCTCTGTGCCGGCTGACCGAGGAACTCGCCTACCAGCTCGGGCCGAAGGTGCGCGTCAACGCCGTGGCACCCGCGGTGGTGAAGACCGTCTTCGCCGAACCCCTCTACATCGGCCGGGAAGCCGAAGTGGTCGAACGCTATCCACTCCGACGGCTGGGGCTCCCGTCCGACGTGGCCCAGCTCGTTGCCTTCCTCGCCTCCGACGAGGCCGGATGGATCACCGGCGAAACCGTCCGCATCGATGGCGGACAGCTCGTGCACAGCGTCATCGCCTGACTCGCCGCACCGGAACACCACCAACAGGAGAAGGGAAACCCCATGCACGACCGAAGCCCGCGCAGGGTCCTCGACGACCACCTCGCCGCACTCAACAGCGGAGACGCCGACCGTATCGCCGCCGACTACGCCGACGACGCTGTCGTCCTCCTCCCCGGCACGGCCTTCACCGGGAGGGCAGCCATCCGGGACGCCTTCGCGGAGAACGCCCGCGCGTTGCCCGACGCGGGCTACACGTCGGTCTCGCTCACAGGATCGTCGGAACTGCTGCTCCTGGAGTGGCACATGAGCGCCGGATCCGTGACGGTGACGGACGGCATCGACACCTTTCTGATCTCCGACGGATTGATCCGTCGGCAGACCTCCCGATTCACTCCGGTCGGCGGGTGACACCGCGCCAGGCGTAGGTGCCGCCTGTGACATCCGCCCATCGAGTCTCCTCCCCAGCTTTAGCTGTCCGGCTGCCCGGAGCATGCTCGAATGTCAGCGAGCCGGCGTGAGCGGTCCTGGTCCCGAGGCCTTGGGTGCCATTGACAGCGGCAGGTCCGCGGGAGTTGTCCGTACTAGGTTGTCTGCCATGCACATCGAACTCGGACAGTTCCTCAAAGCACGCCGTTCCCGGTTACAGCCCGCCACGGTGGGACTGAGCACAACCGGAGAACGGCGAAGGGTGCCGGGCCTGCGCCGGGAAGAGGTCGCCACGCTGGCCGGGCTGAGCGAGTCCTACTACCGAGACCTGGAGCAAGGCGTTGCCGTCAACGCCTCGCCCCAGGTTCTCGACGCCCTTGCCCGCGTGTTCGACCTCACGCCCCAAGAGCACGAACATCTTCGGCTCCTGGCCGAGCCCGCACCGCGGCCGATGACCAGGAACCGACCTCAAAGTCAGGAACCCGCGCCGGAGACACAGCGAGTGATCGAGTCGATCTCGGCGCCCGTGCTTGTCACCGGCGTCACCGGTGACATCCTCGCGTGGAACCCGGTGGCGCATGCCCTGTTCGCCGGCCACCTCGATGTGCATGCCCCTGAGAACCCGGAGCACCGGCCCAACCTGGCACGCCTGATCGTCCTCGATCCCGCGAGCCGGACGCTCTTCGTGGACTGGGCTGCCAAGGTCCTTGACGTCGCCGCTCATCTGCGACTGTCCGTCGGGACCTGGCCAGGATACCCGGGACTGGACTCATTGATCGGTGAACTCAGCATCAAGAGCGAGGAGTTCACGAAAGCCTGGTCGAGCCACGAGGTGAGCACCTGCGGACTGGAACCCTTCGGCCTGGACCACCCCATGGTGGGCGAGCTGACAGTGGAGCAGCACACGATGGTGTCGCCGACGGCTCCTGAGCAGACCTACATGCTGTTCACGACGCCCAAGGGGTCCTCGTCGCAGGCGGCAGTGGACATGCTCAACTGCGCTTGCCGGTCTCAACCAGGGATGAAGGTCCCTGGATCACTTCGCGGCGACCGCCCGCCAACTGATTCCTTTTCGGTCGCGGGCAGCTGATTACGTGAACTCGTGGGCGAGGTTGGGTTGGAGCCAGGCCACTACTTCGCGGAGGTCCGTACCCTGTCTGCGGGCGTAGTCCTCAGTCTGGTCTTGCCCGAGTCGTCCGACGGCGGAGTTCTTGAGGCTGTGGTCGGGCTCGCGGGGTAGCCGAGGGCCGGCCGGATGCCGCGGAATCGCTCGGCGTGCGGGTCCTCCAGAGGGGGATCGGCGTCGGGCTCGAACCAGTCGCGGTGTGTTGGGGTGTCAATCACGCTGTCCTGAGCGGTGTGCCGGCATAGGTCCGGCGATACGGGGTGCAGTCCCAAGGCGGTCCGCCGCTGGTTGCACCGCTTCAATGACGACCTGCAAGAACTGGAGGCCTAGGGTGGGCGGGCAAGGCCGTCAGCGGCGATCGCCGAGGCGGAACGCACAACCCAGCGAGGTGGTGTCCGGCAATCCAAGGTGGTCGACCATGTCGGCGACGATCAGTTCGGGAGCGAAACCCTGGCGGCGGGGGTGCGCGACCCGCGTGCCCAGGCTCAACCGTGACTCGACGAAGAACTCGGCCGACCCGACTTGTACGTCCTGCGGGGCGTGGTTACCTCTAATGCGAGCTACTTCCGCCAGCATTTCCGAGAGGCTGGCCTCGACGGCCGCCCCGATGCCGTTCGGAGGTTACTGACCGCGACACCCAGATACGTGGTCAAGTCGTGCTCTGAGAATGCTCGAAACTGATCCCCCGTAAGTCATAGCCCTGAGCATAATTTGGCATGGAACGGCCAGGAAATGAGCACCGTGGCCACGCAGTCAGGGCCGGTGACGATGCAACGATCGGACCGTGAGGTGCCCGGTGCCCGGTGCCCGGTGCCCGCTGGGCGGCTGGTCTGCGTTGCAGAACGCTGACGGCGCTGTTCCAAGCACGAACCGACGCGGCCCATGGGCCGAGAACGTCCTGTCAAGAAGAGGTAACCAGCTTGCGCACACATCGACTTGCCGTGGCCTTGGCCAGTTCCACCGTTCTGGCCTTGGCGCTCACCGCCTGCGGAGAAGGCGACGCCGAGTCGAAGTCGGTCGGAACGGCATCCACGGAGCCCACCGACACGACTCTCACGCCAACCGCCTCCGCCACCGCCACCTCGGCGTCGGCCTCGGCGTCTGCCACCGCCGCTGGGCAAGCCACGAAGGGCGAGGGCTCCCAAGGCTCCGGAAACGGTGGCGGCACCGGAGCGGGTGCCACCAAGACCTCGTCCGCCGGCACGGGCTCCGGCAGCGCCAGGCTCGTGGACTGCACCGCCGGTTCGTTGAAGTTCGCCATCAAAGCGGTGAAGAGGCCCATCAACCATGTCCTCATCACGGCTACGAACACCGGCTCGAAGGCCTGCCGCATCTACAGCTACCCCGCCCTGCGGTTGAGTGAGAACTCGCAGGCCGAAGCAGCCAGGGTGGGGCAGAGCCAGCCACAGGCCGTCGTCACCCTCGACCGTGGGGCCACCGCGTACGCGGGCCTGATCACCGCGTCCGTCGACCGCAACAGTCAGACCAAGGTCACGACCTCCTCCATCGGTTTGTCCCTGTACGGCCCCGACGGGGGACCCAGCGAAGCAGGGCGGGACATTGCAGTTCCCGGCGGTTCCCTGTACGTCGAGGAAGACAACGCCCAGGTCACCTACTGGCAGGACAACGCGAGCGACGCGCTCGCCTGGTGACCTGGAACTGGCGTCCTGAGCAAGGGCCTTGGCCTAAGCCGAGCCGTCGATCCACGTAAGAAGAAGGTGTGACCGTCCATGCCATTGCGAGATGGTGACCCCGAATCGGTGGGGGGCTATGTCCTGCTCGACAGGATCGGCGCCGGCGGCATGGGCACCGTGTTCCTGGGCCGCTCGGCCGCCGGACGCAGGGTCGCGGTGAAGCTGGTGCACCCACAGCTCTGCGAGGACGAGGAGTTCCGTGTCCGTTTCCGGCAGGAGATCGCTGCGGTCCGCCGGGTCAGCGGGGCGTTCACGGCGCCCGTCGTGGACGCCGACCCGGATGCCGAGCAGCCATGGATGGCCACGCTGTACGTACCGGGACCGAGCCTGGCGGCCTGTGTGGAACGCAGCGGGCCGCTCACCGGACCGGAGCTGCGGATTCTGGCACTGGGGCTCACCGAGGCGCTGCGCGAGATCCACCGGGCCGGGGTGGTGCACCGCGACCTGAAGCCGGGGAACGTCCTGATGGCCGAAGACGGCCCACGCGTCATCGACTTCGGCATCTCGCGCGCCGCCGACAACCAGCAGTTGACCGTCACGGGCAACGTGATCGGCACGCCGCCGTTCATGTCACCGGAGCAGCTGAGCTCGCCGCGCGACGTCACGTCGGCGTCGGACGTCTTCTCGCTGGGCTCGTTGCTGGCCTACGCGGCCACCGGGAACGGACCGTTCGACGCGGACACGCCCTACATGGCCGGCTACCAGGTGATGTACGAGCCGCCGACACTGGACGAGGTTCCGCAACCACTGCGCGCTATCGCCGAACGCTGTCTGGACAAGGACCCGGCGGCACGCCCCGGACTGGTGGAACTGCACGACTGCTTCCGCGCGTTGCCACAGACAGCCGGCTCCGGCGACTTCGGCCACACCACCGGTCCCGGCGAACACGGCCACCTAGAGGATGCCCACGACCCCGGCAACGCGGTTGGCACAGGCGAAAGGGCGATCCCGGGAGCCTCCACCGAACCCGTCACCGACCGAGGTCTGCGCAGAGAACGCCGTGGCCGACGGCTCACGCGTGTGCTCACGGCCGTCGGTACAGCGGTCGCCGTCACCGGGTTGAGCCTCGCGGCGGTCAACGCCTTCGGCGGCGACGAACAAACCGCCGCGCGCACCGCTTCGCTGCCCGCCGGCTGGCAGCCCTGGCAGACGACGCTCCGGCACGGCTCCGTGCCCGACACCGCGATGGATTCCGGCCCGCCGGGATGCGTCCCCGAGCGCACCGTCCTCTACTGCGGCGGCGAGGGCTTCACCGTCGCCAAGGTCGATGCCGCCACCGGCCGCGTCATCTGGCGGTCCGGCGACTCCGTGCAGAACGCGAAGCCGTACGGCGTACAGAACGGGGTCGTGTACGTCGCCGAGCAGACCCAGGGCGAATTCCGGGCCGCGGCTCTGGACACCGCCACCGGGAAGCGGAGGTGGGTGCGAGACAGCCCGAACGGCCGCTCGGTCGTGTTCAGCGGCGGGCTGGTGATCTCCACGGGCGACATCCAGGGATTCATCGCGTACGACACGTTGGGGAAGGAGCTGTGGCAGTCGCCGAAGGCCGCGTTCTGCGAACCGCTGTCCCTGGACGGCGTGCCGTACGCGGAGTGCACGCTCGCCGGCCAGCCCACCACCCTGCTGCGCCTCGACCGGGCCAACGGCACGGCACGCAAACTCGTGACCCTGCCGATCGGGTCGAAGAGCATCGGGCAGTCCGGAGGCGCACCGGTCTACGCGCAGCCCGCGGCGGCGGCGAACCAGGACGGGGAGATCGAGAGCGAGCGCCGATACACCACGTTGCTCCGGGTCGACCCGCGTACCGGCGATGTCCGTCCCGTGCCGCTTTCCCGCACCCTGCGCGGCGCGCCGACCCTGCTCGGCGACGATGTCGTGGTCTTCGCCGAGACCAACGGAAGCGTCACCGCTGTGTCTGCCGATGAGGGCAAGCAGTTGTGGCGGCGGTCGACCGGCATGGAGGGCCTGTCGCAGCCGGTGTTGTCGACGACGTACGGGCGGATCTACCTCTCCAACCGCATCGGCCGCGTGGTGGCCCTGGACCTGAGCACCGGCAGGGAACTCTGGCGCACCGCCGCCGTCGACATCCTCGGGGACGCGTCCCAGGACTGGGCGCCGAGCGTGGTCCTCGTCAGGGACGAGATCGTGGCGATGGCCGGCAACACGCTCTCCTCCGTCGGTCCGGACGGCCCCACGGCGCAGGCCACCGACTGACGGCCATGGCGTGCGGCGGCAGAGGGCTCGCAGGCCGGAGGCCACCTCCACGGTGCGTCGACGGACATCGCTCAGGGCTGCACGCCTCACTGCTCCGCTGACACGTTCCGGCCCACCGGAAGGATCGGTGTTCCGCTCAGTTCGTGACTCCACAGCACGTCCCTGATGTGCTGCACCGCGGCCGTCAGGTGGCGGCGGTAGGTGCTGAAGGACATTCCGAGGCGCCGGGCTGCCGCTTCCTGGGTGGGGGCGGTCTTGCTGTACGTGGTCGTGAGGACCTGATGACGTGTCTCTCCGCCGCGCTCCCGCAGCAGGGTGTCGATGGCGTGGAGCAGGACATCGTGGAGGTTCTGGTCGTGCTCTACGACCATGCGGCTGCGGTTGAGGGGGTTTGCCGCGAGTTCGCCCGGCCACCACAGTGCACGCACGGCGTCCCGTACGGCGGTGTCGAACTCCGGCCGGGACAGCACCACGTGTTGCGACCGCTCCCGCGGAGCTGTGACGGCAGACGTGCCGGTAGCCACGCCCTCCTGCAGAGCTTTGTGCTTCTTCGCCATCCACGCCATTGCGGACTGCGTACGCCAGTCGTGGGCGAACAGGCAGTAGCCGTGGTCGCCGACTACGGGCCTGGCATCCGTCGGCAGCATGTCGCCGGGCTCAAGGTGAGCGTTCCAGAACCCGTCGTCCCGCATCACGACGAACAACCACGCCAGACGGTCGGCCCGGATGATCTCCGCCGTCACGCGCCACGTGACCAGGTTCAGAGATGCCGAGGGCCGCTGGTACGCCTGCCCGTCCACGATGAACCGTGCAATGGCCATGTGCTCGCCCGCTCGCAGTGGGCTTCCGGCGCGGGCGTGAGACCAGGCGGCGGCCACTACCGGATCGACGTCCTCCCCCTCCGGCCCGCTGAACCGCAGCAACGCCGAAAAGGCAGTGATCTCATCGCTCCGGTTCGAGCGGTAGACCTTGAACGCTTCGGGCTGCCGGTTCAGCCAGAAGCGGGCGATCGCGGCGGACTCGGCGCCCTCCGTCAGGTGGACGAGCTCCACCACGCGGCCCTCGTCGTCAGGCGTACAGGGCATTTCCCGCACCGCGTCCTCGGGGTCCCACACGAGGGTGTCGGCAAGATGATCGAGGGACCGGTCCAGGTACACGAGTGAGTTCATGGCCTGTAGCACCTGTGCGGCGGGCACCTCGCGGACCCGGCCGAGCAGATAGTGGTGCATCCGTCGGCGCAGGGCGGCGAATCCGTCGGGGTCTCGCCAGCGGAGATCGGCGGCCAGCACCTCGCGCACGACATCGTGCGGATAGAGCCCGGAGGCGGTGGATTCGATGAACGGCTGGCTGCGCAGCCAGGCGAACAGGTCGGCGGCGTCTTCGCCCGTCATCGCCCGCAGCAGGGCCTCGGAGGTGACATCGGCCTGCGCGCACACTTCCAACGCCGTGCGGTGCGCCGCACTCGGGGCGTGGCCCACGAGTTGGGCCAGCAACGTCGCCATCACGTCCTGGCCCGGTGACCAGTCGGCAGTACCCCGGGCCCTGCCCGTGTTCCGCTGCACGGCGAGCGTCGCCGCCAGCGACAGGGCCAGCGGATTACCACTGGTGAAGGACATCAGCGCGTGGTGCGTCCCGGCCGGGACACCATGTACCCGTAGGAAGGCGGCGGCATCCTCCCGGGCCAGATCCCGCAACCGCACCACCCGTAGCAGGTCCGCCCACCCCGGATCGGCGACCCAGCGCGGATCGGGGGCCGCGCGGCCGGCCACCACCACGACCGTGCCCAGCGGCAACCGCGGCAAGAACTGCTCCCACAACCAGTGCTCCAGGCCGTGGCAGAGCTCGAAGGTGTCGACCAGCAGCACCGTGTTCGGCTCGCCGATCGCCTTCGCGGCGGCGTGCTCGAAGTCCTCCGGCGTCGCGGCGACCGTACGCCCGTCCACCTCGATCACCAGCCGCCCCGCCTCCCGCGCCTCAAGAGCGAACCGCCTCAGCAGCGCGGACTTGCCGATCCCGCCCGGTCCATGCAGATACAGAACCGACGGCGCGTGGGAGTCTCCCGCCAGCGCGGACCGGAAGACCGCCCGCTCCGCCATCCGTCCCACGAACGCCCGGTCCCGCGCGGCGAACACCAGGTCACCCAACAAGCCACCGTTCCCCGAATCCACTAGCCCTCCACCAACCGAACCGTGCATGGCCGAGCACCTTACGCCGCGCTGCGCAGGCCAACCGATGAGACTAGACGTGCGTCGATACGACTTGGTTCACTCCGGCGCCGGTGGCGCGAGTGCTCGGTGCAGGGACCAGGCGGGCCTGGGCGTGCCATGGCCCCCTGCGCCGTGGTGGGGGAGCTGCGGTCGGGTCTGTAATGGTTGTAATGCCTGGCGAAGTTACATCAGCCTGTCGGTATGAACGGTGTGACACCAGCCCACGGGGTACGGATCCATCCCGCCCGACTCGCGGAGAAGCGGTTCTTCACCAGCAGGACGCAGGCGTGGGCCGCTGCGCGGATCTGGCAGGGCCCACTGCAGGCTCGCAGTCGGCCTGGCCCCGCGTTTCCTCCGGCCCGAGCGCGTGCGCTTGGCTCGCCGCGTTCCCTCGGCCAGTCGTCGGCGGGGGTGCTGAGCGGTGTCTAGTCGCCTCGTGGCACCTGCCGCTTCGCTGATCATGGAGATGGCACGCCGGGCGGCCGAGTACCGTGCGGCGGGCCGTCGCATCATTGACCTGACGCTCGGCGAGCCGGACTTCGCCCCACCTGCGCACGTCGTTTCTGCCGCGCAACAGGCCGCCGCCCGGCCGATGGGCTACACCCCTGCCAACGGGATACCGGAACTGCGCCGTGCCGCGCGGCGTGCGCTGGAACGAGACCGCGCTCTGAGGTACTCGGACGCCGAGGTGGCCGTGGGGTGCGGCGCCAAGCAGGTCATCTTCAACACGTTCTTCGCCACCCTGCGCCCCGGCGACGAGGTGATCATCCCGGCGCCCTACTGGGCGAGCTATCCGGACATGGTTCGTCTGTGCGGCGCCGTGCCCGTGATCGTTCCCTGCTCGGCCGAGTCAGGGTTCAGACTCTCTCCCGACGCGCTGGAAGCGGCCGTGACCGACCGCACGCGCTGGGTCGTGCTCAACGCTCCCGGCAATCCATCGGGCGCCACCTACAGCCATGACACCTTGGCTGGTTTCGCCGAGGTATTGCGGCGCCGCCCCTCGGCGCTGATCCTCTCGGACGAGATCTACGCCCACATCCGCTACCACGCCGGCGACTACGTCAGCATCGCCCAGGTCGCGCCTGACCTGCGCGAGCGGATCCTGCTCGTCGACGGCGTCTCCAAGGCGTACGCGATGACCGGCTGGCGTGTCGGTTGGGGGTTCGGGCCGGCCGAGTTGGTCCGCGGCATCACCGCCGTGCAGACGCACAACTGCACGCAGACCTCGGCCGTGAGCCAGATCGCGGCTGTCGCCGCACTGCAGGGGCCGCAGGATCTTCTGGCGGAGCGGCGTGAGACATACCGTCGGCGGCGCGATGCGGGCTTGGCGATCCTGAAGCGGAGCCGGTACCTGGACACGGCCGAACCTGACGGCGCGTTCTACCTCTTCCCGCGCCTTGCGGTCGGCGACGACATCGCAGCGGCGGACGCCCTCCTCGAAGCGGGATGCGCGACCGTCCCGGGCAGTGCCTTCGGCGCGCCGGGCCACCTGCGGCTCTCCTTCGCCACCGACATCGCCACCCTGGAAGAGGGCTGCCGCATCATCGTCGCCACGCTGGATGGGTTCTCGGAGTGATCGCACTGACCGTAAGGGCGCTCGTTCCGATAGTCCTGCTGATCGCGTTGGGCTACGCGCTCAGACGATCGATGATCACAGCCGAGAATTTCTGGTCCGAAGCCGAGCGCCTCAGCTATCGCGTCCTGTTGCCGGCCCTGTTCCTGCACAGCCTGGCGACCGCCGACATCGACGATCTGCCGGTGGGGGCTCTGACAGGCGCTCTGATCGCCTCCACGGTGGCAGTGGCCGTGCTGGTCATCGCCTGCAAGCCCCTGATGCGGCTGAAGGGCGACGCCTTCACCTCGGTCTTCCAGGGCAGTATCCGGTTCAACAACTACATCGGTGTGACGATCGCTGCCGGCCTGTTCGGCGCCAAGGGCGTCGCTGTCGCCGCGATCTGCAACGCGGCGATCGTGCCCACCGTCAATGTGCTGTGCGTGCTGGTTTTCGCCTGGTTCGGGACCGCGCGCCTGCACTTCTCGGCCATCGTCAAACAGCTCGTGACCAACCCGCTCATCCTCGCCTGCGCAGGAGGCATCCTCCTTCAGGCGCTCGGTCTGAGCCTGCCGCCGGGCATCGAACCAGCACTCCAGACGCTGGGAGCCGCCTCGATGCCGCTGGGGCTGCTCTGCATCGGTGCCGCGCTGCGCTTCGGCACGGCACGGTCGTGGGTGGTCCCGATCCTCGCGTCGTCGTCCGCCAGGTTCGCCCTCATGCCGGCCGCGACCTTCCTGGCGGCGCAGCTCGTCGGCCTGAGCTCCCACGCGCTGATCATCGCCGTGCTGTTCCAGGCCCTGCCAACGGCATCGTCGTCGTACATCCTGGCACGCCAACTCGGTGGCGACGCGCCGCTGATGGCCGGGATCACCGCGACGCAAACCGTCCTGGGCATAGCCGCTGTCCCGCTCGTCGTGTCCCTGGTCCCGGCATAGCGTCGGCCCGACGCTAGCGGCCGTGGTTGAGTTCGGTGCGGTACCGCGCCCCGCAAGGAGGCCGCGGGGAACTGCGCGACCAGCCCCCATCGGTCCGCGCATGCGGCGGAGCCGCATATCGACACCGCATCAGCGTTCCTCCAGCGGAGCGCTTAGCGTTGCTTGCTGCGGTGGCGGCGGACCGCATCGGTGTTTGCGCAGCGGGCGGAACAATAGGTACGGCGGCCGTTGCGGCTTGTGTCGACGAAAGCGGTCCGGCAAGAGCCCAGCGCACATACGCCAAGCCGTTCCCCTTCGGCCTCCATGGTGAAAATGGCCAGCCCTCCGGCGGTCAAGGCTTTCACACGGCTTTGGAGGTCTTGGCCGTCCGGAGCAAAGTGCAGATGTGGTCGCAGGTTGTCGTGCGTGGTCAGATACACACTCCCGGCGCCATCCGCGAGCAGAGCGTTGATGTTCTGGCATCGTTCGGTCTGTGAGGACGCCTCGAAGACCAGCCTCATCCGCTGCGACCACGCCCTGATCTCCTCGCAGGTGGAGCCAGTGACACGTGGACGACGGATCTGATGCTCCCGCAGCGCCCGTTCCAGCGCCTCAGGCATCCATGAACCACTTGAATCAAGGTTCACCAGCGCCACGGCCAGGTGAACCCCAACCATGTTGTCATGCTCAAACTGCATTTGACCATTGCAGCACAGGGGCCTCCGCTCCGGCTACTCGGGCCACTGCCCACTGCTCCCGCAATCCTCCATCGCGTTCGGTGCCGATCCGCTCGGCGCGCCCGTCGGCTTGCTCGCTGAGCGCACGCAGGTGGCCGGAGAACACGGCGGGCTTCCTGCTCGGGAAGACGGACAGCGTGAGCTCATAGGCGCGGAATCCAGCCCTTTTGACCTCGATGAGGCCGACGTACGGCCGGTTCCGCAGCATGGTGCCCCTTGCCGATCGCCCTGCGTAACCTGGGCCCAGGTGATCGCCGAGGTCGCCAGATGGGGTGCCCGGTCCCCTCGGATGCGATGGCGGCAGCCGGCTCCAGTTGCCGGACGACCGCCTCGATGATCTCCGCGCACTCGTGCTGTGGCTCACGGGGTGGTGAATCCGAGATGGAAGATCGCTTGTCGGCGGGTGCCACCGTGTGCCATTGGCGCCAGTCGGATGGCGGCGTCGCTGCGCGTTGGGGCGGCGCCCCGCCCTGGACAGCCCACCCTGTCCCAAGGCTGGTCGGCTATCGGGCGAGCCCGGCCCTGCGGCGACCGCGCAGTCGGCCACGCCCGCGTGTACCGGCGGGGGAGAAGACCCCGTTCCCCGACAAACGGTGCGGAGAGCAAGGAGCGACGGCAGAGTGGGGGAGGGACGCACTGGCACGCGGCTGCGGTAGCACGAAGGCGTTTCTCGGCTTCCCGGGTGATGCTTTCCTGCCACCAACGATCATTCCGGCTCCCGGCGTCAGTCGTCGTGTGGACCGCCGACAGCGGCAGTTGTCCAGCTGCTCCGTTCACGTCGCAGGACGGACGAACGGGGCGAACTCTTCGAGAGCGGGTGACTCGCAGTGCGGTGGCTCGAGGCAGCACGCGAAGCCGATACGATCCCGCTGCGGCACGCGGCAGCTGGACACGACTGAGTTGACATTGAGCAGGTCATGGCCCATATATGCGCAACGCCAACGTAGAGGATGTGTGATGCCCGGCGCTGCCGGGTCGGCACCGCTCGGTCCGCGCCCCGCGCAGACCGGTATCGGCCGGCCGAGCAGTCGCGAGATGTGATCCGCGAAAATAGCGAACTGGTGAATTCTCCATGGCCCACACAACCGAAACAGCCCTGGCGGCCAACCCCTCGTCGGGACTGCCCGGCCACAGCGCACCCATGACTCCTCCGCAGGACCAGGCGGTGTCCGCGAGTGCCCTGCCGGACTACGCGCCGGTGCCGCCCGGAGCGCTGGGTCCGGCACTCAACGAGGACGGCTACTACGTCGGCCGGATCGAGCGGAACCTGTATTGGGTTACGGATTCCATCTACCAGGCGATGTTCCTGACGACTCGTGACGGCGTGGTGCTCGTCGACGCGCCGCCGACCATCGGACGGAATCTGTTGAGGGCGATCCAGCAGGTCGCCCGGGCCAACGACAAGCCGGAAACGGTCACCCACCTCATCTACTCGCATTCTCATGCGGACCACATCGGGGCGTCCTCACTCTTCGGCAAAGACGTGGTACGGATCGGGCACACCGAGACCCGCCGCGTGCTGCAGCGAGCGGGCGACCCGGACCGGCCCGCCCCGGCAGACACTTTCGAGGACGTTTACGTCCTCAACGTGGGTGGCGAGACTCTGGAGTTGAATTACCACGGCCCGAACCACTCGCCGGACAACATCTTCATCTACGCGCCCAAGCAGAAGACCTTGATGCTCGTCGACGTGCTCTACGCGGGCTGGGCGCCCTTCAGGAACCTCGCCATGGCCCAGGACGTTCAGGGCTCGGTGAAAGCCGTGGACATTGCCATGGACTACCCGTGGGAAACTCTTGTCGGCGGCCACCTCGGGCGCCTGGGTGTCCGGGCGGACGGTGAACTGCAAAAGCAATACCTCAGCGACCTCGACACCGGCCTGCGGGCGGCGCTGAACTCGGTTGATCCCACTCCGTTCCTCGAGCGGTACAAGTCCTCGGGCAACGCATGGGCAATCAACAAGGCATACCTCGACGCCCTGGCCAAGCAGGCGGCGGACCCCGTCATCGCCAAGTACCTCGACAGGCTGGCCGGTGTCGACATCTACACCACGGAGAACGCCTTCTCACTGCTCGAGTCGCTACGGCTCGAGTCCAATGTGCTCGGCCCGTTCGCCGTCCGCAATTAGGTCCGTCTTCGTAGATCATCGGATGGTGGATCCCAGCGTGGCGTGTCGAGATGAGCCCCTCGATCAGGATGGGGAGTTACTCACTCCACTGTCACCGCCGACTGTGACGTGCCTGCCTCGCGACCACCACCGGGCAGGCACCATCCGGGACGAGCGCACCTGCTGCAACCTGCTTTCCGCGATTCCCCGGAAAGCTCTCGTCCGGCACGGGTGGATACGGGACGACGTCGACGGCGGAGGCGAACCGAATACACCGTATTCCGTCAACTCGCCGTCGGCACATGAGTTCTAACACGTAATAAGGAGTTTTGGCATGAAGATCGGTGTCGGCTTGCCCAACCAAGTGCGCGAGATGGACCCGTCCATCATCCCCGCGTGGGCTTCACAGGCCGAGACGGCAGGATTCTCGTCGCTCGGAACTGTCGGCCGAATCGCCTATCCGGGCCTCATGGACACCGTCGCACTCGCCGCCGCGGCCGGCGCCACCAGCACGATCGGGCTGATCAGCAACGTCATGCTCACACCGGTGTGGCCGGCCGAACTACTGGCGAAGGAAGTGGCCGGTATCGACGCGGTCTCCGGCAACCGTCTCACTCTCGGTATCGGCCTCGGCAGTCGCCCCGACGACTATGTTGTCGACGGGCGGGGGCCGCGCGGTACGGGCAAGCGGCTCGACCACGACCTCGAGGTCTATCGGAGCGTGTGGCGGGGAGAGACTGCTGACGGCGCGTCAAATCCCCTGGTGCCTACCGGTACGCGCGAGGTGCCTCTGATGTTCGGCGGCATGGCCCCTGCCTCCTTTGAACGCGTGGCGCGCTGGGGTGAGGGATACATCGGCCCTTCGGTTCCGGCGGAGATGGCCGCTCAGGCGTTCGACGCGGCCAGGTCCTCGTGGAAGAACGCGGGCCGTGAAGGATCGCCGAGGCTTGTCGCCATCGCCTACTACGTGTTCAGCGACGCCGAGCAGGGACGGGCAAACGTACGGAACTACTACAGCTCCGCGGATGAGCCGGTCATGGACATAGTCGACAGTGCCATCTGCACCGGGCCGGACGCGATCCGCTCCGCGGTGAGGGCCTACTCGGAGCTCGGAGTCGACGAGATCATCTTCAATCCGGCGCTCGCCGACATCGATGAGGTGGCACGGCTCGCCGACATCGTCCTGTGAACTCCGAGGCCCCCTCTGGCCCCTCTCCGTCTTGGTGATCCTCTACTGGGATGTGCGCATTTTGGCCCGTCGCGACCTCATCTGGTGCCTGATGGCGTCCTGGGCGTAGGGGCCGTACGGCGCAGTGGCCCGCGTGCGCGACGCTTCCCGGGCCACTGCGGGCTCAGGCGGACTTCGCTTTCCTACCCTCAGCCTTGCTCGGCCACCGCCATCACGGGCTCACCCGCGGTGTCCATCACATCCTGGGACGTGAGCTCCCTGTGGTTCAGCACCGGCAGGAGGTCCGCCGGAAGCGATCGCACTCGGCCACGGGAGTGGTGAGCCACGCTGGGCTCCGGGACGTGCGGTTCGTGGGGCTCGGTGGCTGCCATCGACATGGATGGTCCTGACCGGGTCGGTGAGGGAGCGATCGAAAGGACGATGGAGTCCGTGGTGGGTGCGGCGTCAGGCGGCGGAGCATGTCGCTGGACGGCGACGTGCGCACCTGGGACGGTCACACTCCGGTTGGGCCCCGCGGCGAGATAGCCGGTGCCCGCTGACACCAGAACTCCCGTTGGCCGCAACCTCTCCCGAGGTTGCGGCCAATACTTGTGCGCGACTGCGGTCAGGGGTGGCCCAGTTGGGCGAGTCTGAAAAGCAGCCTGTGGCAACACAGGTCGATCAGAACCCAACATGCCGAACGCGACGCCCCGCGAGGCGTTAGCCGGGCGCAAGGCCTGACCGCCTTACGTTATTGAAACTTGACCGACAGGGCATCACGCCGCGCTGACCTGCGACGAAACACTCTGTCGAGTGCGATGGCCAGAGGCGCCCAGCCGCGCCGCGCCCCGTCTTGGGAAGTAGGGAACCTCAGTCGCGTTCACGCCCTTGACGCACAGCCGTAACAGGCAGTCTGATGTGCGACAGCGTTTGATTCAGCCGAATTTTGATCGGTTGTGGTCTGCCTTGTTTCCTCCGAAGGATCCCCAAGGCAGCCGAGTGAAAGGGAAAGACCCTCGATGCGCCGTGCCTGGCTACTCATCCTCGCCGTGCTCCTCAGCCTCGTCCCGCAGGCCCTCGTGAGCGGCACCGCGCACGCGGCGACCGTCACGATCTCCAACGGGACCCAGTTCAGCGACACCACCGGAGCCGCGGTACATGCCCATGGCGGCGGTGTGATCAAGGTCGGCTCCTACTACTACCTGTTCGGTGAAAACCGCAATGAGGACAACTCCTTCCGGTACGTGTCCGCGTACCGCTCGACGGATCTGAAGAGCTGGGAGTTCCGACGCCATGTCCTGACCCAGGCCACCGACCCGGAGCTCGCCTCGGCCAACATCGAGCGCCCGAAGGTCATGTACAACAGCGCCACGGGCAAGTTCGTCATGTGGATGCACAAGGAGCTGGCCACCGACTACACCCAGGCCCGGGCCGCCGTCGCCGTCTCCGACACCGTCGACGGCGACTACACCTGGCAGGGCAGCTTCCGCCCGCTGGGCCACATGTCCCGCGACATCACCGTCTACACGGACGACGACGGCACGGGATACATGATCTCGGCCGCCCGCGAGAACCGTGATCTGCACATCTACCGCCTCAGCCCCGACTACCTCACCGTCGAAAGCCGTGTTCAGCTGCTCTGGCCCGGCCAGCTGCGCGAGGCGCCCGCCCTGTTCAAGCGCAACGGCGTCTACTTCCTGCTCACCTCCGGCGCCACCGGCTGGCGGCCCAACCAGCAGATGTACGCGACCGCCTCCAGCGTCACCGGCACCTGGAGCGACCTGCGGAATGTCGGAGACTCCACCGCCTTCGGTTCCCAGACCACGTTCGTCCTGCCCGTGCAGGGCAGCACGGGCACCGAGTACCTCTACATGGGCGACCGTTGGGGCAACTCCTTCGGCCAGAACGTCAACGCCTCGGAGTACGTCTGGCTGCCGCTGGAGTTTCCCACCGACACCACGATGACCATGGACTGGTTCGCGCAGATCAGCGTTGACACCACGGCCGGGAAGGTCGACGGCGTCGGCGGGCCCTGGGAGACGGTCACCGCGCGCCACAGCAACAAGTGCCTCGACGTCCCCAGCAGGTCCGAGGACGACGGTACCCAGATCACCCAGTACACCTGTAACGGCGGCATGAACCAGTCTTGGTGGTTCAAGGACATGGGCAGCGGATACGTCCAACTCGTCGCCAGGCACAGCGGCAAGTGCATGGACGTGGCCAACAATTCCACCGCCAACGGCAACCCGATCATCCAGTGGAGCTGCGGCACCGGCACCAACCAGCAGTGGCAGCTCCAGGACGCGGGTGACGGCTGGGTCCGCTTCGTCTCACGTCTCAGCGGCAAGTGCCTCGACGTGGCGGACAAGTCCACCGCCGACAACGCCAAGCTCATCCAGTGGAGCTGCGGCACCGGCACCAACCAGCAGTTCAGGCGCGGGGTCTGAGCATCAGCCTCCGCTCCATGCGGCCCGGCCGGATCCTCCGGCCGGGCCGCCTTTCGTGTTGGTCGCGAAGCAGGTGAGGCGGTCGCCCGGCCGCGTCAGTGCCGGGCGAGCAGTACTCCGATCGGTGAGCCCTCCGTGCCCGCCGTGTTCGGCGGACTGTGGCGGGCCGAGTGTAGGAAACAGCGGTGGCGCGGGGTGCCGTCCCTGTTCCGTTCGAACGACTCGGGCGGGGTGAGCGAGCAGAAGTCGGTGGCCGTGGCGACCGTCGTACTGTGGGAGTTCACGGCCCGCTCGCCGTCGAAGGGCAGGTTCGTGCGGTCGGCGTCTCCCGAGATGAACTCCCGTACGGTGGCGGCGCCACCGACTTCGCTGAGACCGACCAGCCCCAGCGGCACGGTGGATTCCGGGTCGTCGAGCCAGTCGACCTCGATGCGAGGGACGTCGGCGTGTGCGGGGACGAGGTAGCAGTCGAGGCCCGCGTTCAAGATGCGTCCGGTGCGCGGGTCGACGAGGGTTTGTCGGACACGTCCATGCCGATCCCCATCACCACGGCGCCGCGCAGCTGGCTCGCGGCGGTTTTGGGGTTGATGAACTTGCCGACGTCGAACAGGCCCAGCGATCGCGCGATCCGGATCTCTCCGGTGGCCGGGTCGATGCGCACCTGGCAAAACTGTGCGCCGGAAGTCCCTTGGCCCACTTCTGGTCCCGGACCAAGTGGGAGAAGAACTGGCCCGGTTGGTCAGCCGGCCGAGCCGGGAGCGCGAGTCGACGGCGGCTTCCACAGCCGATAGCCCCGCGTTGGCCAGTGTGGACTGGTGGCTCTGGCCGATGGTGTGGGTGCGGCTGGTGAGGCTGTCGAGTTTGCGCTTCAGCTTGTCGCAGGCAGCCAGGATGCTGCTGGCCACGATCGCCTCCCTTCCGGCGACGCCGTGATCATGCGGCGCATGGCGGTGCACGTGTGCATATTCGTTCCACGATGGCTTCGAGAGCCGCGTCAATGCCGTATCCGTGATCCGTGCCGAGTTCCATGTCACTCGACGTCACCTGAAGGGCAGTTGCCGGACCCGTGGACCTCGGCGCGGTCGGCCGTCAGCGGCGCATTCCGCGCGGCCGGAAGTGTCCGTCCAAGGCGCGCGAGCGGGGACAGAGTCATCACCACGGGGGAGAGCATCATGCCCGCGGCCGTCGCCAAGAGACTGGTGCGCAACCCCCACTCCTCGGCGAGGAATCCGCCGAGCAGGGAGCCGAGTGGGGACAGCCCCATGCCGACAAACGTGATCGTCGCGGCCGCGCGACCTTGCATCCCGTCGGGAGTGACCGTCTGTCGGACAGCCATGACCGCCACATTCACCAACTGGCCGCCGGCCCCGAACACGAAGCTGACTGCGAGGAGCACGGGAACGGTCACCGCAGAGGAGCCGTTCAGCGCGGGCACACACAAGAACACGCCGTCGCCGAGTGCCGCCGCGGCCACGAGTACCGGGCCGTACCCGAACCGGTTCGGCAGGCGGGCGGCCAGCATGGAGCCCAGGAGCGCGCCCGGCCCTGTCGCCGCGAGTGCCAGCCCGACGGCGGTGCCGGACAGGTGCAGTTCCCGCGGCAGGAAGAGCAGATAGACGGTCATCACGGCCGCGAAGGAGAACTGGAAGGCGGCCGAGGCCAGGCACACGGTCCGCAACGCGCTATCGCTGACGACAAAACGGATGCCCTCGTAGATCCGCCGCCAGACCCAAGAGGGACGCGCCAGGCGCTCCGGGGTCGATTCGACCCGACGGATTCGTCGGATTGACAGGAACGACAACGTGAAGAACAGCGCGCTGGAGGCGGCAGCGATCGGCGCCGACAGCAGGGACACCAACGCACCGCCGAGGGCGGGACCGCCAATCTGAGCCGCAGACCGGCTGCCCTCGAGCGCGCTATTGCCCCGCACCAGCTGATCGCGTTCCACCAGCCGTACAACAGACGCCTGGTATGCCACGTCGAAGAACACGGAAAGGGCCCCGATGGCGAAGGCGATCACGAACAGCGCGGGCAGCCCGAGCCAGCCGAAGAGGCCGGCCACGGCGGCGGCACCCAGGGCAACGGCTCGGCCGGCGTCTGTCAGTACCATCACTGTGCGGGTCCGCCACCGGTCCACCCATGCGCCGACGAAGAGCGAGAGCAACAGGATCGGCGCCTGGCCCACGGCGCGCAGGACGCCCAGCTGGGTGGCACTGGCATTGAGCGTCAGGACGGCGAAGAGCGGAAGAACAACCAGGCCTGTGTGTTCCCCGAGTTGGGAGGCGGTCTGCCCCACCCAGAGTTTGCGGAAGTTGCTGTCCCGCCACAGGCTTGACGGAACGGGTCGACCGGAATCGGATACAGCGGAGGAAGCGGACGGCACAGGGATCCCTCGGGTCGCCGACAACGAGGCCTGTTACCGGGCACACGACGGGTGTGCCGACGGTTCAGGCAGGAGAAGGCTCGCTGTGCCGCAACATCAAGGGCAGCACGCGATGACAGGCGGATCGGCCTACAACGTCAACGCGCGCTCTGGCGACCGGGCATGTCTGCAACTCCTCGTGGGTCAACTCGCTGCACCCGGACATTAGCGCCCGGTTGCTCAGGGCGAAAGGCAATTAGGGTTCGGGGCAGGCGGTCAGACCCTGTTCCGCCCCGACGGAACCTCCCGCAGCCCTGCATGGGGCATCCCTTACAGCACTCTCATCCAGCGCCGTCGCATCCGGCAGTTGCATGTCGGGCGACACGGTGTCGGGTCAGCTGGTGGAGAAGTCAGCTGGTGGAGAAGCTGGCCAGGCTGGCGGCCGGGTAGCGGCTGCCAGCCGCACCCGCGGGGATGATCTCGGTGATGCGCTTGAGGTCGGCGCTGGTGAGTTCGACGTCGGCGGCGCCCGCGTTCTCCTCCAGGCGCTTGGCGCTGCGGGTGCCAGGGATGGGAGCGATGTCGTCGCCCTGGGCGAGCAGCCAGGCAAGGGCGAGCTGGGCGGGGGTGATGCCCTTGGCGGCGGCGAGCTGCTTGAGCTGCTCGGTGGCGCGCAGGTTGTAGGTGTAGTTCTCGCCCTGCCAGCGCTCGTCCCAGCTGCGCATGTCGTCCGCGGGGTACTCGGCGGCGGGCTTGACCACACCGGTCAGGAAGCCGCGGCCAAGCGGGGAGTAGGGCACCAGGCCGATGCCCAGCTCGCGCAGGACCGGCAGGGTCTTCTCCTCCAGTTCACGCTCGAAGAGCGAGTACTCGTACTGGAGGACCGAGACGGGGGTGGTGGCATGTGCGCGGCGGATGTACTGGGGGCCGACGTTGCTCAGGCCGAAGTACTTGACCTTGCCTTCCGCGATCAGCTCGCCGACGACGCCCGCCACCTCTTCGACGGGCACGTCGGGGTCGGAGATGTGCTGGTAGAAGAGGTCGATGCGGTCGGTCTGCAGGTAGCGCAGGCTGTTCTCGGCGACCTTGCGGATGTTGTCGGGGCGGCTGTCGAAGGCGGAGGCGATCGGGTCGGCACTCATGTCGAAGCCGAACTTGGTGGCCAGGACCACGTCGTCGCGGAAGTCCTTCACGGCTTTGCCGAGCAGGATCTCGTTGCTGCCGGTGCCGGTGCCGTACAGCTCGGCGGTGTCGAAGAAGTCGATGCCGAGTTCATGGGCGCGGTGGATGGTGGCGGTGCTCTCCTCCTCGTTGGAGGAGCCGTAGGCGATGGTCATTCCCATGGTGCCGAGGCCGAGCGCGGAGACGCGCAGGCCCTGCGAGCCCAGAGTGCGGTGCTGCATGAGTTCTCTCCGTTCGTCGCCGATCCGGCATCCAGCAGGGCCGAACCGAACTGTTTGGTATTGACCTTAGCGCCGTGAGCCCGGATCGCCAAACGAATCAGTTCGGCCGTTTATCCTGGGTCTATGCCTCGTTCCACGTCTCCCGATTCGACCGCCGAGCCCGCAGCCGCCCCGGACAGCACCGACTCGACGCGCGAGCGGATCGTCGCCGCCGCCATGGAAGAGTTCGCCCGTCACGGCATCGCCGGCGCGCGCGTGGACCGCATCGCCAAGCAGGCCAGGACCAGCAAGGAGCGCGTCTATGCGCACTTCCGCGGCAAGGAGGCGCTCTACGGCCACGTTGCAGCCAAGGAGCTGGCCGAGCTCGCGGAGGCCACCAGGATGGATCCGGCCGACCTGCCTGGCTATGCGGGCCGTCTCTTCGACCACTTCACGGCCCGCCCCGATCACCACCGCCTGATCAGCTGGGGACGCCTCGAACTGGCCGGCTCAGCTGTCGCCGACACCGGCGCCGATCCCACGAGGGCGGCCATCGCCCGCAAGCTCGACCAGCTCCGACAGGCACAGCAGGCCGGACAGCTCGATCCCGCCTGGGACCCGGTCCACGTCCTCGCCCTGGTCAACCAGATCGCCACCACATGGGCCGCTCAGCCCGAGATGGGCACTGCCGCAGCCGAACAGGCCGCAGACACCTCGACCGCCGCCCGCCGGGAAGCCGTCGTGTCCGCGGTCGAGCGTCTCTTCCTCCGCCCGGGCTGAGGCAGCCGGGGCTCAGGTTAGCGCCGCAGCGTCTCGATTCCGGCCCGGTCATCGCGGGCGGGCCGTCGCGCAGGAGCTCCTGGCGACGGACCCGTGGCAGTTCCAGGCCGCGTGTGTCGATGCTCGTCGATCGGTTGAGAGACGGCTTCTCACGCCGCTCAACGACTCGGAACCGCAGCCGTTCTGCGTCAGTATCTGACCGTCGGGTGGCTGCGCTTGTGCCGGTCGGCTGTGGTCAGGCTTCCGGGCTCCGCGCCGCCGGCTGGTCGCTGTTGCCTTGTGCCAGTGACGTGAGAATTTCCTTGCGGCAGACGTCGAGGATTTCGTCTGCCAGCGGAGAACCGTCCGGGCATGCCCGCGACAACATGATCGCGCCGATCGAATGGGCGAGCATGTCGATCACCATGGCGCGATCCGCGCGCTGGCGCGCATCCCCCGACGTGTCGCTTTGGGCCTGAAGGGCCGTCAGCAGGCCCTCGATACCAGCTGCGAACTCTGTTTTGATGTCCGCCGGCTGACGTGCGGCATCGCCGCTGAGGGCTGCGATGGTACAGCCGTCACTACGCCCGTCGCGATGCTCCCGGGAGACGTAGTTCTCGACGAACTCGGCAGGGTCCCGACCTTCTGCCCGTGCCGCGGTCTGCGAGAGCCCGCTCGCGGAGGCTTCGGCCATCAGGTCGGCCTTGGAGCGGAAGTGCTTGTAGAACCCGCCATGGGTGAACCCGGCGGCTGCCATCAGTTCTGCCACGCCCACACCGTCATAGCCGCGCTCACGGAACAGTCTGGCGGCTGTCGCGACGATGTGCGCACGGTTGCGCTCCGCCTGTGCCTTGGTGACCCGCATGTCCAACCGCCCCCTTCTTCGGCCGACGCTCGATGATCCAGCATACATAGATGTCGATCGACATCAAAGTGGTTGACTTTTTAGATGATGACCGTCATCGTATTGCTCACCTCCTCCAGAAAGGCCCAGGCCATGAGTGACACGCACGTGACCGCACCGACTCAGTACATCGAGGTCGACGGCGACCGATTCGCCTACCGACGCTGGGGCAAGCCCTCTGGCGTCCCGCTCTTCCTGGTCCAGCACTTCCGCGGGGGGATGGACAACTGGGACCCTCTGCTCACCGACGGCCTGGCCGAAGGCCGTGAGGTCATCCTGTTCAACGGGCGCGGCATCGCCTCGTCATCCGGCACGCCGCGTAACCGGATGGAGGACATGGCCGACGACATCGCCGCGGTCATCCAGGCGCTGGGGCTGGAGCAGGTAGATCTGCTCGGCTTCTCGCTCGGCGGTTACCAGGCACAGGAGGTCACGCTGCGCCACCCCCAGCTGGTGCGCAAGCTTCTTCTGCTCGGCACCGGCCTCCGAGGCGGGGATCCCACGAGTGACCCCAAGGTGCCTGAGTACGCACTGAATCCGGTCCCCGTCCTGGAAGACTTCCTCTTCCTGTTCTTCGGCCGCTCAGAAGCCGCGCGCGAAGCGGGCCGCACCTTCTGGGAGCGACGCCACCAGCGCGCCGACCAGGACACGCCGAGCTCGCCCGCGGTCGCACAGGCGCAGTTCGAGGCGACTATTGCCTATGCGGAACCGCTGCCGGGCGAGAACCCCTATGCCCACCTGAACGCGATCACCCAGCCGACGCTGGTCCTCAACGGCGAGAACGACGTGATGATCGCCTCGATCAACTCCTGGCACCTCGCCCAGAACATTCCCAATGCTCAACTGCTGATCTACCCCGATGCCGGGCATGGAGCGCAGTTCCAGTACCCCGAGCGGTTCCTGAAGCACGCCATTCAGTTCCTCGACGAGTAGCACCTGCAGGGCTCGGTGTAGTCGCCGACGCCAGGTCCGTCGCCGATTTTCCTGCCGAGGATCAGTCGGTGGCTCCTGCCGAACGGAGCGAGCGGCCGAGATCGCCGACGACCAGACGAGGGTGGCGACGCCACCACCCTCATGTCGATGGGGTCGAATCCGCTGATCCGGTGCTGCAGGCCGGTCCCGGCGACACCCCGCGCCGTCGGAGGCGCGCTGTCGGGGATCGCCGTCAGCGACGCCCCGCCCGCGCTGCTCGACGCTGTGGTCCGTCTGTGCCTGCTCGACGAACCCCCGCGACCGCGCCGTCCTGGCCCCGCTGTGCGCCAGCTCGGCCTGGCCGACAGCAGCCTCAGCCACGTCTCCCGGGCGGTGCGCTGGATCCGCGAGCGCTACGCGCAGCCCTTCCGGGTCGAGGACGTGGCACGCCTGTCCGGCATGAGCGTCTCCGCGTTCTACCGCAACTTCCAGGCGGTGACCGCGATGAGCCCCATTCAGTTCCAGAAGCAGATCCGGCTGCAGGAGGCCCGGCTCCTGCTCGCGACCCACCCGGGCGACGTCACCGGAGTCGGCCATCGCGTCGGCTATGACAACCCGTCACAGTTCAGCCGGGAATACCGCCGCCAGTTCGGCGCCCCCCTGAGCCGGGACGCGGCCCGCCTGCGGAACACCGCACGCAACCCCGCGGGCGTCCTGCCCTGAGCGGGGTTGCACCACGGAGGAGGATCGTGCAAGGAGAAGCGAGGATAGTTCTACTATTTCCCCAGGTCAGAGCGATTCAATGGGATCACCAGTTCTTCCGCGAGGCAGAAAAATGCCTGTCCATCCGCGGATCCCACCACGTCGCAAGGATCACAGCATGAAGACAGTTCTGATCACTGGTGCCTCATCCGGATACGGGCGGGAGACCGCCCTCTACTTCCACTCGCAGGGGTGGAATGTCATCGCCACGATGCGCACGCCGCGTGCGGGCGTCCTGCCCGAGTCGGAACGGCTCAACGTCGTCGAGCTCGACGTGACCAAGCCCGAGACCATCACCGCCGCGTTCGAGGCAGCCGGGCCCATCGACGTCCTGGTCAACAACGCGGGCGTCCCATCGATCAGCGTGTTCGAGGGCACCCCCATGGCCCGAGTGCGGGAAGTCTTCGAAATCAACACGTTCGGCGTGATGGCGACGACGCAGGGGGTGCTGCCCCAGTTCCGCGAGCGCGGCTCCGGCGTGGTGGTCAACGTGACCTCCAGCGTGGTGCTGGGCCACATGCCGCTCTCGGCCGTCTACAAGGCGAGCAAGATGGCCATCGAGGGGTTCACCGCTTCCCTCGCGCTCGAGCTCGCGCCCTTCGGTGTGCAGGCGAAGACGGTCGAGCCGGGCGCCTGCCTGACGACGAACTTCGCGGCCAACGCGACGAAGGGCGCCTCGCTGGACGAGCTGGTCCCGGCTCCCTACGCGCCATGGGCGAAGAAGGCCATGGGCGACTTCACGGGCCAGGACCTGTTCACCAAGGAGAGCGACGTCGCCGAGACGGTGTGGCGGGCCGTGCACGACACGACCGGCCAGCTGCGATTCCCGGCCGGTCCCGACGCGGTCTGGCTCGCCCAGGCGAAGTGATCAGCCTGGCCGGCAGCGCCGCGGCACCCGATCTCGCCGCGCTGCTTGGCGCGTTCGCGCTGGTCGGGGTGACCACGGCAGCCGGGCAACTGCTGGTCCCGCTCACGGGTGAACTGGCCCGTGATGACCAGCGGGGCCGGGTCGTTGGTACCGTCGCCTCCGGGATGATCATCGGGATCCTCGTGTCGCGGGCGATCAGCTGCCTGGTCGCCGACGCGTTCGGCCGACGCGCGGTCTACGTGATGGCCGCCGTGCTCATGGTGGTCCTGGCCGCCGCCCTGGCATGGGTGCTGCCGGCGCTCCCGCCCCGGGCCTCGGCCGGCTACGGAGCACTGCTGGCGTCGGCGCGGCGGGTGGGCCCCCGTGATGACCGGCGCCGCCGTCCTGGTCGCCATCGCGCTGATCGTCTGGGCACTCGCGCGGCGGATGCTGACCGTAGCCCGACTCCACCAGCGACGTCACCCTTCACGCGGGAGCGCGGCGGCCCCACCAGGTCTGTTCTGCCCTGACGGGCTCCACGTCGACGACGTGGAGCCCCTCAACGCTGCCGCCAGTGACCGCTCAAAGTGCGGCGTCCGTCTCCTCGGTGAGCGTCTGTAGGAGGTGGTCCTGGAACGTCTGGTCGTTCACTGCGGGGTGCGGCTGTTGACGTTGGCGGTGATGCCAGTACCCGCCGGTGGTCAGGGCCTCGGGTTCATCGCTGGAGGCGAGCCACTCCTGCGTCCGATGACCGAGCTCAAGGTCGTCCGGTGCGCCCGGCCCGCCCATCCTCGTCGGCACCCAGCCCGGGTCCACGGCGTTGCTCAGCACCCCGGGGCGCAGGCGGGCCACCGCGGCCGCGAGCGTCGTGACGAACAGCTTGCTGTCGGAGTACGAGCCCGCGCTCTCGCCCCGCCACTGGACCCCGTCGAGCGCGGGATGCCCGCCGAAATGCGAGCTGCTGCTCAGATACACCAGCCGGCGCGGCCCGCGCAGCAGGGCGGTCAGCAGATACGGCGCGATGATGTTGACCGGCATGACCGCCGGTCCGCTCCACACACCGGCGTTGTGGATGACCGCATCAAGTGGCTCAGCGTCGTTCAGCTCCGCGGCGATGCGCCGTACGGCGTCACGCTCCGCGAAGTCGCCCACCACCATGTGTGCCCCACGGTCGACCAGCGCTTCGAGGCCCGCCGCGCGCTCGCGGTTGCGGGCGTGCACCACCACGTCGTGTCCCGCGGACAAGAGTGAGTCCGCCGCAGCACGTCCCAGGCCGTCCGCGGAACCGGTCACCAGGATCCGACTCACGAACGCACCGCCTCTTCGGGGTATGCATCAGCGCGCACGGCACTCGAGCTCAAAGGCGTGGCGTGTTCCGGGCGTTCTCGCGCGCCGTCGCGCACATCGCCGCCGCGATGCATGACTGCTCCTGGCATGGGGGTGTTTCCTTCCGTTCGTTCTGGCCCGCCCGGGTTCGGTCAGTCTCCGGGAAGCACGGCGGCCGCCGAGTGGGCGACGCTCGGTGGCTGTCGTGCCGGGAGGGTCCCGACAGCTCCTTGCCCGATGCTCAGCCGGAAAAGACTTGCTTCGCGGATGTGATCGCGGTTATTTGCGATGCATGCAGGACCGGAGCTTGCGGTTCGCCGGCGCGGTAGCCAGGCAGGCATTTGAGGAGAAACATCAGAAAAGTGAACAAAGAGAGACTATGCGCAGACGTCAGCCGGCGGTTCCGGCTCGTTGTCTGCTCATGGTCTTCCCCCTACCGCATCCCACGTTTCCCGGACCTTTCTCGAATCGCCGGACGTGACCGCTTGCCATCGGTCGACGACCACTCTATTGTCGTACGAACGTAAGGCATACGAACGTAAGACATACTGGCGTAGTCCAAAACCAAGGGAGCTCGTGATGGCGACAACTCGGCCGGTGGTACTCGTGACAGGTGCCTCGTCAGGAGTCGGCAAGGAGACGGCCCGCGCCTTCGCCACGGCGGGCTTCGAGGTGATCGGAACCGCTCGCAACACCGCGCGGGTCACCGCGCCCGCCGGGGTGACCTACCTCGACCTCGACGTGACCAGCGACGAATCGGTCGCCTCCGTGGTCAAGCAGGTGATCGACCGCTTCGGGCGCATCGACGTCCTGGTCAACAATGCCGGCGTCGGCGCCAACGGCGCCGCCGAGGAGTTCTCCGTCGCCCGGACGCACGAGGTCTTCGACGTCAACGTCTACGGCATCATGCGGATGACCAAGGCGGTTCTGCCGCACATGCGCACTCAACGGCGCGGACGCGTCATCAACGTCTCCTCCCTCAGCGGGTTCGTCCCCAGCCCGTTCATGGCCATCTACACCTCGACCAAGCACGCGGTCGAGGGCTACTCCGGGTCGCTGGACCACGAGGTCCGCGAGCACGGCGTCCGGATCCTGCTCGTCGAGCCCGGCCCGATCAACACCCCGTTCGGGGACCACAGCGTGCAGGGCGACACCCCATTGCCGCTCTACGCGTCGGGACGGCGCACCTTCGACGAGGTGCTGGCGAAAAACCTCAGCAGCGGCGACGATCCTGCCACCGTGGCCAAGGTGATCGTCGCGGCGGCCACCGACAAGAACCCGAAACTGCGGCGCACCGCCGGCTCGACGGCCGCCGGCATCAGCGTGTTCCACCGCGTCCTTCCGGCCCGGATCTTCGACCGCATCGTCCGCAGGTTCAACCGGATGTCGAACTGACGCTCACCTTTCGCGTCCCCGAACCCGCCCGAAAGCGACGACACGTCGTCGACGAGGTGACAGCGGATGCGATGAAGGACGGCGATGACCCCGCCGTCGTCGCCGAAACGATCGTCACCGCGGCCACCGACAAGAAGCCGAAGCTGCGCTACACCGCAGGCCCGCTGGCCTCACGCGTCACCACGGCCCGCCGCCTCGTCCCCGCCGGAACGTTCGACAAGCAGATCCGCAAGAACAACCGCCTGCCCACCTGACCCCCCGGCGGGCCGCAAGGGCGCCGATTCCGCCCGAGTGCCTCTGATGTACCCGACATCACTGGGATGTACCGGACATCACTGGCATCCCCGATGTTCCCGAAAGCCCACTGATCAGTAACTCGTTGATTCACCGAGGAGAGTCATGCAGCAACGCGAGCACACGGCCCGGCGCGGTGCTTCGAGCGCAAGGCGTTTTCTGAAGAGGAACGTCGGTATCGCGCTGGCGGCAGGCCGGCCGCGACAGGGCGGAAGTGGGCTGCGTTCGACCTCGCTCCCGAGATCGCCGCGGCGCTGGGCGCCAGTCCGCTCACGTTGACGGCAGATACGCCGGTGCACGGCTCTGGCGTTCTTGCCCTCACCCCAGCACGTCCAGGACTGCATCCGATGCTGCTGCCACAGGCGTTGAGGCCGGTCCTGCCACCTGAGGGAGCCGGAGGATCCGGCAGTTATGGAACACCGGCCCAGACGTAGCCCGCGGCTGCAGGTGTTCCACAACCCGCACCGGGCCACGGGCACAGTTCCCGGGCTTCGCCAATACCCCGGGTCAAAGCCCGTCTCAGAAAGAGCCGAGGTTAAAAATCAAGATAGGGCGTGTATCGAATGTGCTGGTGCCAGGAAGGTCGTCCGTGTGCGGGACGGGTCAGGGTGTGATCGGGGATCGCTCCGGGATGAACCCCGATGTTCGGGCGCGTGGCCGCTGACAGCGTGAGGGGCATGACCTCAACTCGCATGTCACGGAGGGCCTTCGCGGGCGCCACCCTATTAGGGACGGCTGCGCTGGTCACCACCGCCGCGCTGCCCGCGCACCGCGCCAACGCCTCGTCCGCACCGCTCCCCCCGCTGGATCCCACTGCCCTGCGGGCGGCGGTCGACGACCTGGAGCACCCGCCGTCGACCGCGGCCCAGCTGCGAGTCGGCGGCACGGCCGGCCACTGGCGCGGCACCTCGGGCGTGGCCGACATCAACACGCAGCGCCCGGTGACGGCACATGACAAGATCCGGATCGGCAGCATCACCAAGGTCTTCGTCGCCACGGTGGTGCTGCAACTGGTAGCGGAGGGCCGGGTCGACCTGGAGGCGCCGGTGCAGCGTGTCCTGCCGGGGCTGCTGCCAGCCCGCTTCGCGACTGTCACCGTGGCACACCTGCTGAACCACACCAGCGGACTGCCCGACCACGTCGGCATCCCGGAGCCGGAGACCGCAGAGGAGGTGTTCCGCCACCGCTTCGACCACTGGACGCCGCAGGAGTGGGTGGCGACGGCGACCCACGGGCCGCTGAAGTTCGCCCCGGGCACCCGGCAGGAATACCGCGGCGTCAACTACGTACTGGCCGCACTGATCATCGACAAGGTGACCGGCCGCCCTTACGGGGAAGCCGTCACGGACCGCATCCTGCGCCCGCTGGGGCTGGCGCGTACTGTCGTGCCCGGCGATGACCCGCGCATCCACGGTCGGCACGTGCGCGGCTATCTGCAGATGGCCGACGGCAGCCTGCGGGACATCACTGTCTACGACCAGTCGTCCTGCCGTGGCGAGGGCGACATGATCTCCACGACGAGCGAGGTCGACCGGATGCTTGCCGCGCTGTTCTCCGGCGAGTTACTCCCGCCCGAGTTGCTTCAGCTGATGTTGACGCTGCCGCCGAACGACGTGCGCATGCTGGACGGCTCGTCGGCCCGTTACAGCACAGGCCTGCAACAGGCCACCGTCAACGGCGTCACGTTCTGGGGCAAGACCGGCGAGACGTACGGCTACAAGAACGCCGTATTCTCCACTCGTGACCAGCGGCGCCGCTTCGTGCTCGCGTACCATCCGACGACCGCCCGCAACGGCGAGGAGAGCCAGATGATCGCCCGGGTCGCCGACCTCCTCACCCGCAGCCCGAGCGCTGAAGGCTAGGCGCCCTTGGGGGCTGTATCGGAGGTAGTGCTGTGCCCCGCCCCGCCTGGTCCGGCGCGATCAGCTTCGGCCGCTGGACAGAACACCTGATATGGAGTGGGTGTGTGTCGAGTGAGCGTGCGGGATCCTGCCCGTTCACGGGTGCGCCGGGCCTGGGCGGCGGTGCGAAGCCGGCGGGAGACGGCGCGTCGGGTTCGTCCGGCCGCATCGGCAGGGTGCCAGGGTTGCCGATGTGGCGGGATGTCGTAGATGACCGTGAAGGCGTCGACGCCTGCGGCGGGGGTGTAGCCGTCCCGGCCGTCCAGGAAAACCTCGCTGTACAGCGGCCGAAGACCATCGCCAAGGGGGCGCCGGTGTTCTGCTGTGCCCTCTGCAACAGATCGGCGGCCACGCTGAAGTCGTGGTAGGTCAGTCCCTCCTCGTCGCGCATGCGGGCCAGAAAGTCCTTGAACGCGTTGACGAGACGTACCGCACGGGGTTGATCAGTGCCCGGTCGACATAGGACGGGTCGGCGGTCGTGGTCATGAGGGTCTGCTCCTCGAAAAAGTGGGGGATCGGGCCGATGCGGCATCAGCAGGCCGAGGGCGTCAAGGAATGAGCCGCTCACGGGACTTGGTGGCCTCCATGCTGCCGGAGGTCGCTGACCGGGAGGCCGGCAGTGTCCAGCGCAACGGAACCCTTCTCCTTGATCGCGCCGCGGACCGGAACACCGCGGCGCGATCAGGGTTCGATGAGGCGGCGGCTACGGCTCGGTGCGCTGTCAGCCGCGGGGGAAGTCGTCGTCGATCTTGAAGACCAGCTCTGCCTTGTTTCGCTTGGTGGTGTGCAGCTCCCAGTAGAGGGGAGTGATCTGCTCGGGCCGGGCCGCCCTCACGCCGGGGATGACGGAGACGCCGATCGAGGAGTCGATGCCGACGTGGGCGGCCTGGATGCCGGTGCCGCTATCGGCCAGCTCCTTGTGCAGGTTCATCACCCAGTTGCGCAGCGCCGCGGCGGCGGCGTTCACGTTCGCGACCCGCGGGTCCGGCCAGATCGAGCCGGCGCCGGTGGTGTAGAGCAGGGTGCCCGCGCCGGCCTCGCGCATCGCGGGCAGCACCGCCTGTGTGGCGGCGATGGCCCCGTAGAGCTGGAAGTTCATCTCGAACTCCACGTCCGAGGGTTCGGTGGTGGCCGGAGCGGTCAGCGTGGTGACGCCGAACGTCCCCACCGGGGAGTACTCCAGGACGTCGATGCCGCCGAAGCGGATGGTGGCGTCCTTGAGGGCCTGGGTAAGCGCGTCGCGGTCGAGGACGTCCGCGGGGAACGCGGCGGCGGTGATGCCCTCGGCGGTGAGCTTGGCGACGAGGCCGTCGAGCTTCTCGCGGTTGCGGGAGATCAGGGCGACGTCGAAGCCCCGGGAGCCGAAGGTGCGGGCGATGGCCAGGCCCATCTGGGGGCCGGCTCCGACGATGGCGATGCTGGTCACAGCAAAATCCCTTCGGGGGAGAGGTGGCGCTGGAAGGCAAGAAGATCTGGATAGGCCTATCCGTTTCACTCTCGCCACCGTACCACGGAACTGGATAGGGCAATCCAATTGCCTGTCGCGTGGTGCCGGCCCTGGCGCCCGCCACCGCGACGATCCCGCAGCCACTGCGCCCGGCGACGCCGAAGACAACCGGACGCGGACCCTCGCCGCCGCTCGCGAAGGGCCGGATGCCCTACGTCCGCATCCCGAGGGAGCGAGATCCGGTGGCGGCTGCACGAGGTGCCGCCGGCGGAGGTCCGGGCCGCGGACCGGCTGGGCAGGTCCCGGTCGACGTTCGCGGGAATGGCTGCCGCCGAGGGCCGCCCGAAGGGAGCGGTGAGGTTCGCGGGCTGCGGGATCGCGTCCAGTTGGTCGGTGGTGAGCAGGCCGGCTTCGGCGGCGAGGTCTTTGATGGCGCGCCCGGTGGCCAGGGCCTGGCGGGCGAAGAGGAACTCGCAAAAGTGGCGGCCACCGGGGAAGAGGCCTTGCGCGAGGATCCGGTATGCCGTTTCGGGCGTCGTGTTATCGGGTTCACATCCGGCACACGCTTCATGCGTGAGCGATGAGTTTGGGCGGCGGATCGGGTCTGCCCTGGCATGACTCAAATCATCGCTGACATCTCCGTCTCCCTCGACGGCTTCGTCACCGGGCCCGACCCCGGCCCGGACAACGGTCTGGGCACCGGCGGCGAGGCCCTGCACACCTGGGCATTTTCCGACGACCCCGACGACCGCCGGTTCCTGCGCGAGGGGACCGCCCGCTCGGGCGCCGTCGTCCTCGGCCGCCACCTCTTCGACGTGGTCGACGGGCCGAACGGCTGGGACGACAAGACCGGCTACGGCGCCGGCGAGGTCGGCAAGCCCGCGTTCGTCGTCGTGACGAGCTCGCCGCCGCAATCGGTGCGGCTCACCGACCTCGACTGGACGTTTGTCACCACCGGTCTGCCCGACGCCGTCACCGTGGCGCGCGAGCGCGCCGAGGCGGCGTCGTCGGACAGCGGCAAGGACCTCGACGTCGTCCTCATGGGCGGCGGCGCCACGATCGGCTCGGCGCTCGACGCCGGGCTGGTCGATGTGTTGACGCTGCACCTCGCGCCCGTCGTACTGGGTGCCGGGACGCCACTGTTCACCGGAGGAGCGTCGCGCACGCTGGTGCAGCGGAGCGTGACCTCGACATCGACCGCGACGCACCTGACCTACGACGTCCTGAGGTGATGCGATGACCACCGTCAACGTCAATGAGATCGTCTTGGGCATCGAGTCGTTCGGTGACGACGACGCGCCACTCGTCCTGCTCGCGGGCGGGACGACGATGCTCTCCTGGCCCGACGCGCTGTGCGAGTGCCTCGCCGCCGGCGGGCGCCGCGTGGTGCGTTACGACCTACGCGACAGCGGAGAATCGACGACGACGGACCCGGAGGCGCCCGCCTACACCCTGCGCGACCTCGCCGCCGACGCGGCGGCCCTTGCTGACGCGCTCGGCGGTGGGCCCGCGCACCTCGCGGGGATCGGCGTCGGCGGGATGGTCGCCCAGGTGGCAGTCCTCGACCATCCGGGCGCGTTCTCGGCGCTCACCCTGGCCGGCACCCGCGCGGTTGCGCCCGGCCCACCCGACGACGACCTCCCCGACCATGACCAGGCGACGATGAGCCGGCTGTTCGCGCATCCGATGCCCGACTGGGCCGACCGCGAGGCGGTGGCGGAGTTCGCCGCCGCGGGCGCGGAGATCCTCGGCGACGACCCAGTCGCCGCACGGGCGATCGCCGCGCGCATCTGGGACCGCACGCCCGGCACCGTACCCCCGGTCCAGATGGCCAACCAGATGGGCATGGTGTTTTCCAGGCTCGACTGCAAACCCCGCTGGCGCGAGCGCCTGCCCGAGATCGAGATCCCCACGCTCGTCGTCCACGGCCGCCACGACTGGTTCTTCCCCGTCGGCAACGCCGAGGCGATCGCGCGCGAGATCCCCGGGGCGCGGTTGCTCGTCCTCAAGGAGGCCGCCACTGCGCTCCCCGATGCGGCGGTCGGCGAGGTCGCCGAGGCGATGCTCACGCTCGGGTAGAGGATGGCGTGTGCCGGGCGGGTATGGCGTCTGTGCAGCAGTGGGCGTCGGAGGCTCGACCCGGCCGCGCGTCCGCGATCGACGCCCGCGGATGATCGGCTTCACGGAGCAGTTCACCGACGGCTTTGATCAGCGGGTCTACACGGCCGTGGTCTACATCGACCATGAGGGACTGTCGTACGGCGGCTTCCCTCCCGTCAGTCACGCCTTCCGGGCGAGTCCGCCGTGCTCGGCGATGACCTCCGGGGTGGGCGAACCGGGCTCCGGGCGCCACTGTGTTACCGAGACGACGCCAGGTTCGAGGAGTTCCAAGCTGTCGAAGAACGTGGTGATCTCGTCGACGGTGCGCAGGTTGTACGGGACGGCGCCGCTGTTGTTGTAGGCGTCCTGGGCCTGTTTGAAGACCGGGTCGATGCCGCGTGACCCGTCGTTGATGGAGAGGTAACTGCCAGAGGGCAGGGCGTCCATCAGTCGGGTGACGATGGAGCGGGCCTGATCGTAGTCGGCGACGTGGCCCAGGATGTTGCTGAGGACGAGCGCGGTGGGGCGGCCGAAGTCCAGTGTTTCGGCGGCGGCCGCGAGGATGCGGTCCGGGTCCGTCACGTTGGCGTTGATGTAGGCGGTCGCGCCCTCGTCGGTGGAGTAGAGCAGGGCGCTGGCGTGGGCGAGGACCATCGGATCGTTGTCGACGTAGACGATCCGTGTCTCGGGGGCGAGCCCCTGAGCGACCTCGTGGGTGTTCTGAGCGGTCGGTAGGCCAGTGCCGATGTCCAGGAATTGCCGGATGCCTGCCTCGGAGACGAGATACGTGATGTTACGGCGCAGGAAGGCACGGCTGCGGCGGGCGATGGTGACGATGCCGGGGAAGACCGCGGTGTACGCGTCACCGGCCTCCTCGTCGACGGGATAGTTGTCCTTGCCGCCGAGCCAGTAGTTCCAGATGCGGGCGGAGTGCGGAACCGACGTGTCGATCTTCTGATGCTTCGCTGGTTCGGGCGTCGTCACATAGTCGGTCATAACTCGTGTCCGTCCTTCAACCGAGGCGTGGATCATTCACGGCACAACCTATGTCCGAACACCCGGCGTCTACCCACTAGTTCAGGTTTTCCGGCTGGTCGGTCCGCGACGCCTGGTCCCCGACCGACCCGAGCCGTTCCGCCGATCAAGCGCACAGGCACTCAGCAGCGCTGGTCGTGGGGAGGGCTGCAGGAAGTGCGAAGTACCCCCTGTAGCTGGAGGTGGGCGCCATGCCACGACGCGTCTGCGTCCGACAGGGGGCAGCTTCGGGTCATCGGCTGGGGCAGTTGCAGCGGAGGGTGCTTCAGGTCGCGGCGGATGAGGCTACGGGTGGTAGGTCGGTCGACCTTGCTTGGAGGCGATTGCTCCGCAGGTCAACGCGCTCTCGTCGGCCGGTCGTGGTCACGGCCTGTCATGGACTCAGATGCTGCCAGGAAGGCTTGCAGGAGGGGGCGGTCGTCTCCTCGGCGGGTGGCCATGAAGATCCGGCTCACTGTAGGAGGCCCGTCGAGTTCGAGTCTTCGTGCGCCTGCGGGGAGCAGCGTCGTGACGCTGTAGGGGGCGATGCTGACGCCGAGGCCGGCTGCGACGAACATGATGATGGTGTGCCAGTTCGAGCACTCCTGCGCGACCTGGACGTCTATGCCGGCGTTCCGTAACGGCTGCGTGTTCACGTCGAAAGCGTGAGTTCCCGCTGACCGCGGAAACAGGATCAGCGGGTCTGCGGCCAGCGCCCTTGCTTCCACATGGTCACTCCTTGCGGCGGGGTGCTCTGTGGGGATGACGGCGACGAACCGTTCCGATGTCAGTGGGGAAAGCTCGATGTCGTCTCGCTCCTCAGCGTCCCGCACGATCCCGACGTCGGCGGTGCCCCGCTCCAGGGCCGCCAGGACGTCGGTGGTGAAGCCGTCGTGCAGTTTGACCTGGACGTCCGGGCGGCGGCGGGAGAATTCACGGAGGTGTTCGCTGACGATCGCGGTGGCGGAGGTGATGAAGGCGACGTCCAGGCGGCCGGCCTCGCCGCGGCCGACACGGCCCGCCTCGTCGAGGTCGGCCGCCAGACGGTCCAGAAGGTTCCGGCCCCTTGGCTGGAACGCCGCTCCTGCCTCTGTGAGGTGGACACTGCGGGAGGTCCGCCGGAACAGCTCAACGCCGACGATCTTCTCAAGCTGTCTGATCTGCTGGGACAGGGCAGGCTGAGCGATGTGCAGGCGCTGGGCGGCGCGGCCGAAGTGCAGTTCCTCGGCCAGTGCCAGGAAGTACCGCAGATGGCGGAGCTCGATTCGCTGATCCATAACTTCAGCTTATCGATTGAGGCAAAGGCTTGTATTGGACATATAGGTGAGCGGGGCGGAGGCTACGGGGAGCCACATCAGAAAGGGAAACCCCTCTCATGCCGCACGCTTCTGCCCCTGCCATGGTCTCCTCGATCGGCTCGCCGAGTGACGCCGACGCGTTCTACGCGCTGAACGAGGAGTGGATCTCGCGCCTGTTCACCCTGCAGGAAGAGGACCGGGCCGTTCTCGGTGATCCGTTCGGCCGCATCGTGGGCCAGGGCGGCGACGTGCTCGTGGCGCGCGAGCCGGGCAGTGGCACCGTAGTCGGGTGCATCGCGCTTCTGGCTTATCCGGACGCCGTGTTCGAGCTGGCGAAAATGGCCGTGGCTCCCGCCGCGCAAGGACGCGGCATCGGCCGCCAACTCATAGCCGCGGCGATCGACCGCGCCCAGGCACTCGGTGGGGCCCGGCTGTTCCTCGGCACGAACACCAAGCTGGCCCCCGCCATTCACCTCTACGAGGACACGGGGTTCGTCAGGATCACCCGCGACCGTCTCCCAGTGGCCGACTATTACGCACGCGCCGACATCCTCATGGAACTGAAGTGATTCCCCGGCCGCGGGCCCGGAATCTGCCTCGCGGCACGACCGGCACCGGCGGGGCCGTCTTCTCCTGAATGGTCGTGCGCTTCTTGCGGCGCAGATGCCGCCCGACGATGCGGTTGATCCCCATCAGTCTGCTCCCTCGCTTGCGGTTGATCTTTCTCCCGCGGGAGCGGAGTTCGCCATGGACGCGCGGGGCGCCATAGACGCCCTGGTGGTCGGCATGGATCTGTCGGATCTCCGGCACCGTCCGCTCTTCCGCGACGGCTCGTCGAGGCGGGCGTCTGCCGTGGCCCGGTGCTGGTGGTAGCCGGAGCGCGTCGCACGCCCACGGACCAGCAGCCGTACGGGCGTTACCCGCGCGCCCTGGTCACGGCGGGAGCGGTGGGGCGAGGCCAAGCACCCCGTCCTGCGGCGCGGCGAGCTCACCGCCGACGCCTCGCCGGAGCCGGTGTACAAGGGCAGGCCCCTCAAGGTCACAGGCAAGCTGACCCGTGCGAACTGGGACAAGCGCACCTACGCCGGCTACGCCGCCGAGCCGGTGAAGCCGCTGGGGGCTGCGGCTGTCCGGGCGGCATTCTGCGCAAGGCGGCTGCTCGTGTGCTGCTGGGGGCGCGGGCAGTGCGGCGGCATCCGAGAGGCTGGCAATGAGTCAGGCGCTCGCGGGTTCGTCCGGGTGGAGGGCGTCGAGGATGAGGGTGAGGCCGAAGGTGAACTCGTCGGCGTAGTCGTAGCCAGGTTTGAGTACGTGCTCGGTGGCCAGCTCGGTGAGGTGGGGGTAGGCGTCGGCGGGCATCTCGCGCAGGATGGCGCCTGCGACCTCGTCCAGCTCCGCCGCGCCCGTGAAGGGCAGGCTCAGCTCCTGGAGCACGAACCCGTACAGGTAGCTGTCGATCAGCGAGACGGCGTGTGCGGCCATCGGGACGGAGAAGCCTCCGCCGCGCAACGCTCCGATGACGGCATCGTGGTGGCGCAGGGTCGCCGGGCCGGGGTGGGAACGGGAGTCCATGAGGCCGATGGCCCACGGGTGGCGCCTGAGGACGGCACGGGCGCCGACCGCGCGATGGCGCATGGCACTCTTCCAGTCCGTGTCGCGCGGCGGCAGGTCGATCTCGCCGAACACCGCGTCCACCATGCCGTCGAGGATGTCCTCCCTGCCCGCCACGTGGTGATAGAGCGACATCGCCTCGACTCCCAGCGGTTCGGCAACGGCCCGCATGGTGAGCGCGGCCGACCCCTTCTCGTCCGCCACCGTCACCGCCGTACGAATCACGCGCTCGCGACTGAGCGGGGTGCGCGCCGACGCCCCGCGCCGGCCCTTGCCTCCCTGGCGCATACGCCCCTCCTTTTCGCTCCCCTTGACGGCCTTACAGCATAAGGCTACCTTGCCTTACAACATAAGGTAAGCAGGCTGCCGGCGAAGGGGCTGTGCCATGGGCACGGATCGTGTGAAGAAGGTCTGCATCGTCGGGGCTTCGGGGAAGCTGGGGCAGTACATGGTCGGGCACGCGCTGGAACGCGGCTACGAGGTGGTCGGCGTGTGCCGGGAGCGCAGCGTGCCGAAGCTGGCCGCGTTCGAAGGCCGGATGACCGTTGTCCCCGGACCCACGAACGACCCGGAGGTGATCCGGCGGGCGGCCGCCGGGTGCGACGGGGTGTTGACGGTGCTGGCGCCCTGGGGTGTGCGGCAGTACGCGTCGGGCACGGCGCAGGCGGTGCTCGACCACGCACGGCCGGGCGCGCGCCTGGTCTTCTCCTGCGGCTGGCACATCACGCGCGACGGCAAGGACCAGTACTCGCGGATGTTCACCATGGGCGTCCGGATCGCCGCCGTGCTGGCCAAGCTCGTCCGCGCCGTCGAGATCGACGACCAGGTGGAGGCGTGCCGACGGGTGTTCGCCAGTGACACCCGGTGGACCGTGGTGCGCGGCAGCAGCCTGGAGGAGGGCGAAAGCCAGGGCCTGCCCGTGTGGAGCAGGCACGTGGGCGACCCGGTACTGGCCAGCAACCTGACACGCCGGGTGGACTTCGCGCTGTTCATGGTGGAAGCGCTCACCAACGACACGCTCGTCCAGGAGGCCCCGGCCATCGTCGGATGCCGAACCCCCAGCGCCCTCGCCCACACCGGCGGGCTCCACGACCACGCCTAGCCAGGCCGGGCAGGTTGTAGGTGCTGGGATGCGACAGAGGTCCGGGTGGAGACGGAGCGGTGGACCGCGTCCGTCTGATGGTGCCGACGGTCGCCTCGCACACGGCCACAATGGCGATGCCGGGCGGCGTCACATCCGCGAGGTTCCTGGACAGCCCGGGCCTCGTGCGGCTGTGGGCGGACAGTGCGTCCGCAATGGCCTCCTTGCGTCACTCTTCGCCACGGTTGTCGACGCCGTAGAAGGCGCAGGAGGCGTGCACAGCGCCTCGATCACCGCGGGCAGCGCCTCGTCCGGCAGTCCCTCAATGACGGTGAGTTGCGGCCACAGCGGGTACGTCCGGGCGTTTACCATCTTCGCCCTCCGGATCGCGACACCGTGTGACCGGCGGGTCACTGCATGGCTTGACGTGGAACTGCGTTATATGCCGTCAGCTACTGCCGTGGCGCCCTCCTCGGGAGGCCTGGAGAGTGAACACGGCTGACCACACGATGAGTTGGTGAAAGGCGGGTATTTCTTGCGGGACGACAGGCGGCAGATTCGGACGGCGGTTCTGGCAGCGCGGACTCGGAGGAACCGTTGATGCTCCCGCTGGAGGCGATCGAGCTGGACGCGTTCCGTCACCGGCACGAGCACGACACGTATGGTGCGGGCGGCTGCGGTGGCCGGCTGACGACCAAGCTGTACACCGATCTTCTCTGATGCGGTGAAAGGAGCTGGGCCTCCCGCTCCTGCCGGGTGCGCAGGATGCTCGGCTGAGGCAGAAGTCCGAACTCGGGGAGGCCCTCGATGGGCTTCACCGTACGACGGTGTGCAGTGGGAGGGGATGGGGACCTGCACCGGCGGCGCTCGGTCCTGGTCCGCATGGCAGCGGACAGGCGTCAGCTGGGGAAACGGTCCGTTTCAACAACGACCCGGCCCGGCTCAAGCGGGAGATCGCCAAGGCCGGTCCGCGCGCGAGATGGTACTGGAGGCGACTCTCGGCTGGTACTGGGCCGTTGACGTCCTCACCGAGGCCGGGCCCAAGGTTCGCCTCGCCCACCCATTGAGGGTGAAGACGTTTACGTACCGCCGGGTCAAGAACGATGAGTGAGACGCCGCCGACCTGGCCGACCTGCTGCGGCTGGGCCGACTGCCGGAAGCCTGGCCGGCACCGCCCAAGACGCGGGAGCTGCGGGAACTGGTGCTGGGCAGGCACAAGCAGGGATGAACTACGGCGGCAGCGCGTCAGCGGCCGCCGGCAAAGCAGTGGCGTCTCCATGGGCGAGCCTCATAGGTTGTGCGCTCGTGACTGACGACCCGAAGACGCGCCAGAATCCCCACAACCTTGGCCGGGTATTCAACGAGGTGCCGGAGCTCTACGACCGGGTCCGGCCGGGGTACCCCGACGAGCTGTTCGCGGACCTTGTCGCCATCACCGGCACGGACGCAGAGTCGTTGGTGCTGGAGGTGGGCTGCGGTACCGGTCAGGCGACGCGCTCGCTGGCAGCGCTCGGATGCTCAGTGACCGCCATCGAGCCTGGCGCGGAGATGGCCGCACTTGCTCGCCACCGGATCGCCTCCTTGCGCAACGTCGAAGTTGAGACGTCGACATTCGAGGAGTGGGACGACCGCGGTCGGCGCTTCGATGTACTCGTGGCTGCGTCGTCGTGGCACTGGGTCGACCCGTTGACGGGCTGGCAGCGAGCGCACGACGTGCTCTCTCCCGGGGGTTGGATGGCGCTGCTCGGCCACGTCGTTGTCCGCCTGCCGGGAGAGCCGGAGGTGTATGCCGAGACCGCCGATCTCCACGAGCGGTTCTGCCCCGGGAACCCCGGCTGGGGTCATCCACCGCTGGAGGACGATGTGCGAACCACCGACGAGGGGTGGGGCCTGGTCGACGATCCCGGTGGATTGTTCGGCCCCACGATCGTGCGCTGGTATCCAACCGTTCAGTGGTTCAACGGGGACGGTTTTGCCGACTTCCTTCGATCGCAGTCGCTGTATCGAAGGCTCGACCGGGATGTCCGTGAGCCTCTGCTCGACGCCATCGCCGAGCGCATCCGCACGCGGATGGGCGATCGAGCATCACGCCGTTATCTGAGCGTCCTGCGTGTCGGACAGCGTGCCGAGTGAGACCAGGCACCGATCTCCCACGACCACACCGGAGAGTCCCACGATGGCCACTGACCGCGACGCCGAACGCGACGCCATCACCGCGGCGATCCAGCGGCTGCTCGACGGCCGTCCAACCCGGTCCACCGGGGCGCTCACCACGCTGCAACTCGCCGCCGAGGCAGGGGTCAAACGCTGGGTCCTCACGCACCAACACGTTGAGCTGAAGGAAGAATTCACCCGCCGAAAGTCCGAGGCGAACGGCATCCCGCCCGCGTTCCAGCGTCTGCACGCCCGCGCAGCAGACGCCAAAGCGACCGCCCGCGCACTGCAGCAGGACAACGATGGGCTCCGCGAGCGCGTCGCCGTCTGTGCCCAGGTCATCCACGAACTGCGCACCGAGCTGGACCGGCGCACCGACAACAGCACCCAGCGCAGCCCCGTCCGGAGCCTCCCTACCAGCATCACCTGACGCGCGAGGCGGTCGCGGCGCTGACCGTTTCCCCAGCCTGGTCCGTGTCCTCCGGAACGACCCTCAATAAATATGAATAAGTGAAGCAATCTGGCAGACCAGGCAGATCCACTGCTCACGGAAGTCTCCCGCCGCATGGACCAGGAAATCCGCCCGGCCCGCCCACCGGCACCCCCGCGCCCGGACCTGGCCAAAGCCTGGAACTGCGATGCGTGTCTGGGATGGGGAACTCCGTCGACCGCATCAGCCGGTCGAGTGCTACCGGTCCGGCCGCTCGGGCTCCATCCGGAAGCAGACCAAGCGGGTCTTGGCGGCGGCCGTGCGCAGCTCGTCCTCGGTGGGCTGCCGGTCGCCTGGGAGGCCGAGCATCAGCCCCTTGGCGGCCTTGGGCCCTTTGCGCCGGCCGAACTCACCCAGCAGGGCGGCGACTTCCTCAGGGTCCTCGACGACCGTCGGGACGGCGCCGTGGTCCTGGCCCCGGATGCGCAGCCGGACGGCGGACCCTTCGCGCATGCTGGGGATCCAGCCCAGCTGGGAGGACATGGCGAGCACCGTGCCGGGATCCCAGTCGAAGTAGCCGATGGGGACCGTGAATTGGCGACCCGTCCGGTGCCCCTTGTACGTGAGGAGCATCAGGCGCCCGCTCAGCGGCTTGTGGAAGCGGGAGGCGAGCAGCGGCCGTACGACCTTGTTGGCGGCTCGGAAGATCTTCACCATGGGTGGCGTGGCCGTGTTCGCCGCAGGCGTGCCGGAGGTGCTCACCTGATGCCGCCGGGGACGGTGTGGACGATCTCGGCCTGGTCGCGCTTGGTGTACGCGTCCCAGTAGTGCTCGGCGATGGTCTCGGGCTCGGTGCCGGGACCGCTGCCGATGAACACCCCGATCGCCACGTGCGCGGCGTGCACCCCGCGCTCGGAGAGGTCGATGCCCAGGGCCATGGCGTAGTTGCGCAGGGCCGCCGCCGCGACGCCGATGCTGCCGAACGCGCCGCCGCTCGGCCGGACCGAGGAGGCGCCCGTGGAGAACAGCAGGGTGCCACTGCCGCGTTCGAGCATGGCGGGCAGCACCTGACGGACCGCGGCAACCGCTCCGTACAGGTAGTAGTCGAGCTGCTTGTGGAGGTCCTGCGCCGTGGCGTCGACGGCGGCGCCGGCGAAAGCGGGGTCGGCGGGCGAGTACTCCAGTACGTCGACGGCCCCGAACCGGTCGGCGACCGCCGCGAGCGCCGACTGCAGCGAGTCGGGACGCGTCACGTCCGCGGCGAAGCCTGCGGCCTCGATGCCCTCCGCGGCGAGCCGCGCGGCGAGCGCGTCGAGCTTGTCCTGGGTCCGGGAGACCAGGGCGACCTGGAAACCCTCCCTTCCGAAGCGGCGGGCGATGGACAGGCCCAGGCCTGGGCCTGCCCCGATGACAGCGATGACGGGCATGGGTGGTGCTCCTGTGGTCGGACGGGCTGGACGGATGAGAGGCACCCCCCGCCACGACAGCGGTCAGGACTGAAAGTCGAGGGCAGCCTCATGTTCTGGAGCGTAGCAGAGAACGTGAGGCATCCCTCCGGTTGGTAGGCTGAGGGACATGGCCATCGACCCGCCGTCCGCCTCCGCCGGGAACCCGGCCCCTGTCCGCCCCCTGCGGCGCGACGCGCAGCGCAATCGCGAGGCCCTGCTCACCGCGGCCCGCTCCTGCTTCGCCGAGCAGGGCCTGGAGGCACCCCTGGAGCAGGTGGCCAAGCGGGCCGGGGTGGCCATCGGCACGCTGTACCGGCACTTCCCCACCCGGCTGGACCTGGTGCAGGCGACCTTCGCCGAGAAGCTGGCCGCCTGGCGGGAGGCCGCCGAGAAGGCCGTCACCATGGATGACGCCTGGGCGGGGCTGTGCCACTTCCTGGAGACCATGTGCGAACTCCAGTCACAGGACCGGGGGTTCAACGACCTGGCCTCCATGCGGTTGCCGGAGAGCGCCTGCCTGGCGGGCGCCCAGACCCGCATCCGCGAACTCGGTGTACACATCGTCGAGCGTGCGCAGGAGCAGGGCAGCCTGCGCCCCGACCTCACCCCCGAGGACCTTGCCTTCGTCATCTGGTCGCACAGCCGCGTCACCGAGGCCACCCACGCCATCGCCCCGGACGCCTGGCGCCGCCACCTCTACCTTCTGCTCGACGGCTTCCGAACCGACCGCGCTCACCCGCTGCCGGCGCCGCCGCTCACCGAGGAGCAGCTGTACCGCGCCATGATCAGCCTCGGCGGAAACGGGGCCTGCGGCGCCTGACCGTCGGCACGCGTCGTTGTCTCAAGGCGCCGCGGGGAGCCCCTGTCTGGCGACCAGGCCGAGCCGGTACGCCTCCGTCCCCGCGACGCAGAGTTAGTGGAGGCGTTCGGTGACCTCCGCGTGCACCGGCGACACAGCGTGCGTCTCGAAGGCCGCCTCCTCGGCAAAGCGGTCGTACTGGGTGCGTGTCCCGGTCGGGCGCCTGGGAGCCGGCCGGACGCGGTCCCGAGCACCGGTCAGGCTCACCCGATCGAGGAAACGTCCGGACCAGACAGTGGGCAGCTGCCCACAAGGATCATGGTGATGCGGCTGGGACCGGCACCCGACGGGACATTGGGAGCAAAAGCTCGCAATAGGCGAGAGGACCGGCGGCCGCCACGGAGCCGCGGTGACGTCGAGTAGACCGCCGCGTATGGGCTGGCCGACGTGACGAAGGTGTACGTCGACCGGGGTCTGGTGTGAAAGCTGGTGCACCGCGACATCGGCCGGGCCGTCATTCAGCGCACCTCGCAACCGCGGGCTGGGCGTACCCCTTGACTTCGCGAGGCCATCACGTCACATTTCTGACTCTGCATCAGAACCCGGACAGCGTAAGCGCGTTGTTTCCCCGGGCGCACAGCACGCTCTCACATTCCTTCGCCCCGTTGGAGGGCCCTGTCATGGCCACGAGCGCGGACCCTGCGAGACGTACCGAATCCTCCTCTGCGCCCGGCCCGTCGCGGCGCGCGATGCTCGGCGGGGCGGGAGCCGGGCTCGCCCTCGCGGCCGGTCTCCCGGGACTCGCCGGGACCGCCGACGCGGCCGAGCTGCCCCTGCTCGGCACGTACGACGTCGTCGTGATCGGCTCCGGAGCGGCGGGGATGACCGCGGCACTGACCGCCGCGAAGCAAGGGCTGAGCTGTGTCGTCGTGGAGAAGGCGGCCACCTTCGGCGGCTCTGCGGCCCGCTCCGGCGCGGGCATCTGGATCCCGAACAACCCGGTGATCCTCGCCGCCGGCGTCCCCGACACCCCGGCGAAGGCGGCCACCTACCTCGCGGCGGTCGTCGGACCGGAGGTCCCCGCAGACCGGCAACGGGCGTTCCTCGACCACGGGCCCGCCATGCTCTCCTTCGTCATGGCCAACAGCCCACTGCGCTTCCGATGGATGGAGGGGTACAGCGACTACTACCCCCAACTGCCCGGCGGACTGCCGAACGGCCGCTCCATCGAACCCGACCAGCTCGACGGGAACATCCTCGGCGCCGAACTCGCGCGTCTGAACCCGTCGTACATGACGGTCCCGAGCGGCATGGTCGTCTTCAGCACCGACTACAAATGGCTCACGCTCGCCGCGGTCAGCGCGAAGGGCGCCGCCGTCGCCACCCAATGCCTGGCCCGCGGCACGAGGGCGGCACTGCTCGGTCAGAAGCCCCTCACTATGGGCCAGTCACTGGCGGCGGGCCTGCGCGCCGGACTGCTCGCGGCACAGGTGCCGGTGTGGCTGAACACCCCGCTGTCCGACCTGTACATGGAGAACGGAGCCGCCGCGGGAGCCGTGGTGGCCAAGAACGGCACACCCGGCCTGATCAGGGCCCGACAGGGGGTGATCGTCGGCTCCGGCGGGTTCGAGCACAACGCGGCCATGCGCGAGCAGTACCAGCAACAGCCCATCGGCACCCAATGGACGGTCGGAGCCAAGGAGAACACCGGCGACGGCATCCGGGCGGGCCGACGGGCCGGCGCCGCGCTCGACCTGATGGACGACGCGTGGTGGGGCCCGACGATCCCGCTGCCCGACCAGCCCTACTTCTGCCTCGCCGAGCGCACCCTGCCCGGCGGGCTCCTCGTCAACGCCGCCGGAGCGCGCTTCGTCAACGAGGCGGCCCCCTACAGCGACGTCGTCCACACCATGTACGAGCGGAACGCGACCGCCCCGCACATCCCGGCCTGGCTGATCGTCGACCAGAACTACCGCAACCGCTACCTCTTCAAGGACGTGCTGCCGACGTTCGCGTTCCCGGACTCGTGGTACGACTCCGGCGCCGCCCACAAGGCCTGGACCCTCGACGCCCTCGCCGGACGGATCGGCGTTCCGGCCGCCGCCCTGCGAGCCACGGTCAACCGCTTCAACGGCCTCGCCCGCAGCGGCACCGACAGCGACTTCGACCGCGGGGCGAGCGTGTACGACCACTACTACACCGACCCAGCGATCCTCCCGAACTCCTGCCTCGCGCCGTTGGCGCTGGCCCCGTACTACGCGTTCAAGATCGTCCCGGGGGATCTGGGTACCAAGGGCGGCCTGCTCACGGACGCCCGGGCTCGGGTGCTCCGGCCGGACGGCTCGGTGATCCCGGGCCTGTACGCCGCGGGCAACGCGAGTGCCGCGGTCATGGGCCACAGCTACGCCGGTGCGGGGTCGACGATCGGTCCCGCGATGACCTTCGGCTACATCGCGGCGCGGGATCTCGCGGAGGGGTGAAGTCCGCCGGACGTGACGGCGCGTGCGGCAGGTGCGGCGGTGTCAGCGATCCAGACGTGCTGGTTATGGAAGGGCAGGACACCGGCGACGATGGCCCGCTGTTCGGCCTGCCACAGGATGTCTCCGGTGAAGCCACGTGCGCGCAGTTCGCGGTGCAGCTGCGGGACGTCGTGGCAGCCCTCGCGTCAGTGGCTGTGCAGGCAGGGCTTGTGTCCGTCCAGGATCGATGCCCGGAAGGGTGGCCTTGACCAGCAGTTCGTCGAGACTCCGGGCACGGGCGAAGCGCCGTACGGTCGAGTGGTCCAGCCGCAGTTGTCGGCCGATCACGGCGAGGGATTTACCCGCGGACAGGAGCTGCTGCACCTCCGTGTTCCGCTCGGTGGTGCGGCCCACCAGCCGCCCCGGGTGCCCGATGATGTGACGTTCCTGCTGCCGTCCGGCGGGAGGAACGACACCTCTCTCCGGCGGTGGTTCCGCCGTCGGCAGTGGTGCTGTGGGGGACTTCGTGACGAGGCGTCGTGAACGCTGTGCGGAGGCACTGGTTGATGGGCACCGACCGTCTTCTTCAAGCTTCGGCGAGGTTGCGCAACAGATGCCAGGCGTCGGCCACTTGCCGGGCTTTCGGAGCCCCGCTCCAGGCAGCTTCGGGGTAGGTGCCAGCCCGGTCACGGCAGATCATCTCGACTTCCGGATGGCCGCGCAGCCATGGGGCCAGCTGTCGGCGCCTTCGCCTTGTGCCATCGGTGTTCAGCGTGGCCACGAGGCGGCGACGCCCGCTCTGGCGACTGACCACATCGGTGAACCGGGGCCAGGCCACGGAAGTGGCCGCGTGTCGGTGGCTGTTGGCGATATTGGACCGTCCGTGGTCCCCGCAGCCCAGGTCCCACCCGTCCGCGCCGAACCGGGGGCATCGGCATGCACGAACCCTCAAGCAGCCCCATTCCACGAGGAACCGGTGTGTCGCGAGCGGCGTCATGCCGTCGCGACCACCGGTCGTGCTCAGGGTGTCCGTCGGGTCTCAGGCACGCCAGTGCACTTTGAAGACCCACGCATGCTGCCCCGCCTTGCGTGCGGCTTCGGGGACGTCGATCACCAGCGCCCCGTTGCTGAGGTTCCATGTCAGAGGCCGACCGTGGCCGAGCATCGTCACCTTGTCGCCGCTGCGGATCGGGATCGGTGCTTCGACGGTGAGCTTCGCGCCCGGCTTGGCCAGGGAGTGGATGTAGAAGGCCTCGTCCGGGCGGATGGTGAACCGCAGGTCCTCGCCCAGTTCGGCCATCCTGGACCAGTACGTGGTGTCGTAGATCGCCTCTCCGTTGGTGCGCAGCCAGCGGCCTGTCTCGCGCAACCGGGTCTGCATGATCTCGGGGATGGTGCCGTCGGCACGCGGGCCGATGTCGAGGAGGAAGTTGCCGTTCTTGGAGACGATGTCGACGAGACTGTGCACCACCTCTTCGGTCGTCATGTAGGCGTCGTCGGGTGTCGCCTGGTTGTAGCCGTAGCTGAAGGGGTCCAGGCCGCGGCTGGACTCCCACTTGGCGACGACCGTGTTGTCGTACGTCGTGTACTCGGGCGTTGTGAAGTCGTGGAAGCCGATGCCCGCACGGTCGTTGACGGTGACCTCGATGGGCCGGGCGCGGTTCTTGGCGTGGTTGAAGTATTCGGCGAGGACATTCAGGCTGTCATTGGCGCCGCCGATGTCACACCAGATGACCTCGGGGTCGTATCCGTGGATCAGCTCCTTCATCTGTGGAGCCTGGTAGTCCTTCACGTAGTCCTTGCCCGAGGTATAGCCCGTGTAGGGCACCGGTTCCCGGGTGTATGGGTTGCGCGGGGCGTGGCCCATCCAGGGATTGTCCGGGTTGAACCACTCGGGCATGGAGAAGTAGAGCCCGCGGTGGAGTTCGGGTGTGTAGCGGCGGGAGGCATCGAAGAGTTCCTTGACGAGGTCCCTTTTCGGGCCCATCTTCACGGAGTTGCGGTCGCAGACCTTCGTGTCCCACAGGGCGAAGCCTTCGTGGTGCTTCGAGGTCAGCACGTGGTACTCCGCGCCCGCGTCCCGGAACAGTTCGACCCAGGCGCGCGGATCGAACTTCTCCGCCGTGAACATCGGGATGAAGTCGTCGTAGGCGAAGCCTTCGCCGTACTTCTCGCGGTGGTACGCGAAGACCGCGTTGGCGGGGTCCTGCATGTGGTTCCAGTACCACTCGGCGTACTGCTTTCCGACCGGCGACCAGGCGGGCACCGAGTAGACACCCCAGTGGATGAAGATGCCGAACTTTGCGCCGTGGAACCAATACGGCGCCTGGTGGCCGGAGAGAGAATCCGCAGTGGGCTGGTAGTCGGCGACGCCGAGGGTCAACCGGCTTTCCTGTGAGGCGACTTGAGTTCCGCGTCCGGTGACGGTCACCGAGCCGTCCCGGGCCGTGCCGGGGGCGGTGCCGGCACGGTTGCGGATGCCCACGCGGACGCGGGCCTGCTCGCCGGGGTCCAGACGGCCGACACGAGCGGCCTCGACGGTGCGGGCTCCCGGAACCTGGACGCGCACCGAGACGCCGTCCGTGGCCAGGACGGCGACCGTCCCCGCGTTGACGACGGTGGCTTCGACGCTCTGGGCGCCGGACGACTCCAGGAGCGAGTTGGTGGACCGGGCCCCGCGCAGGGCCAGCGCGCGTCCCTGAGCGGCAGGTTGCAGGGACAGCGCGAACACGTGGAGCGACGCCTTGTTCGCCTCCGCGGGGTTGGTCACCGGGAGCGTGATGGCTACGGCGTCGCGCCGTGGGTCGAGCCACAGCTCGGACGTGCCGATCCCCACGCGGTGTTCGTCCCTGGTGCCGTCCGGTCCGTAGCGGTACGGCACCGACAGAGATCCGCCCGCGGCGTACCAGTCGGATCCGCCGAGGGTGGCGGTCGTGGTCGAGCCGTCCGTGTAGTGGACCGTAGCCATGCCGGAGGCGTTGCCGTAGCTGCCCGCGGTGAGGAAAACGGCCGAGAGGTAGCGGCCTTTGGGTAGTTCGGCGCGCTGGCCGAGTGCGACGACATTGTTCTTCGCGCCATCAGCCGAGGCCGGGAAGACGAAGGGCACGCCGTCGACTTCTACACGGCCCGTCGGAAGTTCCTCACCCGGGAACGTGTAGCCCGAGCCGTCGAAGTCGCCGCCCCGTGCGGAGGCGGTGTCGATGCCGTCGTTGTCGTAGAGGGTGTCGAGCGGCACAGGGACGGGGTCGGGGACGGGAACCCACGGCCCGGCGTGCTCGGGGAGTGGTTCGGCGGCGTGTGCGGCGGTGGCTGAGGTGAGCGGAAGGGCTGCCGTGGCGGCGACTCCGGCCGCGGCGCCCAGGACCTGACGTCTCGGATACATATCCATGAGCGGCTCCAATTCATCGGATGTCTGATGATTGAGGGGACTCGCTGAGCTGTCAACAGGGCGGACAGGGAGGGTAGTTGGGGAGATAGGTAGGATGACATAGTGGGCGGCTCGAGTGTCCGGACCTCTGGATGCCAGCGCGCCGGACCTCTGCCCCGACGAGAGGCCAGAGAGGGGGACCAACCGGACCCCACCAACCCCGACAGCCCTGCTGGCCCAGGGCCTTACGGGCCATCCGTTCCTGGCTCACCCCCGCCGTCACCCTCAGCCGGTGGTGGCAAGCCGGGACGGACAAGGACCCACCCTCCGGGCTCCAGGCCCTGATCGACGCGGTCACCATCGGACATGGCATTGACCGCTACCCCCGGATTCAACGAACTACCGGTACTCAGGTCGAACTCGTGGTGTCCGGTGGTCTGATCAGGGCGGCTCGGTGATCAGACCAGTGGCCGCGAGGCAGCCGTCGATCAGATGCAGGCGGAACTGGATCTTCTTCAGCTTGCGCTTGAGCACACGGGTCAGGTGCGCCCTTTCGGCGGCGGACCGTCGACATAAGCCGTGCGGCCGGTCAGGGGTGTTGGTCGGGAAGCAGGTGATCCGCATGCCGCCGGCGTCCGTGATCCTCAACTGGGCTCCGGGATGCGGTCGTTCCTTGCGGACGATCAACCGCATGCCCTTCGGTCGGCCGTCCAGCAGCCTGCCGGTGACCTCGGCGGCCCAGGCCCCGTCGCGGACCGTGCCGTCGGCCTCGACGGCCGGCGTCCAGGCCGACGCGCTACACCTATGTCCGTGCCGTTGAGCGGGCGCAGCGCCCAGTTGCTGCTGTGCACAGCTGCCATCCACGCGCTGGGCTTGGATGGGTGTCCAGCCGAGCCCAGCGCGTGGCCCTGGCGCCGCATGATCAGCGTGCAGGGGCGAGCATCGGGAACCTCCCGATCAAAGGGCGGGGCTCCCCCTGCCCGCTGGTGGGCTGTCCGCAGGGGCTTCGAGCGTCACCTTGGGCAGGCGCCGGGCGAGCGGGGCGGGCAGCCACCAGGCCCACTTGCCGAACAGCTGCATGATGGCCGGGACCATCAGGCAGCGGATGACCAGCGCGTCCATCAGGATAGCCACCGCGAGGCCCAGGCCGAACTCCTGGAGCATCCGGTCGGCGCTCAGCATGAAGGCACCGAACACCACGATCATGATGGCCCCGGCCGCCGTGATCACCTTGCCGGTGGAGGCCAGTCCTTCCCGCACCGCGAGGGAGTGATCTTTCGTGCGTTCCCACTCCTCGTGCATTCGCCCGACGAGGAACACCTCGTAGTCCATGGAGAGCCCGAACACGATCGCGAAGATCAGCACGGGGAGGAAGGCTTCGATCGGGCCCGGCTGCACCCCGAAGAGACCGTGCTGGAACACCAGGGTCATGGCGCCGAGCGCGGCGGTGATCGAGATCAGGTTCAGCAGCGCTGCCTTGACAGGGATCAGGATCGACCGGAAGACCAACATCAGGAGCAGGGACGACAGCCCGACCACGACGGCGATGAAGAGCGGCATCCGCTTGGAGACGGTCTCCGAGAAGTCCTGGGAGGCCGCGGTGGCGCCGCCGACCAGGACCTTGGCGCCGGTATCGCGCTCCAGCTCCGGGGCCACGTCGTCACGCAGGTGGTGTACGAGGTCGGCGGTGCCCTTGTCCTGCGGTGACGTCGTCGGGTAGACGAACACGGTCGACAGGGCGCCGTCCTCGGAGGGCACCGCGGGGCTGGCCGCGGCCACACCCTCGGTCTTGGCCAGTGCGGACGACACGGTCTTGCCGGCTGCCACGTCTCCTTGTGCCAGGACGACCAGCGGACCGTTGAAGCCCGGGCCGAAGCCCTCGGCGAGCAGGTCGTACGCCTGCCGGGACGTCGTGGTCTTCGGATCGTTGCCCGCGTCGGCGAAGCCGAGCCGCATGCCGAGCGCCGGCGCGGACAGTGCCAGCAGGGTGATAGTGGCGGCAACCAGAGCCGGCAACGGCCGACGCTGTACCGCTGAGGCCAGGGCCCGCCAGCGGCGTCCTTCGGCCTTGCCCTTGGCGGCGGTCTTGGCGGCGTGCTTGAGCACATGGCGCTGGATGCGCTTGCCGAAGAGCGCCAGCAGTGCGGGCAGCAGGACCAGCGAAGCGGCCATGGTGGTCAGCACGGTCAGTGCCAGGGCGAGGGCCACGCCCTGCAGCGAGCCGAGGCCGAGCGCGACCAGGCCCAGCAGGGCGATGATCACGGTGCAGCCGGCGAAGAAGACCGTGCGGCCGGCGGCGTCCAGGGCCTTACGGCCCGCTTCGGCCGGTTCGGCGCCGTCGGTGAGTTCCTGCCGGTAGCGGTAGAAGATCAGCAGGGCGTAGTCGATACCGACGCCGAGCCCGACGAGCATCGTGATGGGCGGCGTGAAGTCGGCGACAGTGAAGACGTGCGAGGCGAGAACGATCAGGCCGAGGGCTGAACCGACCGCGAAGAGAGCGGTGAGCAGCGGCACGGCGGCTGCTACCAGGGACCCGAAGAGCAGCCCGAGGATGATCACAGCGGCCGCGATTCCTGCCAGTTCCGCGGTCGGGCTTCCCTTCTCCTGGGCGGCGCGCACGGCCTCGCCACCGACCTCGACCTGGAGATCGCCTGACACGGCGCCGTTGGCGATGTCGATGATCTTGGCGACGTCCTCCTTGGGCACGGCCTCGGCCTTGCCGTTGAGCGTGACGGTGGCGTAGCCGATCGTGCCGTCCTCGGACACGGCGGAGGCGTGGACGTAGGGACTGCGTACCTCGGCGACGCCCGGCAGCTGCGCGACCTTGGCCAGCATCTTCTCCACGGCGGCCTTGGGCTGGTCGATGCCCTGGCTGTCCTTGAGGACGATCTCGACGCTGTCCCCGGCCTGGTCGGAACCGTGCTCAGTGAAAAGGTCTGTGGCGGTCTGCGAGTCCGTGCCCGGCAGCGCGAAGTTGTTCTCGTACGCGGAGCCGGCGGCCGTCGAGCCCAACGTGACGGCGGCCAGGACTGCCACCCAGATCAGCAGGGCGCCCCAGCGGTGACGCTGGGCCCAGCCGGCCACGGCGCCGAACCGGCCGACGCGCGCTGTAGCTCGTCGGCCTCCTCGGCCTGGTGGTGCAGGCGGGGCAAGGGGCGCGGGTGCGCCACGGTTGGGAGACATGGTGACTACCTCGGATTCGAGCGTGAGTTGCCGGGCATGAGGGACGCGCCCACTACGGCGCCGCACAGGGCAGGTACGCCGATCGCCAGACCGGCGAACAGGCCGTCGACCTCCAAGGCCAGGGCGCCGGCGGCCGATACCAGCAGAATTCCGGCGGCAGCTCCGACGAGAGCGCCGACGAGCGCGGCCGGGACCCGTCCGGAAGAAGCAGGTGCGTTCATGCCTTTGAGCGTGCACGCGCGACCAGGCCGAAATCGTCAGTCCCGGGACGACACCAGGCGTACCCCAACAGATGTACGCGACGCGGTACCCCGGAGGTAGAACGGCGCCCACGGGCAGACGGTCAATCGGGTCAGGCCAGGCTGACCAGCCCGGATTTGACGGGGGTGATCACTGGCTGGTCCAGGGTCGTCTCGGTCGCTGTCCTGGGCGTGGCGGGCCCGGATGGTCGAGGCGTCCGGGAACTTCGGCTAAAAGCATGCTCGGCAGCCGGCTCGCCAGCACTGAGCTCCCCACCTCGTAGATGTCGCCGCCGACGCGTGCTACCTCCGGGCGGGCGAGGTGGTCAGACAGGTACAGGTTCAGGCGCCGTGCGTGGCCGCAGGCATGCCCAGTCAGCGAATGACCCGGACTGCAGTAGCGTGTACGGCCGCGCTAGTACGGCGCAGGTGCACCTGTACGGGGGCGGGTGCGCCCCAGGTGGGGGCCATAGTGACGTCCTGGGATGGAAGCGCGAATGACCGGGCGGAAGAAGCACCACGCTGCAGCGGCGACCCCGGTCACGCCGACCACCCCGGGGCCGCCAGCATGCAGCCGGCCTCCGTGGCCTGTCCGATGAGGGGGTGCGTTCATGGCCTTGATGGTGCACGCGCGACGCGGTTGAAATCGTCAGTCCCGGGATGACACAGGGCATACCCCAGAGCGGTACCCCGGGGCAGTACGACGCCTGCGGGCCCGCGGCCAGCCAGGTGAGGACCGGGTCTGCCTAGTCATCCAGCCAGCCGGGGCTGACCATTCCCGACTCGTACGCCAGCACCACGACCTGTGACCTGTCCCGTGCGCCCAGCTTCGTCAGAATGCGGCTGACGTGCGTCTTCGCCGTCGACATTTGCAGCACCAGCCGCTCGGCGATCTCGTCGTTCGTGAGCCCCGCGGCCACCAGCTGCATGACCTCGCGCTCCCGGTCGGTCAGCACATCGAGCCGAGGGTCCGGCTGAGGGCCCTTGACCCGGCCGGCGAACTCGGCGATGAGCCGCCGGGTGACTGAGGGACTGATCAGGGCGTCGCCCCGGGCGGCGACCCGCACCGCGTGCAGCAGTTCCTCCGGCTCGGTGTCCTTCACCAGGAAGCCGGTCGCCCCGGCGCGCAGCGCCCCGTACACGTAGTCGTCCAGATCGAAGGTCGTCAGGATGACCACCTTCACTGCCGCCAGCTGCTCATCCCCCGTGATCACCTGAGTGGCTTCCAGACCGTCCATCCCCGGCATCCGGATGTCCATCAGGACCACGTCCGGCTTCAGCCGGCGACAGGCCGAGACCGCGGCTTGCCCGTCCGCGGCCTCCCCTATCACCTCGATGTCGTCCTCGTCCTCCAGGACCGACCGGAACCCGGCCCTCACCAGCCAGTGGTCATCCGCCAGCAGGACCCTGATCATCGGCTGCTCCGCTCCATCGCTCTCCTGTGATCTCGTACGGTAGCCGGGCCCGCACCGCGAATCCGCCTTCCGGCCGTGGGCTCGCGGCCAGTTCGCCCCCCAGTGCCCGCGCCCGCTCCTTCATGCCGGCAATGCCGCTGCCGCCCGGCCTGGCCGGGCGGGCTGCCGGGCCCCCGCCGTCGTCCTCGACGGCCACAGTCAGCTCCTGATCCCCGTATGCGAGCCGGATCGTGACATGTCCGGCGCCGCTGTGCCGGACCGCATTGGTCAACGACTCCTGCACGATCCGGTACGCGGCCAGGTCGACTTGGGCAGGCAACGCGCGCTCAGCCCCAGTCCGCTCGATCCCCACCGTGAGTCCCGCGAGCTTCGCCGAGGCCACCAGTGCGTCCGCCCGGGCCAGACCCGGCGCGGGTGCCCTGGGCGCATCCTCGTCAACCCGGCGGAGCACGTCGAGGGTGGCCCGCAGTTCCTGCAAGGTCTCCCGACTACCCGCCTTGATGGCGCTCAGCGCCGCCTCGGCCTGCGCAGGGTCCTTCTTCAGCCGGTGCAGGGCCGCACCCGACTGCACGTTGATCATCGAAATGTTGTGCCCGATCACATCGTGCAACTCGCGGGCGATGCGCAGCCGTTCCTCGGTGGCCCGCAGCCGCGCCTCCTCCTCTGCGTACGCCACGCGACCGTGCCGCACGCTGCCGAGGGCCACGACGGCAACCAGCCAGCCGGTGAGCATGAACACCGCCGTACCGGTGACATCGCTGTTGGGCATGAGGGCGCCCACACCGACGCCGATCACCATCGCCGACGCAATGGCGACGGCCAACTGCATCCGGCCCTGGGCCGCGATGGCGTACAGCGCCACGATCGGGACCAAGACCAACGGCCCGTCGACGGCACTGAGTACGTAGTAGACCCCGGTGGCCAGCGCCGTGAACCAGCCCACCGTCGCCGGGCATCGGCGCCGGAACAGCAGCGCGCCGCACACCGTGACGATCAGCAGCCAGGAAACGATCAGCGAGGGCATCGAGCCCTCGCCGCTGTGCGGCCGCTGCCCCTCGGCGATCGCCAGCAAAACGAACGTCCCCAAAGCCAGTGCGGCGTCGGAACGGGCGCCACGAGGTAGCCGGAAACGGGTCTGGGTGAGTGGCGGCACGAGTCCATTCTGCCCGTGATGCTGATCAAAGGGGGACACCAGGGTGGGCAGGCAAAGGGCGGGATGTCGGTGGGGCAATTGGTGCACAGCGGGCAACGGCCCACTCGCGCTGCTTCCCATGGCCAGGAACCAGGCGAATTCGGCTGCTGCTGCGAGGTCGGCGGGGTCGCCCCAGGCTTGGGTCATCTCCGGCCCCTGGGCGGAGAGGTTCCTCTCCAGCCTCTCCTGCGCATCTGCCGGCAGGGCATCCCGGATGGGCAGAGCCTCCATGTCCCGGTACGGAATGCCGCATCGCCGGACGCCACTGGCCTGGCTCTCGCGTACGAGGCCCTTGACCTCGATCTTGCGTGAGGGTCCGTCAGCGTGCTGACGGACCCTTTCTGGTTGTTCAGAGTTTCGGAGATTTCTGCTTGCGGGCAGCTGATGACCCGGCTGTCGCGCCGGGTGGGCGCCGGGTTCCACGGTTCCGGGGTGTGTTGCTCGTAGAGACGGGACGCTGCTGGTCAGCCAGGGCTCGGCAGGGCATCGAGCCGGGCGAGCGCGCTGCTGATCACATGGGCCCAGGGCCAGTGCTTCGCGAGGCGGAGGATGCGGCGGCGGCCGACTCTCATGGAGCGCCTGGCACCCTTCGAGCGGGCCGTCTACCTCCTGCGCGAAGCGTTCTCCCACAGCCGCGCCGGAGATCGCCGACATCACCGAGTCCGCAAGCCAGCAGCACCTCCACCGGGCCCGGCGCCGTATCACCGCCGCGCGCCGCCGCGGCGGCGAAGTCGAGGCGGCATCCGCCCGCAGAATCGCCGAGGAGTTCCTCGCCGCTGGCTCCTCGAGCCGCACCGAACGGCTGGTGGGGTTGCTCACCGACAACGCGACCGCGATCTCCGACGGCTCCGGGTTGACCGAGACGCTGCTGCGGTACGACACTCCGCAGCGCATCGCCGCCGTCGCACGGGCCGGTTTCAACCCACCTCCGCGAAACGTCGATTTGCCGGCGGCACGCCCGCCATCCACTACGCGCTCGTCACCGGCGCCCCCGCCATCCTCTTCGTGCTCGGAAACCAGGTTCGTCGGCACCGTGACGTTCGACCTCACCAACGGCAAGATCGCAACGGTGCGCGGCATCGCCGCCCCACCCGCCTCACCCGTCTCATCGAAGCCTGGCGGCAGCACGAAACCGGGCACGTCGCTCATCACCGAGTGGTGACCCGGCACCGGTCGCGGCCAGGCGCAACACCGGCGCCGCGATAAACCGGTCGATGCAGCGGTGAGTACGTGACGAGGGCATGGTCAAGACGTCCTTGACCTGTACGCCACCGGCCACGCCACTACGGGGGGTTGGAGAGGGCTCAGTGTGGCTGGAGCCGGTGACAGCAGCTGTGGCGGCCCGGCCGTCGGTGACACGAAGTGTGCTGAGTCGGTGACACCGGTCGTGCGTCGGCACGGGAGCCCGCTGTTGTGGATGGCTCCGGAGGGTGCTGCGCCCCGGTGGACCCCGGCCGCCCGCGGCGGGGTTCAGCCAACGCCGTCGCCAGGCGCCACTGGATGCGTTTCCAGCTCCGGAGCGGCCAGCAGATCGGCGATCAGTGCCCGGGGCCCGCCGACGTAGGTACTTACCAAGTCCACGTCACCGCCCAGGCACCAGGCACGGTCCTGCGGCCACCATAGGTCGGGCAGTTCGGCGGACTCGTCCAGAGACACCGGCGAGAGAGCATCGGCCAGCGTCCCGGCGAGCAGCACTTCGTCCCGGCCGGGAGTCTCGAAGGAAGGAACCTGGTCGAAGTCCCACCGCCCGTAGCCGCTCCACAAACCGAACCAGCAGCGCCCGGAAGTCCGGGTGTGCCGGGCCAGGATGGGGATCAGGGCCTGGGCGACAGCGGGCGGAGTCGGACCCTCCGGCGGATGCTCGTCCCAGACGCCGGGCAAGCCGTACGCGGAGGCGTTGTGGTAGTCGCGGTCCATCCCGATCAGCTCATGCCAGTCAGTGCCCGGTGTCACGTCGCGCTGGTAGGCGGCAGCCACCGCCGTCCACCGTACCGGCCGCTCACTCAGGGAAGCCGGATGCAGAACCCGGGCGTAGGCGGCGAATCCAGGCGCGGCGACACCCGCCACCGTCCCGAAGTCGCCGTGGCCTGGGGCACGCTCGGTGAGCCAGCGGGCCGGGCCGAGATCGACGGTCTGCACGCGCAGGCGTCCGTACCATTCGGGAGCAGGATCCCGGTCCACCGGGCGATAGTTGTCCATCCCGCACAGTCGACCACATCGGCGGCTACCGCGGGTTCGGGATCCGCGGCTACGAGGGACTGGGACCGGTGTGCTGGTGCTTGGATCTCGAGCACCGGACCGGCGTGCCGTACCGGAAACGGGAGTTGGTCGACGCGCTGACCGACCCCCAGTCCGGTCTGCCCGTCGCACGGCCCCACCACCTCGATGCGATGTATCCGCCGCACGAGATGGAGAACTGGTTCCGGCTGGATGTTGAAGCCCGCACCGGCTTGATCGAGCTGCGGCTCATCACCATCAACTACCCCTCGGTCCAGCCGGACTCGCCCAAGGCAGACCTCGAGTACCGGGCGATCGCAGGAACCATGCGGGCTCGCGTAGTCGCAGTGCTGGCGTCTGGCTGACCGGAGCGCTGTAACCGTGGCAGGGCCGGAGGGGCGGCCGAGGTCAAGGCGATGGGGGATGGGGCTAAGGACTCCTAACGAGAGTGGTGGGCTGGACCTCGTCAGAGGTCGGTCTCGTGCACGAGACCGCCGGGTAGCGGGACGCGGTCAGCCGCGTAAGCGCACGCGATAAACCTGGCGACGTCGGCGATCATCCCCGGGATACTGGTCGCCCATGGATGAGGTCGAAGTCGTCGTCGCCCATTCCGAGCGCGCGACTCTGCGCGTCGGTGACGTGTTCTTGAAGGTGGACGCCGATCAGGCGCGCATCGACGTCGAGGTCGAGGCGATGTCCCTCGCGCCGGTCCCGACCCCGCAGGTCCTGTGGCGCAAGCCGCCCGTGCTCGCGATCGCCGCACTCCCGGGGACGACGCTTGGGCGCCTCGGCGGGCCGTCGACCGGGGCGCCGGCGGCGTGGGCCGCGGCGGGCGCCGCCATCCGGCAGCTGCACGAAGCGCCCCTGCCACCCCTGCCGGGCCGGGCCGGCCGGAGCATCGTCGCGCTGGCGGCGGAACTCGACGACGAGTGCGAGTTGCTCGTCACGAACGGCGTCCTTCCCCCCGACCTGGTCACTCGCAACCGCCAGGTCGCCGAGGCCGCGCTCCGGCCGTGGACTGCGGCGTTCACACACGGCGACCTGCAGATCGCGCACGTCTTCGTCGAAGGCGACGAGGTCACCGGCATCATCGACTGGTCCGAGGCGGGCCAGGGTGATGCCCTGTACGACCTCGCCACCTTCACGCTCGGACACGAGGAGCACCTCGACGACGTCATCGCCGGCTATGGCACCGACATCGACCTCGACGTGATCCACGCGTGGTGGTCGTTGCGAAGCCTGCTGGGGGTTCGCTGGCTGATCGAGCACGGCTTCGACCCGTTCGCGCCGGGCTGTGAGGTCGACGTGCTGAGATCCCAGATGTGAGGCGGCGCGGGCCCGACTGCTGCGTATGCGTTCTGACGCATCGAGGACACCATCCCCTGGGGCGAATTGCCTGCCCTTACTCTCGACAAAGTGCGGTGCGCGATCGTCGTCGGCAGATGACGGCGCAGCCGAGGGTGTGACGAACGCGTGGTGTATGTCGTCGCGGATCTCCCAGCGGATACGCAGGCGGCGGAACCAGCGCAGCAGCCACACACCTGACCAAGCCCTACTAGGGCCTGTGTGACGTCGTGATCAATCTTGCCGATCCTGATACCTCTGGAAGGCGGATCCGGTAGGAAGATGACCGTGACGCGCAGGCAACTCACCGACGGGCAGTGGAAGTTGATCGAGCCGTT